>NZ_JAMYVK010000006.1:0-189387 GCF_040323975.1 Mesorhizobium sp. M0019 | reverse complement strand
CCCTCTATCCACCTGGCGGAAAGCCGGCATGAGGAGGAGTCTGTCTAAAATCGGCCTAAAATCGGCGGATCGGCCGGTCATGCCGTTCGATGCCATGCCAAGCCGTCGAAAACTGCTTTCCCGGCTTTCAAAAAAGCCCCATTAACTCACCAACCAGGATTTCGCTTCCCCGTGCAAAGGTCTCCTTGTGGGAGAAGGTGGATTGGCGCGCAGCGCCAAGACGGATGAGGGGTGTTGGACGGAGTGCGGAGGGAGCCAAGCTGGAACACCCCTCATCCGACCTCGCTTCGCGAGGCCACCTTCTCCCACAAGGGGAGAAGGCAGAGCAGCGCCAATCCCCTAGATGAACTGCACCTGGACGATCTCGTAGCCCCTGGCGCCGCCTGGCGCATTGACCTCAATGGCGTCGCCGACTTCCTTGCCGATCAGGGCGCGCGCGATCGGCGAGGAGATCGAGATGCGGCCGGACTTCACGTCGGCTTCCTGGTCACCGACGATCTGGTAGGTCTTTTTCTCCTCGGTATCCTCGTCGACCAGCACCACGGTGGCGCCGAACTTGACCTTGTCGCCGCTGAGCTTGGTGACGTCGATCACCTCGGCCCGCGCGATCAGGTCCTCGAGTTCGTTGACCCGGCCCTCATTGAGGCTCTGTGCCTCTTTTGCCGCGTGATATTCGGCATTTTCGGATAGGTCGCCATGCGAGCGCGCTTCGGAAATCGCCTCGATGATACGCGGCCGCTCCTGTTGCTGGCGCCAGCGCAGTTCTTCCTTCAATGACGCGAACCCCTCGCCTGTCATCGGGACCTTGTTCATAATGCCTGACCTTTCCTGCCGCCGCCCCCGCAATCGGGAGCGACCTTGTCGATGGTACAAAAAGAAAACGGTCCGGCAGCCTCGGGCTAACGGAACCGTCTCACCACAATTTCGCAAGATATAGCAATCTTCGCGGGTTTTTCACGTCCAAAAAGTCGGTTTTTGAAAAATCATCCACCGATTGCACGGCTGACCCCACGTCAAGCGGGGGTTTCCAAGATCGTATCGTGTACCGTGATGCCAAATCTCGGTTGTGGCCAACATGTGCAGCACAGCAAAAAACCGGCTGCGATCGCTCACAGCCGGTTATGAGGAGCGTTCCGGAGGATCAGCTCCTCATGAAATGATCGATCTGCTCCGACAGCATGCCGTATTCGCGAGACCCCTTGCCCGTGCGCTTCTCGATCTCGCGAAGCTGTTCCTGGGCGCCCGCAAGATCGCCGATCTGCAAGTGCGCCTCGCCGAGATATTCGCGCACCAGCGTGTAGTTCGGGTCGATGCGCAGCGCTTCCTCGTAATAGCCGAGGCCGACGGTGACGCGGCCGGAATGGCGGTGCGAATAGCCGAGATAGTTGAGGATGCGCGGATCCTGCTTGTTGGCGGCGAGGCTGAGCACGGCGATCGCCTCGTCGTAGCGTCCATCCATCGCCAGCGCGCGACCGGCATCGTAGATGCTGTCGTCGTCCAGCATGCCTTGCTTCGGGGAGACGCATTTCTTCTGTTTCTTGTCCCACGCCTCCCCCTTCTTGCACTGGGACTGGCCGCCGCCATTGCCGCCGCCACCGCCACCGCCACCTCCCCCGCCTTCACCAGCCGAAAACGCCGGAGCCGCAATCAGCGGCAGGGCGGCGATGGCCATGGCGTAAATCAGCAATCGTCTGCGCATCGAATTCTCCTTTGAACCTGACAATGCAACACTAACGCCGGCCCAACGCCGTTTCGTCCCGGAAAATGTCATCCTATCTCAAAACCGCGATCTCTCCCAGCAAGGCCATCTTATCCGGGAAGAGAGGGCATCGGAAATCATGCTTCACGATCAACGCCGCCGCGCAAGATAATGTGACGAGCGCTGCAAATCCGCTATCATCGGGCCGACCGAGCACGAAGCAGGGAGACGGCCGGTGCAGCAACGCGTTGAACGAGACTGGGAGCTTTCGATCGGTCCCGACACCGTGCGCCTGTTCATCCTGAAGGCGAAGGCGCTCAGCGCCGCCGTCAACGAAGACTATGCCGACGGCGCCGAGCACGAGGTAGAGCTCGACGGCAACGCGCACGACAACCACCATCATGACGGCCTTGCCGAGGAAAGCTCCGAAGATCTCACCGAAGAAGAACTGCGCGAGCTGATCGACGATCTCAATGTCGACGAAGCGGCCGAACTGATTGCGTTGGCCTGGGTCGGCCGCGGCGACTATGACGCGACGGAATGGACGGACGCGCTGTCCGCCGCCCGCGAGCGCGCCAACAAGCGCACGGCAAAATATCTGCTCGGCATGCCGCTGCTGGCGGACTGGCTCGAGGAAGGCTTGGAAGCGATCGGCGCGTGACGGCGCGGTTACCGATTGTGATCGGCCGCCCCCCTCGCTCAAGGCAACTTCCCTGCATTCTGGCCGTTGCGACGTAATGGCGGCGTTTGGCTTTTTCAGATTGGGCAGATTGCTGCTGGCCGTTGCGGCTACGCCGCTGGCGGGACCCGTTTTAGCCAAGGCACCCGACCTACCGCAAACTGCACCAGTTCCGCAGCTCAACCAGCAAGTCACTCCGCCGCCACCAACCGAGATCCCGGTCCCCGAACCGCGCCCGGAGGATGCTCCGGAGCCGCCGGCGATTGCACCGCAGCCGCCCGAAAAGCCGGCACGGGCTGAGCCGCCGGCAACCCCACCAGGCGCGCCACCAAACCCGGCCGAGGCAGACGAGAAGGCGGAGCAAAAAATCCTTCCTGATCCTCGATCGGCCGCCATTGCCGGGAGAGAAATGCCGGCCGAGGAATTGGCCTGCCGCAGGCGGCTGAAGTCGATGGGCGTCGATTTCGAGGAGCGCAAGCCCGAGCATGATACGGCAGTCGGTTGCTCGATCCCCTACCCGATCGCGCTGAAGACGCTCGGCAAATCCATCGCCATCGGCCCGGAGCCCGAGCTGAATTGCCAGATGGCGGAAGCGGCCGCCCGCTTTGCTGCGTCCGTCATCCAGCCTGCCGCAAAGGCCGAGTTCGGCGCGGATATTAAATCGATCGGCCAGGCCTCCGCCTTTGTCTGCCGGTCGCGCAATGGCGGCGGCAAATTGTCGGAGCACGCCTTCGGCAACGCGCTCGACATCGCCAGCTTCAAGCTTTCGGACGGGAAGGAGATCGATGTCGGCCCGGCGCCGCCGGAAAAGGACGCGAAATTCCTGAACGCAGTGCGCAAGGCAGCCTGCGGACCGTTCAAGACCGTGCTTGGCCCCGGCAGCGACGCCGATCATTCGCAGCATCTCCACTTCGACCTCGAACCGCGCCGCAACGGTGGTACGTTTTGCCAGTGACCTTAGCCTATGGGGGCGCCGCAATTTGGCCGCAGGCGTGAACGGCGCCGCTGATTTTTCCTTTACCCTTGGCGATTAAACTCTGTGCCATCTGGGGACAGGATACCTGCCGATGGCCGGAACATTTCGCGCTGCGCTTGCCGCCGCGCGGCAAACAAGGCGCGCGCGTATGGCCGGCAGGCTTGCCGCCATGCTTGCCGTTGCGGGGGTCTCCGCCTGCAATACCGGCAGCGTGCTGTCGCTGCAGCCGGCCGTCGATGTCGGCAGCCAGACCGCTGCCGTCCCGCCCAATTCCGGCGCGCCCAATTCCGACCCACAAAGTTCCGGCCCGGAATATTCCGGCATGCAGCGCCTCGTCCCGTCCAACCCCTATATGACCGCCGCCTATCCGCGCATGGACAATCCGATGTCGCCGGCCGAACAGATGCCGGCCACCGAGATCGATTGCCGAAAGGAGCTGAAACGCCTCGGTGTCGTCTACACCGACGTGGCGCCGATCCATGAAGGCCAGTGCGGCATCGACTATCCTGTCAAGGTCTCGGCCATCGGCAGCGTCGAGATGAAGCCGGCCGCGACGCTGACCTGCGACATGGCCGCCACCTTTGCCGGCTGGACCAGGAACGAACTCGTCCCGTCGGCCCGTTGGCGCTATTTCTCGGGCGTCAAGACCATCCACCAGGGCTCGAGCTATTCCTGCCGCAGGATCGCCGGCGAAGGTGTTTTGTCCGAACACGGCAAGGGCAATGCGCTCGACGTGATGAGCATCGAGCTCAACAATGGCGACGACATCGACGTCCGCAAGCCCGGCCTGTTCGCCTTCCGCACCCGCGGCTTCCTCAACAATGTGCGCGCCGACGGCTGCCAGTATTTCACCACCGTGCTCGGCCCCGGCTACAATTACGATCACCGCAATCATTTCCATTTCGACATCAAGAACCGCAAGAACGGCTATCGCGCCTGCCGCTGATTGCGGCCCCTGCCCAAGACTTGCTGCGCCGGTTAAGATGTTGCGCAGACGCTTGGGTGGTGCCTCTTGAGCCAACGGAGCCTTCGACGACGTGCAACGACCTGGTTGGTGGCATGCTGTGCCGCTTATCTTTCGCTCGCCTATTTCGCCGCGCCTGAGTTCTGGACGTTGCGGGACCGCAATTTTCGCAATCAGCAATTCGAGATGGTGACGCACACGCCGCAAGGCATTCCGGGCGATCCGATCAATGTCGGCCTTGTCGGCACCAAGAAGGAGCTTGTCCATGCTTTTGCCGTCGCCGGCTGGGATACGGCAGACGCCATCACGCTGAAGACTGCCATCGAGATCGGCGAAAGCGTGCTGTTTAACCGCCCCTATCCCGACGCGCCGGTCAGCCGGCTTTTGTTCGAAGGCCGCGTCCAGGACCTCGCCTTCGAAAAACCGGTCGGCGACAGTGCCGACCGGCGCCATCACGTCCGCTTCTGGCAGACCAATGCGACCGGAGACGACGGCCGGCCGCTTTGGCTTGGCTCGGCAAGCTTTGACCGCGGCGTCGGCCTCAGCCATGACACCGGCGCGATCACTCATCACATCGGCCCCGACATCGACGCCGAGCGCGATGGGCTGATGCGCGACCTCTCCGCCGCCGGCATGCTGATCTCGACCAGCGAGATACCAGGCGTCGGCGCCACGAAGACCGGGCGCAACGGCGAAGGCGATCCCTATTTCACCGACGGCAAGGCCATCATCGGCGTCCTGCTGCAACTGCCGTAGGCGCGCGATCAGCCTTCCCGTCTGACCCATTTCCGACCGGCTCAGGGCACGGTGATCACGATCTTGCCGAACGGTCCCGTCTCCAGACGCTCAAATGCCTGCGGCACCTCGTCGAAGCCAAACACCTTGTCGATTACCGGCTTGATGGCAAGCGTCTCGATCGCCTGGTTCATCCGTTCGAAAGCACGACGGTGACCGATCGATATGCCCTGGACGACGATCCGGTTGCGCATGAACGGCAAGATCGGAAAATTGAGCTCCATGCTGCCCAGCAAGCCGATAACCGACAGCCGGCCGTCGGCGCCCAGCGCATTGAGCGAGCGCCGCGCATTGTCGCCGCCGACCATTTCCAGCACATGGCTGACGCCGGCGCCGTTTGTCAGGTCGCGCGCGGCCTCGTCCCACGCCGGCCGGCTGCGATAGTTTATCCCTTGCCAGGCGCCGAGCGCCTTCGCCCGTTCGAGCTTCTCGTCGCTGCTCGAGGTGACGATGGCGCGCAGGCCGAAGGCGGCGGCGAACTGCAGCGCAAACAGCGACACACCGCCAGTGCCCTGGATGAGAACGGTCTCGCCCGGGATTGGCTTTGCCGCCTCGACCAGCGCGAACCACGCCGTGAGTGCCGCAATCGGCAGCGTCGATGCCTCGACATCGCTGAGCGATAGCGGCGCGGCCACGGCGGCATCCTCGTGAAAAAGCACATGCTCGGACAAAGTGCCGGGCAGCGACGATCCCAACGTGTGCTTGTGCAGCACCGGCGGGGCGTCGCCGTCCGGCCAGTCGGCGATCACCTGGCCGAGCACACGCTGCCCGATGCCGAAGCGGCTGACTTCGCTGCCGGTGGCGACTACTTCGCCTACCGCGTCCGATGTCGGCACGAACGGAAAGCTGAGGTCCGGTATCAGCACGCCATCGACGATCATCCTGTCCTTGTAATTCAGCGATACCGCTGTGACGCGTACCAGAAGATCATGCGGCCCGGGTTGGGGCAGCTTTCCATCAGCCGGCTTCAACCTGGACAGGCCGAAACCGTTCATCTGCCAGGATCTGTTTTCGGTGCTCATTTGGTTCGCGCTCCGTGGTTGATGATTGCGCGAGACATTTACGCCGTTTCACTATGGAGAAAAGTGCTTCCATGTGGCATGTTCTGCAACAGATTAAGGAGCAAAACTCTACAATAGGAGCGCTTCATTGGAATCGGCCAATTTGCAAGGCATCGTCGCATTCGTTCACGCGGTGGAGGCCGGCAGCTTCACCGGCGCTGGCGCACGGCTGCATGTCACCAAATCGGCGGTCGGCAAGTCGATCGCGCAGCTGGAACAGCGATTGGGCGTCCGCCTGCTCAACCGCACCACCCGCAGCCTCAGCCCGACCAGCGAGGGCCTGAGCTATTACGAAGCCTGCGTCAGGGCACTGGCCGAGATCGAAGCCGCCCGGTCGCTGTTGGCATCGCGCAAGCAGGTGCCTTCCGGGCGGCTGCGCGTCGACCTGCCTTTGGCCTTCGGCCGGCGGTGCGTCGCCCCGCTGCTGTTCGACATTTCCAAAAAATTCCCGGACCTGACGATGGAAATCTCGTTCAACGACCGGCGCGTCGACCTGATCGAGGAAGGCATCGACCTGGCGGTGCGTATGGGCGACCTCGACGACAGCTTGTCGATCGCCGCGCGCCGCATCTATGCCCAACGTTCGGCCATCTGCGCCGCCCCCGCCTATCTCGACGCCCATGGCAGGCCGCTATCGATCGAGGACCTGGCCAGGCACAGCCTCATCGGCTACGGCCGCGACGGCACGGTCCATCCCTGGACAGTCAGGCATGTCGACGGCCGTCTCGAAAAATTCGCGCCCAAGGCGCGGCTGGTGCTCGGCCACGGCGAACCGATGCTCGATGCGGTACTGGCCGGCTGCGGCATCGTCTATCTGCCGACATGGCTGACGGCCGACAGCATCAGGCGCGGCGAGCTCGAAATGGTTCTGTCGGACTGTCTTGTCGAAAACACCGTGGTGCATGCCATCTGGCCGGTAACACGCAATCTCGCGCCAAAGGTGCGCGTCGTCGTCGACGCCCTGATCGAGCATTTTTCCGCGCCGCCCTGGGATGCGGCATGGGTGCCGCCTGATTGCCCGGCTCGCTAAATTTAAAAAGCGCGACCGTCCTATTTTCGAAAACCGCGCGGCAATGCTATGGACCCGGCATGCTTTATGCTGAAATTGCCATCGTGGTCGTCCTCATCTGCGTGAACGGCCTTCTGTCGATGTCCGAACTCGCCATCGTCTCGTCGCGGCCGGCGCGCCTCAAGACGATGATCGACCGCAACGTCAAGGGCGCCGGCCGGGCCCTGGCGCTCGGCGCCAATCCGGGAAAATTCCTGTCCTCGGTGCAGATCGGCATCACTTTGGTCGGCGTCTTGTCCGGTGCCTTTTCCGGCGCCACGCTCGGCGAGCGGCTGGCCACCTCCCTGGCGTCGGCCGGCATCCGCGAAAGCCTCGCCGATCCGCTCGGCGTCGGCATCGTCGTCGCCCTCATCACCTATGGCTCGCTGATCATCGGCGAACTGGTGCCCAAGCAGATCGCATTGCGCGACCCCGAACGGGTAGCCGTCAGGGTCGCCCCGGCAATGACCATCCTCGCCAGCGTCTCGGCGCCGCTGGTCTTCCTGCTCGATTTTTCCGGCCGCGCCCTCCTGTGGCTGCTTGGCCAGCGCGGTCAGAGCGAGGATAAGGTCACCGACGAGGAGATCAAGATGCTGGTCGCCGAAGCCGAGCACCACGGCACCATCGAATCCGACGAACGGCGGATGATCGCCGGCGTCATGCGGCTCGGCGACCGTGCCGTGCGCGCGGTGATGACGCCGCGCACCGAGGTCGACTGGATCAATCTGCAATCCGACGAGGCGGCCATCAGGAAGCTGCTGATGGACACCCAGCATTCGCGCCTGCCGGCCGGCGACGGCGGCGTCGACGCCATGATCGGCGTCGTCCAGACCCGCGACGTGCTGGCCGCAATGCTCGGCGGCCGCGCTCTCGACCCGCGCCGGCACGTGCGGGCCGCGCCGATCGTGCATGACCAGGCCGACGCGCTGGACGTGCTTGCGACGCTGAAGGAATCCGACGTGCCGATGGCGCTGGTGCATGACGAATACGGCCATTTCGAAGGCATCGTCACCCCGGCCGACATTCTGGAAGCGATCACCGGCGTCTTCCGTTCGGATCTCGACGCCGGCGAAGAGGAAAACGCCGTCAAGCGCGAGGACGGCTCATGGCTGCTCGCCGGCTACATGCAGGCCGACGAGATGGCAGAGGTCCTCGGCATCGACCTGCCTGAGAGCCGCGATTACGAAACCGTCGCCGGCTATGTGCTGTCGCATTTGCACCATCTGCCGGCGACCGGCGAATGTGTCGACGCGCAAGGCTGGCGCTTCGAGGTCGTCGACCTCGACGGCCGCCGCATCGACAAGCTCATCGCCACCCGCCTGCCCGGCCGCCACCGCGAGGTCGTGCGGTAACGATCGACGCGACTTATGGGCTATATGCTCGCGGCGACGCCGCTCGCACAGTCAAAGTTGATTGGGAATACCGCCTATGGTCGACCCCCTTTTCGCCGACCCATATCTCGCTGCCGTCTACGACGCCTGGCACCCGAGATCTGCGCGCGACGACTATGATTTCTACCTGCCCCGCATTCTAACAGCAGACGCGGTGCTTGATGTCGGATGTGGAACGGGCACCCTCCTTCACGAGGCACGCCTGGCCGGACATTCAGGGCGGCTCTGCGGCATCGACCCAGCACCCGGCGTGTTGAATCGCGCACGAACGCGCGCGGATATCGAATGGGTTCTCGGCGATCTCCAATCGGCCGGCTGGACAGCCGAGTTTGATCTCATTGTGATGACGGGGCACGCATTCCAGGCCCTTGTCAGCGACGAAGACCTGAGGGATTTCATGGCGGCTGTCCGACACGCCCTTGTGCCAGGCGGATGCTTCGCGTTCGAAACGCGGAACCCTTCGGTGCGGGCGTGGGAGCACTGGACACCCGAAAATGCGGTCGTCGTTGAGCTGCCTGACGGGTCGCTGGTGCAGATCACAACAGAGGTGATCATGCGGTTCGATGGACAGACGGTGACATTCACCCACAGGTTCGGCGGAAAGCATCCGAGCTTTCCGCAAGTTAGTCGCAGCACCTTGCGATTCCTCGAGACGGACGCCTTATCGAGCCTGCTGGGGAACGCGGGGCTACGGATCGAACAGCAATTCGGCGGCTTTGACGGCAGCCCACTTGGCCCTTCGAGCCCAGAGATCATCACGTTCGCGACGAGATGAAAAGGAGCATCCGCTCTCCAGCCCTGCAAGCAACGACAACTCGCGGACCCATTGCGGACGTGGAGCCGTATTTCGCGGGGACTGCCGCCGACCGTAGGTCAGAGCCAAGCTTGGCAATCGCAGAACTCAGCGATCAATCGATTGCCTCGATACCTTGTGCCTTCAGCCGTTCGAGATGGTCCTTCATCTCTTTCAGCCGCTCGGGGGAGTGGCCCTGCCACTCGGTGACCTCGCCCGTGATCCTGAGCGGCTCGCGGCAGCGATAGGACTGCGTCGGATTGCCGGGAAATTTCTTGTCCGTAAGATTGGGGTCGTCCATGACCGGGCCGGTTGGTTCCACGATGTAGATCCTTTCGCGTCCGTCACCGGCGGCCAGTTCTGCACCCCAGATAGCCGCATCCAGAGTGCCGGTTAGATAGACCCAGGCTGCCTGCTTTCGCGCCCCGTAATTGGAGCTGTAACCGGCTTCGATCAGGTCTCCCGGCTTAAGATCGGCCCGGGTGCCGTGGTAGAATTGGCGCGGCTTGTCGGAGGCTGTCATCGGCTCATCCTCGCTGTCTCAGGCGTCATGGTGTCGTGGCGCGCACTATTTCATGCACGTCATCGAATCAACCGTCTGGCCGTTCGGTTATCGGACGTCCGCCCATTCCGGTCATCCCGCCCAAAGCACGCTTTCGGTCGGCTGCCGGTGCGGGTATTATTGGCGCTCTGCATCTTACCGAGGTGGAAAAATGGATCTGCAAGCCTTCAGGGATTCGATTGCGAAACCACAGCCGCCAGCCGGCTTGAGCCCTGCCCTGCAGGCGCTGTGGTGGGATGCAAAGGGCGATTGGGCTAAGGCGCACGAGTGCGCGCAGCAGCGCGACGATACGGCGGGCATGCACGTGCATGCCTATCTCCACCGCAAGGAAGGCGACCAGTCGAATGCGGAATATTGGTATCGCCGCAGCAAGGCGGCGCCGTCGACCTTAACGCTTGACGAGGAATGGCAAGAGTTGGCACGTACACTTTTGCAGCAAAGCTGACGCTTGCTCAGTCATTGTAAAATAGCCGGTCCTGCATCCACTCTCCGGGGTTTCAGCTGGCGCCCTGTGGCTTGTCCCTGCGGTTCCATTCCGCATTGCGCGCCTGCGCCTCTTCGGCGATCAGCTTGAACTCCCGCATCTTCGCAGCTTCGATGGCGAATGCGCGGCTTGGCAGGACGCCAGGGTCCTCCTGACTGTTCTGAAACTGAAAACGGGCCTCCAGTTCGGCCCATATTCGCTCGGGTGCCGTATCCTTGCTGGCAAGCAGCGCAACGACCAGCGCCAGAGTCTCGCGCTGGGCGTTCAGCCGCCCTTCGATCTCTTCATTCGGCAATTCGGACATGCGGGTCGCTTCCAGTTTCTGGCTCAACGGCAAAATCGCACCCTTGTTCCGGAACTCGGGGCTGGCGCGGTCCGGCTGGGCAGCAGATGCTCGCAATCGCAATCGAGATGATCTCTCCTCCTCGATCCTGTTGACTCGGGCCGATGGCACTTCTCGCGCCGCTTGCGTCCAGCCTCTTCGAATGCAGCATGCGGACAAATCTTGAGAGCCTGAAGCGAATTCTCGAGACCGCAGCAGGTGATGCTTTGTTGCAGACTGACCCGCAGCCGACGCTCGGCGGTCTGCCCCGCAACGATCAAAGCCTGTCATCGAGAACGACCATAGGCTGCTGCGAGCACCGGAACAGCTGAGAAGCCTTGGCGTTGTTGGCATCTGGGATCTCGAGCGGACGCTATGAAACCTTCTGATTTTTAAGCCGTTATCGCCGGATGCCCGAGGCTAAATTTAAGCTGAAATCGGTTGACGGCGCCCAATCGCGCGATGCCGAGAAGTCGCGCCGCGAGAAACAGTCGACTGTCGAAGTCGCGTCCGAGGTCGTCGGCGAGCCCGCGCCGCCGCCGGATGTCACCGAACCCGATCCTGAGCTGACACCTGAAGAGGCCGAGCGGGCGCGCAAGAGATACCTGCTTAAGCGCTTCTGGATCAGCGCGCGCGGTTACTGGAGCGGCAGTGGCGACAGGGTCGCCTGGCCGTTGACGATCGGGCTGTTGGTCCTGATCGTCGCCAATGTCGGCTTCCAGTATGGGATCAATGTCTGGAATCGCGCAATTTTCGACGCCATTGAGCAACGCAATGCCCACACCGTATATTGGCTGAGCGCCGTATTCCTGCCACTCGTGATCGGAAGCGCCAGCCTTGTGGTGGCACAAGTCTTCTTTCGCATGAGGATACAGCGCCGCTGGCGGTCCTGGCTCACCACCGCGGTCATCGCGCGCTGGCTCGCAAGCGGCCGCTACTATCAGCTGAACCTCGTCGGCGGCGATCATAGCAACCCCGAAGCCCGCATCGCCGAGGATTTGCGGATTGCCACCGAATCGCCCGTCGATTTCATCGCCGGTGTCATCGTCGCATTTCTGTCGGCCTCGACCTTCATCGTGGTGCTGTGGACGATCGGCGGCGCCCTGACCCTGACGATTGCAGGTTCGACGGTCACCATTCCCGGCTTCCTGGTCATCACCGCAGTGCTCTATTCCGCGATCACGTCCACTTCGATGGCGGTCATTGGCCGCCATTTCGTCCACCTCTCCGAGGGAAAAAATCAGGCGGAAGCCGAGTTCCGCTACACGCTGACGCGCGTGCGGGAAAACGGCGAGAGCATCGCATTGCTCGGCGGCGAGGAGGAGGAGCGCAGCGGCATGGACAAGACATTTGCCCATGTGCTCAGGCAATGGGCGCTCCTTGCAGGCCAGCACATGCGCACGGCGCTGGTGTCTCAGGGGTCGAGCCTGTTTGCGCCTGTCGTGCCGGTCTTGCTTTGCGCTCCAAAGTTCCTCGAAGGCAGCATGACACTTGGACAGGTCATGCAGGCTGCCTCGGCCTTTGCCATCGTGCAGGGCGCGTTCGGATGGCTGGTCGACAACTATCCCCGTCTCGCCGATTGGAACGCCTGTGCACGGCGCATCGCCTCGCTGATGATGTCGCTCGACGGGCTCGAGCGCGCGGAACAGAGCAACACGCTGGGACGCATAAAGCGCGGCGAGACCGGCGGCGATGCGATGCTCAGCCTGAACAATCTCTCCGTGTCGCTCGACGACGGCACCGCCGTGGTCAAGGAAACCGAGGTCGTGATCGAACCAGGCGAGCGGGTGCTCGTCGCCGGCGAATCCGGCTCGGGCAAGAGTACGTTGGTGCGGGCCGTCGCGGGTCTGTGGCCATGGGGTAGCGGCAGCGTCAACATCCGCGCCGACAGACGGTTGTTCATGTTGCCGCAACGGCCCTACATCCCGACCGGGACGCTTCGCCGCGCTGTCGCCTATCCAGGCGCCGCCGACAACTGGACGCTGGATAAGATCAAGGCTGCCCTCGACAAGGTGGGACTCGACTACCTCAACGACCGGATCGAGGAGGACGCGCCATGGGACCAGACCTTGTCGGGTGGCGAAAAGCAGCGCCTCGCCTTCGCGCGTCTTCTGCTGCACCGCCCCGATATCATCGTGCTGGACGAGGCAACGTCGGCACTCGACGAGAAGAGCCAGGACAAGATGATGGAGATGATTATTCGCGAATTGCCGAAGGTCACCATCATAAGCGTAGCGCACCGCGCCGAGCTGGAGGCCTTCCACAGCCGCAAGATCACATTGGAGCGGCACAAGGGCGGCGCAAAACTTGTCAGCGATATCGAACTCGTCCCGCGCAAGGACAGACGGAACTTGCTCATGCGCCTTCTGAGGCAACGGCGCGCCAACGGAAAGCCAGCGCGACCTTGAGCAAAGCGGCGCTGCCCTACGCAAAGAGTGAGGCCGCCGGTCGGAGCAGGCGGACCATCGCCGATTCGAGTCACTGCCCGCATCTGGTCCTGAAAGCACCAGCCGTGGTACCTTGATTCCGGGCAGCTGCTGCTGCCGGAACGTCGATGGCACGAGCGCATTTCCATGTCCGGTGCAACGCCGAGGCCAGCTGTGAAAAACCCGGGTTGATTTCAAAAGCCCCGATTGATTTCGAAAGCAAAGGGACCAGCAATGACAATCGCCAAGAACACGATCTGCCTTTGGTACGACAAGGACGCCGAGGCTGCGGCCCGCTTCTATTCCGAGATTTTTCCCGACAGTTCGGTGAAATCCGTCCACCGCGCTCCCAGCGACTACCCGTCCGGCAAGGCAGGCGACGTGCTGACGGTCGAGTTCACGGTCGCCGGCATCCCCTGTCTCGGCCTCAATGGCGGGCCCGCGTTTAAACACAACGAAGCCTTCTCCTTCCAGATCGCCACCGACGATCAGCAGGAGACCGACCGCTATTGGAACGCCATCGTCGGCAATGGCGGCCAGGAAAGTGCCTGCGGCTGGTGCAAGGACAAATGGGGCATCTCCTGGCAAATCACGCCGCGCGTGCTGACCGAAGCGATGGCCGCCGGCGGCGATGAAGCAAAGCGCGCATTCGAGGCGATGATGGAGATGAAGAAAATCGACGTTGCAGCGATCGAGGCGGCGCGGCGCGGCTGACAGTTCGGGGGTGGCCCGACGCGAAAAGATCAGGGCAGAGCGGCCGGAAATGCTGCCGGCCCATCATCTCCAGGCAGGCGTGCGATGGTGCTGAACTGCGCTGCGTTTTACGACGCCGAACTGCGACGGCACAACGAGGTCTTCAGGGCTGCGGTCAAGGTGGGAACGCGCGATCGCGTGCTCGATATCGGATGCGGTTCGGGACAATCCTCTCGTGATGCTGCCCGTGTCGCGGTGGAAGGCAGCGTGCTCGGCGTGGACGTATCGGCCGAGATGCTCGAGATCGCCCGGAAGTGTAGCGCGAAAGAGGGATTGCGAAACGTCGCCTTTGAGCGCGGCGATGCGCAATTGCTGGTATTTCCGCCTGCCGGCTTCGATCTGTGCATTAGTCGATTTGGAGTGATGTTCTTTGCCGATCCGGCGGCGGCGTTCGCCAATATCGCCCGGGCGATGCGACCAGGGGCACGTCTTGTGTGGATGGTATGGCGATGCCAGGACCGTAACGAGTGGGCAACTGCCATTCAGCGGGCAATTGCGCCGGGGACCGCCATATCGGGGGGCGCCGCCACCCCGTTTTCGCTTGGCGACCCCGCCATCACCGCGGAGATCTTGCGTGCATCCGGTTTTGTTTCGGTCGACTTTGCCGAAGTGCATGAGCCGGTCTTCTACGGCCAGGACGTCGATGTGGCCTATGACGCTTTGCTTGGCCTGCAACTGGTCAAGGATCCGCTCGCCCGCGCAGATGTGGATGTCGACGCGCCGCTGCGGCGGTTGCGCGATCTGCTCGACGCGCATTTGACCGCGGACGGTGTGCTTTTCGACTCGCGTGCCTGGATCGTCACCGCGTTTCGGGCGAGCCGATGGTGACTGCGCGATGTAGACGATCCTGTTCTCTCGGCCTTCCCGTCAGTCCATTTGCGGCGCGACTTCTGAGAGCAGCCAATCCCGAAAAGCCTTGACTTTGCGCTGACGGATCGCCTCTGGCGGGTAGACGAAATAGAAGCTGGAGGGGGATTTCAGGGCGTGGCCGAAGGGGCGGACGAGCCGCCCGGCGGCAAGGTCGGCCGCAACGAGCATGGTCCGGCCGAGCACCACCCCCTCGCCTTGTGCGGCCGACTCCATGGCAAAGGTGGCAGAGTCAAAGGTAATCCCGCTCTGCGGGTCAACGCCCTCGACCCCGGCGCTTGCTAGCCAGGTCGCCCAGTCGATCGGAAAGCTGTCACGGATCAGCGTGTGGTGTTTGAGGTCCTGAGGCGTGCGGAGCGGATGTGCACCCTCAAGAAGCTTTGGGCTGCACACTGGAAACACCTCCTCGCCGGTGAGGAACTCCGACGTTAGCCCCGGATAGTTTCCGTTGCCATAACGGACGGCAACATCGATGCCGTCGCCGAGGAAGTTGGTCAGCTTCCCGCTCGTCGAAACCCGCACATCGAGGTCGCCATGCGCACGGTGAAAGCGATAGAGGCGCGGCACCAGCCATCTCCCCGCAAAGCCATCGGAGGTGCTGACGTTCAATGTCGAGCTCGAATAGCGGGCTGTTGCTGCAGCGGTGGCGGTGGCCAACTGGGCGAGCGCCTCGCGCACCGCCCGCGCATAGGGTTCGCCGACGGCTGTCAGGCTCACCGAACGCGTACCGCGCTCGAACAGCTGCACACCGAGCTGATCCTCAAGATTCTTGATCGCCCGGCTGATCGCACCGTGGGTGACATGAAGTTCCTCTGCCGCCTTGGAGAAACTCAACAGGCGCGCCGCGGCCTCGAAACTTGGCAAGGTGGTGAGGGGAGGCAGCTTCCGGGGCATGGATCGATACCTGTACGTGTGAGTGATGCTCACACATTGTCGCCGATAAGTCGTTTGTCGTCCAGGCCAGAAGCCGGCATGTTTGCTCGCGTAATCAGTCATTCACCGCCGCTGCAAAAGGCGAGTTTGATGTGACTGATACTCTCGCTGACGAAAGTCGCGGGGCAACTGCTGAAACCAAAACTGCCGCCACTCTGGGAGAGCACCATGAACGCCAAACGAGTTGAACCCATCGTCGACGTCCTGACCGGCATGGCCGGCCGCATCCTCGCCTCGAGCAGCCGGCGCCGGACCGGGCGGCAGATTGCACGCTTCTCGACCCGCCGGCTCGAAGACCTCGGATTTGCCCGCGGCTGGGACGGCTCGGTCCATCGGCCGTCGGACTACCGCTAGCCTAAACGAAAGCAACAGCGGACAGGCTCTTCGCCAAAGATCGCTGTCGCAAGGAATTAACGGAGAACGGACATGGCCACCATCCACCCATTCCTCTGGTTCAACACCGATGCGGAGCAAGCCCGCGATTTCTATCTCTCGGTCTTCAAGAACAGCAAAGCGCTCCAGACCATCGAATACACCGACTGGGTGTCCGGAACCAACAAGACGGTCCCGCATGCCACCTTCGATTTCGAGCTCGAAGGACTGCACCTTACTGCGCTCAATGCCGGGCCGCAGCCGCCCTTCAACGAGCGGCTCTCGCTCTACATCGAGACCAAGGACCAGGCCGAGACCGACTACTACTATGAGGCGCTCACCGCCGGCGGCGGCAGGGCACAACCCTGCGGCTGGCTCACCGACAGATACGGCGTCTACTGGCAGGTCATCCCGGAAATCCTGCCGCGGCTCAGTGCCGATCCGGACCGCGAAAAGGCCAACCGCGTCCGGCAGGCGATGTATGGGATGCGCAAGATCATCATCGCCGAGCTCGAAGCCGCCTACGCCGGCAAGGCCTGACTCTCCCACCGCAATCGCAACGAACGGAGAACCCTCATGACATCGCTCGTGGACAGGAAAGTCATCGTCGTCGGCGGTAGTTCCGGCATCGGTCTCGGCGTCGCGGAAGCTGCTCTCAACGGCGGAGCGAAGGTCGTGATCGTCGGACGCTCGCCCGAGAAACTGCTGGCTGCCGAACGGACGCTCAATGCGGGCCGCGTGACAAGCGTGGTCGCCGACATGACCGACGAAGCGGACGTCGCTCGCCTGTTCGACGAGGTCGGTCCCTTCGATCACCTCGTATCGACCGCCGGAACACTGCCGCCCGGCGATCCCATCGGCAGTACCGACATGGAGGCTGTGCGAGGCTTCGTCGATAACAAGCTGATTGGCGCCGTCTTGCTCTCCAAGCACGCTGTGCGCACCCTGAAAGCCGGCGGCTCGATGACCTTCACCTCGGGAATAAATAAGGATCGGCCGCCGGTGCCAGGAGGCTCGGTCGTCTCCGCGATTGCCGGTTCATTCAGCTACTTCGCCCGCGCCCTGGCGCTCGAACTGGCCCCGACGCGCGTCAATGTCGTGTCGCCCGGATGGGTCGACACACCGATGTGGGACATTGTTGGAGCAGCCAAATCCAGCTTCTTTGCCGACATGGCTGCCCGGTTGCCATCGAGAAAAATTCCGACCGCTGCGGACGTCGCCGCCGCCTACCTCTACCTCATGGAAAGCGACTTCACCACCGGCGAGACGATCCGCATCGATGGCGGCCATAACCTGATCTAGCCGCCATTTGCACGCCGCCTGAATGGGTTGAGCCGGCATGACCGCTAGTCCGGTGCACTGCTGCCGAAGGCGACGAACGCCGGCGGGTCATGCCGGCGTCGCTCAATCGGGGTTTACATCGGCAGCCAGGTCCCTAGTTTTAGCGTTTCGCGCCGCGCACCTAAGTGTGTGGATGATCGAGGACGGGACCGTGAGCTCTGGCCGGCCCCTCGAAACTTTCAAAGGATGGCTATCATGACACAGGCCAAGAATGGCGACACCGTGCGCATCAATTACAATGGCCGCCTGGCTGACGGCACTCAGTTCGATTCTTCCGGCAACGAACCGCTGCAATTCACGTTGGGTGAGGGACAAGTGATCGCCGGTCTCGAAACCCATGTCGAAGGTATGGAGGTGGGCGCGAAAAGCACCGTCACCATTCCCGCCGAGGCCGCCTATGGCCCCCACCGCCCCGAAGCGGTCATGACCGTCGAACGCGCCCGCGTACCAGACAACATCAATGTCGATATCGGCGCTCGATTGCAGGTCAGAACCCCGGAAGGGCGCCCGATGCCGGTAACAGTCGTCGGCGTGGACGACACCAGCGTCAAGCTCGACGGCAATCATCCGTTGGCCGGACGCGATCTCGTGTTCGACGTTGAACTGGTCGAGATCGTTCAGGCGGCGTAGGGCACGGCAAAGCGCGTAACGGCCATGATTTTCGGGTGACGCATTTCGACCGGCGGTTCCGGCGGTGCGTCACCTGTCGGAGGCAAAGACCGCGACGGCGGAAATCGTGTAGCGTGCAGCAACCCATAGAGACATTCGGCATCTGGAATGTCCAATTCAGCGTCGCGGTCTCGAGGACCTGTGGAAGACCTCGCTTGACAGCCGACTTCTCGTGACAGCAAAGTCTCGTGATGCGGGCGATTGGTTGGAATAGAATTGCGCGTGCCGGTGCAATCGTGCTGATGATCGGCACAAATGTTCCTGGGCCGGCGCGTTCCGACTCGCTCCTTCTCACAAGCCCGTCCCAGCCAGCCAATGTCGGCGATGCGATGCTGGCGGCTGCCAATTATCATGATTCCGGCGACTATGACCGCGACTTGGCCACTGTGGCGAAGCAGGCAGGCGACTGGGTCATCAAGCGCGCAATGGAGGTGCCTCGCCCCGCACTGGTGCTCGATATCGACGAGACGGCTTTGGCCAACTGGGAAGTGATCACACGTGACAATTTCGGCCGCCCGATTGGCGGCGCCTGCGACATCGCAATCGATGGTCCCTGTGGCTGGGCCGCCTGGGATCAGCTTGCGAAGGATCCGGCCATCGACGCCGTGCTGGAGGTCTTCCGGCAGGCACGAGCGGCGAAAGTCGCGGTGTTCTTCATCACCGGACGTCCGGAGGACCAGCGTCAGGCAACCGAACAGAACCTGCAGTCGGCCGGCTATGCCGGCTACGAGCACCTTTACATGGTCCAACCTGGGGCCAAATACGGCTCCGCCGCAGATTTCAAGTCACCCATAAGGGCCGAAATCGAAAAGGCCGGCTACACGATAATTGCCAATGTCGGTGACCAGCCATCCGACCTGTTCGGCGGGCATGCCGAGAAGCTGTTCCTGCTGCCAAATCCGTTCTACCGGGTTCGCTGACGGCCGGAACGGCACAACCCCGGATCCTCGGCTCCTTGCCGAGCACCTACTAAGGTATCAGGACAACTTTGCCGGTCGCGCCGCGCTCCTCCAGCAGGCGATGTGCGTGGCTGGCCTGGTCGAGCGGGAAGCGGCCACCTTTGGTCACCACAAGCTGACCACCAGCGGCCAGATCGAAAAGCTCCAAAAGGCCGTCACGGAGCCCGTCCCTAGACAGCAACGGCAGCAGGGCAAAACCCTTCAGCGACTGGTTGCGGCCGATCATCGCCTCCATCTCCGGGGCGCCGAGCGCGTATCTGCCGAGTGCTGCAAACACCAACTCTCCGCGAGGTGCCAGAGCCTCCAGCGCAACCGCCGTCAGCCGGCCGCCGACAATGTCGTAGATGATGTCGACGCCGGCGCCGTCTGTGGCTGCCCGGACGTGCACCGGCCAATCCGTGTTGCTGTAGTCGACGGCAGCATCGGCTCCCAGCGACAAAGTAAGGTCAAGCTTGGCCTTGCTGCCGGCTGCCGCGATGACACGGCTTGCGCCGGCGCGCTTGGCAAGCTGGACGAGCAACGAACCGACGCCGCCCGCGGCAGCGGCGACCAGCACCGATCTGCCGGCCGGCGGGCTTTGCCGCGATAGATACAATGCCGTCAGTCCTTGCACCATCAATGCCGTCGCGTTTTCGAACGAGAGCGAATCCGGCAAGGGCACGGCCAGGCTTGCGTCGATCGTCACATACTCGGCATAGCCGCCAAACGGGCGGCTCGAGGCGAACAACGGCGCGGCGACGCGCGTGCCGAGCAAGGAAGCGTCCACCCCCTGCCCAAGCGCCTCCACGATCCCGGCGGCCTCGACGCCAGGGATCATCGGCAGTTGCGGCGTCACCGCATAGCGATCCGCGCGCATCAGCACTTCGAAGAAATTCACCCCGGCCGCATGAACGCGGACCAAGACCTCGCCGGCTTGCGGCTCAGGCTTCGGCACCGCGACTATGTCGAGAACGTCGGGCCCGCCGAAGCGGCTCAGTTGAATGGCTCTCATCGCATGCACCGATCGCTGTTGGCATCGGCCGCTGTTTGCCACTATCTGCCTGGCTTCGACTACACACCGATTTGTCCGCTGCTGACCGGGAGGTGACCATGGCCAAGCTGATCAAGAGACTGCCGACGCTGCCGGCGGAGCGCGCGCTGAAAGTGATTTCGGGCCGCTGGAAGGCGGTCATCCTGTACCATCTCTTCGACGGGCCGCGGCGGCTGTCGGCGCTGCAGGTGCTGATGCCCGGCATCACCCAGAAAGTGCTGATCCAGCAGCTTCGCGAAATGGAAGAGCACGGCCTCGTCCGCCGCGAGATCTTTGCCGAGATCCCCTCGCGCGTCGAATATTCGGCGACGCGGCTCGGCCTCAGCCTCGAGCCGATCCTGCTGGCACTTTGCCAGTGGGGCCAGCATCATGCCGACGAGCTGAATGAGATGGACCGCCTTGCCGATTGCATCATCAGACCACGGCAAGCGCAGGACGCCCATGCCGTGTGAACAAAAAGGGCGGCGCATGCGCCGCCCCAATGCTTGGGAGAATTAATCCTTGGGAGGACTGCTCGAACCTGTGCTCAGGCCGCCTTGACTTCCTCGGCGACGGCATCGGCCTGACGCGCCGTCTTCAGCACCCTGGCCCACCATGCAATGTCGTTGACCAGCGCGGTTGCCGCCTGGTTGAGGTGCTCGAACTCATCGAGCTTCTTGTCGCCTTGCTTGACGGCAAGGAAATCGGCCCAGGCGATGTGTACGGCGGACTTCACCGGCGCCATCTGCAACTCGACCGCATGCAGCCTCAGCTGCTCGACCGCGCGCGCGCCACCGACGCTGCCATAGCCGACGAAGCCGGCCGGCTTCTTGTTCCACTCGTTGGCGGCGTAGTCGATGGCGTTCTTCAGCACGGCCGTCGGGCCATGATTGTATTCCGCGGCGGTGAAGATGAAGCCGTCGAATCCGGCGACCTTCTTTTGCCAGCGCTGCGCCACTTCGTTCTGCGACGGCACCCAGGCGGAGGATGCGACCTCATCGAAGAACGGCAGCGGGAAATCGCGCAGGTCGACGACTTCAACGTCGATGTCGGCGTGCGACTTGGCTATCTTGGCAATCCATTGGGTCGGGACGTCGGCAAAGCGGGCTGCGCGGGTTGAACCAATGATGATGGCGATTTTGGGTTTTGACATAGAGGGGGCTCTCCTTACGGGAATACTGGTATCGTTTAGATACCTGAGCTATATGAGTAACTGGCCGCTCAATGTGCAAGGAGGCACTTTTTTGTTACCAAGGCACCCGCACCGCACCGAGGACTGCCGCGCCATCTCGGAAATCCTGCAGCGCGTCGGCGACAAATGGACGGTGCTCGTGGTCGGCAAGCTTGGCAACGGGCCGCTGCGTTTCAACGAGTTGCGCAGCGCGGTCGGCGGCATTTCGCAAAAGATGCTGACCACGACCTTGCGCGGGCTCGAGCGCGACGGCTTCGTTACGCGCACCGTGTTCCCGACCATCCCGCCGCGGGTCGACTACGAATTGACCGATCTTGGCTACGAACTGCTGGTGCCGGTCGATGCGCTCGGCGAATGGGCACGCAAGAACACCGAGCGCGTCAAGGCGGCGCGCGAGAAGTTCGACGCCATGCACAGCTGAACCCTTGTGCTGCAAGGGTTTGAACCTGTCGCGATCCTCCGGACGAGCCCTACTGCTGTAACTGCATCTTGCTCTTCGGCAGCTTCTCGATCCGATTCCATTTCGGGTTGGGACTGACCACCTTGCCGCCAATCGTGCAGGTCGTGGTCGTCTCCTTGCGGCAATTGCTCACCGTCGTGCCGCTGGTGTCGCATTTCGTCGCCGAGCAGATCTCGCACTTGGCCGCTTGCCCGTTGATGGTGCGGTTTTCCGACGTGCAGGTGGCGCCTGGATCGCCTTTTTTGACCTCGGCCAAAGCGCTTGCGGACGACAGGCAGAGCAAGGCTGCAAAGGCACCCGCCAGGGCAGCGTTCAGCATGTGTTGACGCATTGTCTTTCCTCCCAAGATCCCGTCGGTCGCGCTGCAGGCGCGCATGCGGGAACCCGTTAGCCAAAGACCACGCGGGATCGCTGTCCGCATCCCCCGCGCGGGAGAGACGGCTGTTTAAATCCGTCTTCTGGAATCAGGCCGGGTCAGCCTTCGGCCGGAACCGCCTTCGGCTTGCCTTCGCCGTCCAGCGCCACCATGACGAAGTCGGCATGGGTGACCTTCTCCATCAGGTCGGAGAGATAGCGCTGCGCCCAGGCCTCGACCTTGAGCGTCATCGAGGTGCGGCCGACGCGTTCGACATGCGTATAGATGCACAGCGTGTCGCCGATCTTCATCGGCTTGGCGAAGGACATTTCCTTCACCGCCGCCGTCACCACGCGGCCCTTGGCGCGCTCGGCGGCGCGGATGCCGCAGGCGAGATCCATCTGCGCCATCACCCAGCCGCCAAAAATGTCGCCTGCCGCATTGGCGTCGGAAGGCATGGCCAGCGTCCTGAGCGTCAGATCGCCGATCGGCCGCCCGTCTGCGTAATGCACCATTTGGCCAATCCTCTCGAAGCCGATTGTCCCGATCCCGTATCGTCATGGCACGGACAGGTCAACGCGCCACTGAACAGGTCGCGGCCTGAGGTTCGGCTATCGGTCGACAGTGTTGAAAAGATGCTGTGCGGAGCTAGACGAGCGCACCAGCAGGATTGCATTCCATGGTCGAGGTAAGAAAGCTTACCAATAGGCGTGCTTCACAAAGCGGGCCAGGGCGTCGGGACGTAGCCATAGGCGTTGCCCTCGCGAATAACATGACCGATGCCTGGAAAGGGCAGGTGCATGCCTGCGACGAGCAGGCCATCCGCCGACACCATGTCGAGCACCTTCTTGCGTGTGGCGATTGCGGCCTCCTGGTCCACGTCGAAGGCGATTGCCCATTCCGGATGCGCAAATTGCAGCGCGGAGGCGTGGATTACGTCAGTGAAGAGCAGCAGGTTGGCGTCACCAGAGCCAATTCGAAGCGCGAGATGCCCAGGCGTGTGTCCAGGCGCAGGCAACGCCCTGATCCCGGGCGCGATCTCGACTTCGCCTTCGATCTTCCGGACCTTGCCATGGTAAGGCACCAGCGATTTGCGCGCTATTTCGAAGTACGGTTTCATCTGGTCGGGCGCCTTGGACCGGATCCCGTCATCGTGCCAGAAAGCGAATTCCGGCGCGGCAACCACGACCTCCGCTGCCGGGAAGGCGGCCTTGCCTCCAATACCGACAAGGCCGTTGGCATGGTCGGGATGGAGATGGGTGATGATTACCGTGTCGATTTCTTCCGGCCTGACGCCAGCGGCGGCGAGCGCCTCAGGTATATGTCCCAGTATAGGCCCCATCGCCGATGCCGTGCCGGTATCGATCAGCACCCGTCTGTCACCTTTGGTGACAAGGTAAGCATTGACCGAGGTCGGGAGTGGTTTTGGCAGGAATGCCTTTGCCAGCAGCGCTTCGGCGGCAGCCGTATCTGCGGAAGGGAAGAGTTCGAGGCCGAGATTGAGGTAGCCGTCGCTCAGTGCTGTGATCTCGAGGTCGCCGAGCATGAACCTGTGGGCGCTCGCAAGCGAAGCCGGAGACCGGGCGGCGATAGCCGCAGCGTTGCTCCCAAAGAGGCTGATCGGGGAAAGTAGCAGGGCGCCGGCACTAAAGGTGCCGATGCCGAACGTTCGACGGTCGATATTCATGGTCTTGTCCTTCGAATTGCAGATGAAGCTAGTCCGAGGCTACGTGGTCGCTGCCAGGCGGATGCCCATTTGGACTACTCCACGGAAAGTGGAGGACCTTCGGGCGGGGTCGGTGCGGTTCATGGCGAACTCCTTGCGACATCAATAATGCGCCTCATAAACAGCGGGAATAGCGATGGGATGCAGTTTACTGCTGCAGATTATGCAGTAATCAATTTAAGCGGATAAGGCCGCTGGTTTGGCCGTCCGCTGAACGGCCTCGAAGAACTCACTTGATGCCGAGCCCTGGCGTTGCCTACTCGACAGGCTTCCGAGGCTCGAGCGCTCGACGCAACGTCGGCGCCTCTTGCTGGATATAGTCCCACAGACGGTTCGAGATCGGCCCGTGCGGCCGGTCGCGGCGGCGCGCCACCACCAACTCCTCAATGCGGCCTGGCAGATGACGGCCGGCAATGGATTGCAGGCGTCCGTCGCGCAGTTCCTCCTCGATCAGGAAGCGGGGCATGTGGCCCCATCCGAGGCCTTGCAGGATGATTTCCTTCTTCATGCCCTGATCGGCCACCATGCATTGAGGCGCACCCTCGATCATGAAGTAGTCTTGTTGCGGTGAATGGCGGGCCGTGTCGCGTATGACACATTGGGTGAACGCGTGCATCTGATCCGGCGTGATGGGGTGCTTGATGCGCTCCGGTAGAAAGCCCGACGCCACTACGGGAACGAATGGCACCTTGCACAGATCGATCCATTCCACCCGCGGATCGCTCTTGTCGATCCAGTGCAGGATCAAATCGGCTTCGTCATCGAAGAGGCGCTCCCACGGGCCGCCCACCGCCTCGAAGTGCAGATGCAGGCGTGTGCCCGGACACTGGGCGAAGAACCGTCCGAGCATGCCCAATGCCTGCGGGCGCGGGCAAAGGTCGCCGATCACCACATGGATCTCGCTTTCTTCGCCCATTGACAGCTGAGCAGCATGAAGCCGCAAGCCCTCGAGCTCGCGCAGCAGCGATTGTGCCCTGCGATGGAACGACAGCCCTGCCTCGGTGGGGCGCACGCGATAGCCGCTGCGATCCAAGAGAACGAGGTCGAGTTGCCGCTCCAGCTTTGCAACGGCTGCGAACACCGCCGGGTGCGAGCGATGCAGCATGGCCGCCGCAGGCTGAAAGCCGCCGCAGCGGACCACGGCATCGAAGCATTGCAGGTCGTGCAGGGTGAATTCGGTCATGTCAGCTTCTATTACAGAGATAGTCCTATCTTTGTAATATCGTCAAAAGCGCGCCGCTACTAGGCTTTGCCACATTCAACGCTCCAAGAAGGAAGGTGTATTCACCATGAATGAGCTGGATTTCGTGACCGTCGGCGATGGCACACGCATCGCCTACCGCATCGACGGCGACGCCGGGAAGCCCGTGCTGATGCTGTCGAATTCCATCGCCACCACGCTGCGGATGTGGGACATGCAGGTCGGCGAGTTGTCGAAGCATTTCCGTGTTCTGCGCTATGATTTTCGCGGCCACGGAGGGTCGAGCGTTCCGGCCGGCGCTTATTCGCTCGACCGGCTTGGCCGCGACGTGATCGAGTTGCTCGACGCCCTGGGCATTGAACGCGTACACTTCCTCGGTCTGTCGTTGGGCGGCTTCGTCGGGCAGTGGCTCGGCATCCACGCACCCGAGCGGATCGAGCGCTTGATCCTGAGCAACACCTCATCCTACCTCGGACCGGCAAAGCAGTTCGACGAGCGGATTGCCGCCGTGCTGCAGGCGACGGATATGTCCGAAACCGCCGAGATGTTCCTAGGCAACTGGTTTCCTGCGCGTATGCTGGCGGCAAACGAGCCCGTCATCGAAGAATTTCGCGCCATGCTGCTGGCTATCGACCGGCAAGGCTTGGCTGGCTTGTTCGCGGCGGTTCGCGATGCGGACCTTCGCCGAACCGTAGCGCTGATTTCCAGGCCAACGCTGGTGATTGCCGGCCGGCACGACACTGTGACAGCCGCCAGCCATAGCGAGCTAATCGCGGCGACGGTGCCCGGCGCGGAACTGGTTGTCCTGCCCGCGGTCCACTTGTCGAACGTCGAGTACCCCGCCGAATTCATGGAGGCCGTGCTTGGTTTTCTGCGCTGAGATGGAGCACTGAGTGAAACCCCGTTTTCGAACATCCCCCGCATGGACCGCAACCTATGATGCACTAACGCGTAGCTCAGGCTAGACTGGGCAAGGTAGGTAGCGGATGACGGCTGACATGGAACTTGGCTTTCGCCCATTAACGCCCGATCTGTGGCCGGCGCTCGAGGACCTGTTCGGTGACAGCGCCGTCTGCAGTCGCTGTTGGTGTATGTACGGACGGATCGGTCGTTCTTACCGAAAGAGACCCGGCGAGGAAAACAAGGCAGCGTTCCGGCAAGCCGTCCAGCATGGTCCGCCTCCGGGTTTGCTTGCTTTCGACGGCGATGTGGCTGTCGGCTGGTGTCAGGTGACACCGCGAGATGCCCTGCCCTGGCTCGATCGGCTATGGCAGCTCAAGCGCGTGGACGACAGGCCGGTCTGGTCCCTGTCCTGCCTCTACGTGCGAAAACGATACCGCAGGCGGGGCGTAACATTCCAGCTGATTGCGGAAGCACTGGAAGTCGCAAGGCGCGCAAATGCTCCGGCACTCGAAGCCTATCCTTTCGAGGCCGACGTATCGCCGAGTGCTTCCGGCAGCGGATATGCCTCCACCTTCGCGCGCGCCGGGTTCAGGGTCGTCGCTCGCAGAACGCCGGCCCGCCCGATCATGCGCTATGATTTCAAGCAGATTGCCGATCATCGCCTGTGATCGCAGCTTGAAGTTTCGGCTATGGGTGGAAAGTTGTCATCCAGCCGCTATTGCGCCCGCTTCTCTTCTCGCTTTTGCGAGGATGGTCGTCTCCGGCGCAACGGCAAATTGCTCACAAAATGCATCGATGTGATGCTGGCCCCGACCCGCGTCTCCAACGGCGACAAGGGCCAAGCCCCAGGCGAGGTCTGTTTGCACATAGTTTTCCAACGAAAAACGTCGAAATTTCATCTTGGATCGTCGTTCGAAACTAGCAGCAACGTCCTTTAGTGCGGTGATTCTGGACCAGTCCTGCTGGGCAGCATTGAGCGCCGCCAAAGCTGCGCGTTCAACCTGATAGGAGCTATCGCTACTATAGAATGAGCACCAGTTGGGAATCCGGCCCGATGAATCTATCGGGTCAATGCAAAGGTCAAAATTCGCTGACTTCGCCGTCCTTTTCCACCGGAGGCTTCCGCCTCTGAAAAGTGGCACAAAGTCGATCGAGACGCCCCAACAGGCGGAGAAGGTCATGCCTTTCAACATCTGAAATTTCAGCAGATAGCGTATGTGATCTGTTGGACGGCCAACCCAGAACAAATCCCCTACTCGTTGAAAATCGGATGCCAAGCCGCCTTCCAATGCTCCAGCGGCAATGTCGCCCAACGCTTTACCACGCTGAGGCGCACGACCGAGGTCTGGCTGCCGACGAAATCTTTCGATCAAGCGGGAGAACATCTAACCTCTTCAACGGCAATCGTAAATGTTGAGCGTCACCGGCGAACATTACTGATCGTGCGGATCAATTCAATGACCGAGCGCGAACGGCAGCCTTCGGTCATCCCTGCTCGAACACATCGGCATTGATTGCTAAAAACACGTATAATTGTTGCAGTAGCAAAACTAACTACGGCAACAAGCGGCCATTCAAACCGAATATCACCAGTCGCTTTTTTCACATCGGATGCCGGAAGACCCGGCGACGCCGCGTCGCGCCCAAGCCTAGGTTAGAGCCGAATTCCGGAGCCAGCCGCAGCCACCATGCAGACCTATGATTTCATCATCGTTGGCTCCGGTTCGGCCGGCTCGGTCCTGGCCGAAAGATTGTCGGCTTCCGGCCGCTTCTCGGTGCTGGTGCTGGAAGCCGGCGGCAGCGACCGCCGCTTCTACGTGCAGATGCCGCTCGGCTACGGCAAGACCTTCTTCGACCCGGCGGTCAACTGGAACTACAAGGTCGAGCCGGACCCCGGTCTCGCCGGCAATGTCGACCACTGGCCGCGCGGCAAGCTGCTCGGCGGCTCGAGTTCGATCAACGCCATGGTCTGGATCAGGGGCGCGCGCGAGGATTTCGATGCCTGGCGGGATGCCGGCAATCCCGGCTGGGGCTTCGACGACCTGCTGCCTGCGTTCAAGGCGCTGGAGGACAACCAGGCCGGCGCCGACCAATGGCGCGGCGTCGGCGGGCCGCTGCATATCACCGACTGCTCGACCTCCGTCCATCCGCTCACCAAGCGCTATCTCGCCGCCGCCAATCAAGCCGGCCTGCCGCTCAACCCGGATTTCAACGGCGCCTTCCAGGAAGGCGTCGGCGTCTACCAGATCACTACCAGGAACGGCCGCCGCATGTCGGCGGCGCGCGCCTTCCTGCACCCGGCGATGAAGCGCAAAAACGTCCGCGTCGAGATCAACGCGCTGGCAACAAAAATCCTGTTCGAGGGCAAGCGCGCCGTCGGCATCGAATATCTCCAGAATGGCGAGACAAAGACCGCCCGCGCCGGCCGCGAGGTCATTCTCTCCGGCGGTTCGGTGAATTCGCCCCAATTGCTACAGCTTTCAGGCATCGGCCCGTCGGCGCTTCTTGCTGGTCTGGGCATTCCTGTCGTTCACGCCAACGAAAATGTCGGGGCAAACCTGCAGGACCATGTCGGCATCAACTACACTTTCAAGGGCAGGCTGCCGACGCTCAACCAGATCCTGCGCCCGTGGTGGGGCAAGCTGCTGGTCGGCATGCAATATGTCCTCCTGCGATCGGGTCCGCTGTCGCTGTCGATGAACAATGCCGGCGGCTTCTTCCGCACCGATCCGGCCGCGGCACGGCCCAACATGCAGCTCTATTTCCAGGCGTTTTCGACCGTCATTCCGAAGAGCGGCGAACGCCCGATCCTGACGCCCGATCCATGGCCGGGCTTTTCCATCGGGCTGTCCAATTGCCGTCCGTCGAGCCGCGGCGAAATCATGATCCGCTCCGCCAATCCGCGCGATTATCCCAAAATCGTCGCCAATGCCTTTTCGACCGAGGCGGACGTCGCTGAAATGCTGGCGGCGGTGAAATTCGTCCGGAAGATCGCCTCGATGCCGGCAATGGCCGAGATCATCGAGGAAGAGGTTTTGCCTGGTCCCTCGATCACCTCCGACGCCGATCTCATTCAGGATTTCAGGAAGCGCTCGGGCACCGTCTATCACCCGGTCTCGACCTGCCGCATGGGGCCGGACGCGGCGCACGCCGTCGTCGATCCGCGCCTCAAGGTGCACGGCATCCAGACCTTGCGCGTCATCGATGCCTCGATCTTTCCCGACAACATAACCGGCAACACCAACGCCGCCGCGATCATGACCGGATGGAAGGGCGCCGAACTGGTATTGGAGGATCAAAAATGAAAATCACCGACGTCAAGACCTGGGTTGTCGGCAATCCGCCACCCGGCATCGGCGGCAAGTATTTCATTTTCGTCAAGCTCACCACCGATGGCGGCGTCGTCGGCTATGGCGAGGCCTACAACGCCACCTTCTCGGCTCATGTCACGGCGAAAATGGTTGAGGACATGGCCGAACGCTATCTGATCGGCCGCGATCCGCACGATATTGAGACCTTCTTCCGCCGCGCCTATTCGTCCGGCTTCACCCAGCGCCCCGACGTGTCCGGGATGGGATGCTTTTCGGCGCTCGAAATCGCCTGCTGGGACATTATCGGCAAGGAGGCCGGCAAGCCGGTCTACAAGCTGCTTGGCGGCCAGGTACACGAAACGCTGCGTTCCTATACCTACCTTTACCCGCACAGCGGCAGCGTCCACTCCGAGGACGCCCGCGGCAAGAACGTCTATAACGACCCCGATCTGGCCGCCGCCTGCGCGCTCGAATATGTCGAGCAGGGTTTTAACGCGGTCAAGCTCGACCCAGCCGGCCCCTACACCGCCTTCGACGGCCACCAGCCGCGCCTCGTCGACATCGATCTCTCCGCCCGCATGGTCAAGGCGATCCGCGAGGCGGTCGGCACAAGAGCCGACATCCTGTTCGGTACGCACGGCCAGTTCACCGCATCGGGCGCGCTGCGCCTCGCCCGCGCCATCGAGCCCTATGATCCGCTGTGGTTCGAGGAGCCGGTGCCGCCCGACATGCCCGAGGTCATGGCTCAAGTGGCAAGGGGCACGTCGATCCCCATCGCGACAGGGGAAAGACTGACCACAAAATTCGAATTTGCCCGCGTCATCGAAAACCGTGCGGCGACCATTCTTCAGCCCGACCTTGGCCGCTCCGGCGGCATTCTCGAAACCAAGAAGATCGCCGCCATGGCCGAAGCCTACCACATCCAGGTCGCGCCGCACTGCTACTGCGGTCCGATCGTCGGCGCCGCCAACATCCAGCTCGCGGTAACGCTGCCCAACTTCCTCATTCTGGAATCGCTGAAACAGTGGGACGGTTTTCACGCGAAGCTGCTCAAGAAGAAGATCGAATGGCAGGACGGCAACGTCATCCCGTCGAAGGAGCCAGGCCTCGGCGTCGAACTCGACGAAGCCGTCTGCGAGGCGCATCCCTGGACCGGCAAGGACCTGCATTTGCAGATGATGCAGACACCGCTGATGCCGTGACCTGTCGAGCGGGCGACAATGTCACGCGATTTCAACGCGTTGGACGCAGGATCGGAATCACCGCCGAAAGAACTTGAATCAATCCCTCAATGCCTTGATTCAATATCTCAGCGTCAATGCGCCGGGCAGGATTTCGAAGGTCGCCGGTATGCGACCCGGCGATTCGCCGTCTATGTCGATCAGCGCGGCGTTCTTTTGCACATCGCCGAGCGGCTCGACAACCACTTTCTTGCCGCGCAGGATGGTGATCGCCGGATGGTTGCGGTGCCGCCCGCCATAGAGCAGGCGGATGTCCCAGATCAGCTTCAGCTTGCCGGCGGCGCGCAGGATGACGATGTCGAACTCGCCGTCGTTAAGCTCGGCGTCGGGCGCGATCATCATGCCGCCACCGAAGAATTTTCCGTTGGCCACCGCCACCAGCGCCGTGCGCGCCTGAACCGGGGCACCGTCGTCGACGGTGATCGCAACCTCCTGGAACCGATAGCGGAGGAATTCCCAGACCGTGCGCCAGTAGAACAGTGCCTTGGCCGAAACCTTGCCCTTGCGCTTGTCGGCGTTGACCGCGCGGTCGGTAGCGCCGGAAAGCCCCAGGCTGGCGATGTTGATGAAATGGCGGCTGGCCAGTGCGCCATGGTCGTCGACATAGCTGATGCAGCCGGCATCGATCTTGCGCGGCTTGGCCTCGGCAATCCGCTTCAGCGTCAGATCGACATTGTTCGACAGGCCGAGCCCGCGGGCGAAGTCGATGCCGGTGCCGCAAGGCAGCAGCCCAAGTTCGGCCGTCCGGCCGCTTTCCCGGATAGCCTTCAGCAGCCCGTCGGCGACTTCGCTGGCGGTGCCGTCGCCGCCGGCCGCGATCACCAGCTCGAAGCCGATGGCGGCAAGGTCGAGCGCCAGCCGTTCGGCATCCCCCTCGGCCTGCGTTTCACGCAGCTCGAAATCACCGAAATGTCTTTTCAGCGAAGCCGCAACCTCGGGCCAATGCCGCTTGAGGCTGCCGCCGCCGGCGATCGGATTGAGAACCACCGCGACCTTCAAGCCTGCCTCCCCAAGGCCATCGAACACGCCTTCCAATCATTTGCCGGCATTGAAGCCCGCGCCGGGCCGCGGGGCAAGGGTCGATTACCCGACAATGCGGCTTCGGCATCGAGGCGGCAAATCCCGACCGGCGGCGGCAGAGATCGGAAGGTCGCTATTTTGGCAGGGTCAGTCCCCGATAATCCCGCTATCCACAGGCATGCGGCAGTTCCGCCAAACGCTTATCCGACGTACGTTAAAACCCATCTCAGGCGGCTACCGATCGCCACGCCGAAAGGCAAAGCGGAACGGCGGATTTCCTGAGGCCCGTACGGCCCTGAACGAGAACAGGCTTGCTTGTTGGAGGGATGGACGCCGAGACCTACGGGGCCGCGGAAAGCGTGCGAACGCCGACGGCGGACCGATGCTGCCATGAAGGACGGCAAAAACCTTCGATGGCGCGCTGGGCAAAGCTCGCAAGAGTGGAGACCGGCGTGGTCCGGAACGGACGCTGCCTTCGGGCGGCGACTGGCAGGACCGTCAAAATCAAGGCCGGCATGGCGCGACATCTTTCGGGAGTTGCTGCCGCGACCGTGTCCTGATCTGACAGGGAGGCGCTGGGAGAAATCCCGGCGCCGACTGTCTTTGTGGCCCCGCCTGACGATTTTGCCGGCGACGCTTCACGCTGCGCCAAAATCAGCTACTATCCATTTGCCGTCGGGGGCCGTTTAAAAGGGCTGACGGCAGGGGGACATTTCATGACGCTCATCCAGAAGCTTGCTGTTGCCTATGCCTTCCTGTTCTTCGGCGTTGTTGCCATCGGCTATGTGCCGGCTTTCAACGACGCCGGCGGCAATCTGTTCGGCCTGTTTTCGCTGCAGTGGTATGACGATTTGCTGCACGCCTTCTCCGGCGTCTGGGCGCTGGCGGCCGCCTTCATCTCGCACCGCCAGGCGGTGTTCTATTTCAAGCTGTTCGGCTCGGTCTATCTGTTCGACGGCGTGCTCGGCCTGGTCACCGGTTCCGGCTGCCTCGATGGCGGCATTTTCATCAACGGCTTCCGCTCCCTCAACGACATCGAATTCCCGGCCCGCTTCTTCGCCAACCTGCCGCACATCGTCATCGGCGGCTTCGCCGTCTACGTCGGGTTCTGGCTGTCGAAACGTGTGTACGACCATTTCGCCACGGCCTGACCGGCCATGTTCCTGTTTCGCTGGCTGAAGCGCATCATCAAGGCGATCCTCTGGCTCGTCGTCATTGTCGTGTTGATCCCGATCGCCGGGCTGGCCTACGGCTTTCTCACGACGCCGTCGCTGGACACAACACCATTGCCGGGCATCGCCGAGGGTGCCCCGCCGAAGGCGCTGGCCGACAAGGTCCGTGCCGAGATTCCCGGCTACCAGCGGCCGGAGGAATCGACCTTTCTCACCTATCCGGAATGGGCCATCGTCTACGCCGCGCGCGAATATGCCGGCTTCGTCGACAAGAACCAGCCGAGCGGTTTTCCCTATCTCTCCTATATCGGCCGCTTCTGGCAGGACTATGCGATGGTCATCCGCGCCAGCTCCACCTACAAGTTCAACCTCGACAACCACCAGATGCTGGTGATCATCGGCACCAGCCACACGATCGAGCACGCCATCCAGTGGGCCTATGAAAATACGGTCGGCCGCATTACCGAAGCGACAGCCGGCAAGCGCACCGCCGTCGACATCTACCAGGCCAAGGTCGCGGCCGACTACGCCGGTTTTCTCGACCAGGTGCCGTGGTACCAGTTTCCCTATGCCGAAAAACGTGCCGGCCTGTTTGCCGTCCAGCCGGCAGCGGACGACAGCGCCTTCCGCACTAGCGAACGCAAGCTCGCCTTCGGCCTCGCCGACACCATCAAGCAGGGCTACGCCGATCTGATCAAGTCGGCGCTCGCCGCCACCACCGACCCGGCCTTGCTCGACATTCACGTCTGGGCCAAGGGTCCGGTCAGCGAGGTGACGCGCAACGAGCCCGACACCTTGCTGGAGCGCGATCTCGGCGCCGACGGCACGGTCTTCGTCACCAGGCGCTATCAGGTGTTCACCGACATGATCCCGCGCCTGATCGACAAGGGCGTCTCCTTCGTCGAGATCGGCGGCAATGACGAGATCATGGTCACCATGCTTTCCAATGACGAGATCAATGTTCCCGAAGGTGCACGCACCTTGTTCAGCTACCCGCTTCCGGCTGAACCCTCCACGCGCCGCACTGGCCTGACTGTCGCCGTGCGCAAGCTGCACATTGTGCTGCCGGCGCTGATGACGGCAGGCGCCAGGCTCGAGCACGTCTACGATTACTGAGGCCTTTCAGTCACAGCCGGCCTCGGCAAGACGTAGCGTGATGCTCCGCCACGCTCATTCCACAATCGCGGCCAAATCCCGCCTTGTTCCGCAACGATTGATGATGCCGTAGACACGTTGTCTTGCGCACATGTGCCAGGCAACTCGGAGGGACAAGACCGTGATCAAGACCGCCCTTGTCGCCATGACCATCGTCGGCTGCGATTGCGACGCCAGGCTTTGCGAATATATCGGCGAGACGCCCGCCAAATGGTCGACCATCGCCGAATGCGAAGCGGCGATGAAAAGCCAGATGCTGCACGAGCGCAATTTCGACTATCCGCTGGTCTCCGGCATCTGCCGGACACAGAACTCGTCTTCGTCATCGCAGCTCGCTGCGACCGCTTCCGAGCCTGAATTGACGACGGCCAGCACCGCAGCGACAGACCCGCTGCCACCGGAACTGAGCCATCGGCCCAGTGCTGCGGTCGGAACGCAGGCCACGGCGACGGAAACGGAAGCCGTCCGGCCGGTCGCCTATGAAGCGGCGGTCGATGGCGGCAGCGCCCTGCTCTACCGCACGAAGGCCGGCTACGCCGTGGTCAAGACCGATCTCGGCCGCGCCGCATCGGCAACGATCGGCATCGCCAGGCGTTCGGCGAACTGGCTGGCGGCGAAGCTGCCTGACGGTCTGTAGCCGCCGCTTCAGGCCGTGCCGATCAGTGCCTTGACGGCGCGATAAAAAATCGACGAAAACAGCTCGCCCGGATCGTATTGCAGCTTCTTCGCCAGGAAGGACGGGAGTTCCGGATAGGAGGCAAGTAGTTCCTTGCCTGTGTAGTGGAGCTGGTAGGGCAGGAAAAAACGCCCGCCATGCTTGATCGTCACGTCGATCAGCGCCCTTGTCAGCGCCCGCATCCTGGCATTGCCGTCGGCGTCTGTCGGCTGATTGATGTAGAGCACCAGCGAATAGGCCGGCTCCGGCGCATAATTCAGCGCCACATCCTCCTTGTGGACGATGCGTACCGACGCGTTGAGCACCGGCAGGGTCTGGTTGCGCAGGATCTCGCGCGCTTCCGCGATGAACGGGTTATAGGCCGCCCGCGGGATGAAATACTCGTGCAGGATGTCGGTCTCATCGAGCAGATCGTTGAACAGATAGGGCACTGAATCGTGCATCGGATTGTTGCGCGTGACGAGGCAGGCCTCGCCCTCCGCCATTGCCGTCGTCCGCGCCACCGTGCAGCTCTCGAATTGCGGCTCCAGCGTCTTTTCGGTGAACCATTTCAGCTCCTGGAACAGGCTGCCCCATTTCGCCAGGTTGATGATCACCCGCTTGAGCCCGACCGAACCCGGTTCACCGATTGCCGGCTGGTCGGCCGGCGGCTGGTCGGCCACCTTGTCATAGCGGTAGACGATCATATCCTCGAGGAAATTGCCCGGCGCAGTCGACAGATGCCCATAAAACAGACCGATCGCCCTGTTTGGCTCCAGAACCTCGGCGAAGAACGTCGGGAAATCGTCCGATTTGATGATCTCGCGTGAGGTCCGGTAGACGGCGTTGTCGACGATGTCGAGTGTCGCCTCCAGCACCACGCCGAACAGGCCGTAGCCGCCGACGACGTGGCGGAACAACTCGGTATTTTCGGCCGGTGAGCAGGTCGTCACCGAGCCGTCGGCCAGCATCACCCGCATCGATCGGATCGAGCCGGCGACCGAGCCGGCCTGGTGGTCCATGCCATGGGCGTTGACCGACAGCGAGCCGCCGACCGAAAAGATGTCGGTCGACTGCATCGCCTTCACCGCGAAGCGCGGGTGCAAAAGGTTCTGGATGTCGTGCCAGCGCGCGCCCGGCTGCAAGGTCATCGTCTTGGCCGCCGGGTCGACACTGACCTTGTTGAATTTGCGCATGTCGAGGACCAGCGCGTTATCGTCGAAGGCGTGACCGCCCATCGAATGGCGCACCGCCGCGACCGAGACCTTCAGGCTATTGGCGCGGGCAAAGGCCAGCGCGCTCGCGATGTGGTCTTCCTCGCTGACTTCGACGACGCCGTAGACCGGCGTCATCGACAGGCCGCTGGCATCGTTGATGTCGCCGCCCTTGGTCAGCCATGGCAGCGACGGATCGTAGGCTGGCGGGCCCTCCAGCGGCTTCTGCGCCAGGTCAATTCCATCAATGTCGGCGATGCGTCCGGAATTCTTCTGCCCCGACGGACCGCGCGCCAGGCGCGCCACGGTCGTGCCGCCCCAGAGCATCGCGCCGCCGACCACCGCCGCACCCAGCAGCAGCCGCCGCGACAGGCGAAACCCCTTGCGTTCTTCGAACATAGCCCCACCCCACTGTCCCAGGAATAGTGCCTGATGGAGACAAAAACCAGTTGCCAATCAGACGTTCGGCGAACGATGATCCGGTTTTGTCTGGCGAAAATGTCGAAAGCAGTCGCATCATGAAGCTTGCAGCCCGTATCGCGCTTGCCCTGTTGCTTGCGTTTGCTCCGGCATCAGCCGACGCGCAAACTCCTGGTCGGGGCGACGACAAGGTCGTCAGCGTAGCTGGCGACGATCCGGAGATGGCGGCCGGTATCGAGCAGGCGCGTGCCAGTCTCGACGACTTCCTGGTATTGGCCGACGCACCGCCATCCGGAACGGCCGACTTCCAATTGAAAGTCGTGGTCAGGGACGGGGACGCCACTGAACATTTCTGGGTCTTTCCCTTCCACCGGACGGCGGCCGGATTTGCAGGAACCTTGGACAACGAGCCGCAGACCGTGCACAACGTCCTGGCAGGCCAGGAGATCGAATTCAGCCGGGACGATATTTCCGACTGGGGCTACATGAAGAACGGCCGCCGGGTGGGAAGTTTCACGGTCTGCGTTCTCTTCAAGAAAATGTCGAAGGAAGACGCCGACTATTATCGCCAGAACTATGGCTTCGATTGCTGACGGCTGAATTCTAGTTCAACCGGCTTCTACATCCTTCACGCCGATCTTGCGCACCAGCGCCGCGGTCGCCAGGATCGTGGCCATGTCGGCGATGATCGGCGCAACATGCGTGGCATAGTCGAGCGGCACAGAGATGTCCGGCAGCTCGAAGAAGTTCTTCGTCTGCGGAAGCAGCAGAAAGCCGTCGCTGCCGTTGAGCGCGACGCGTGCCGGTTCCTTCGGCCATGTTTCGCCAAGCCATTCGAGCGCCTGCGCCAGCCGGCCGGTCACCAGCGGCCGCGCCGCCTCGATATTGTCGGTGCGGAACTCGTAGGCGGCATCGAGCTCCGGCACGCCGCTGGACAGTTCCTGCATCTTGCTGCCGAAGATGCCGCGGAAGAAGCCGACGACCTTGTTGGTCCGGCGCGCGGCCACCAATGTGCCGGGGAACGGCACGATCGTCTCGAAGGCGACGATGACGCCCTTGAACACTGCCGTCGTGCTCTTGCCCGTCCCTTCCCGGAGATCTGCTTCGTAAACCTCGAACGGAAACCCCTCATAACGGCCGGAAAAAACATCATCGAAAGATTGCCGGTTGAACGGACCAACCGTCTCGCGCGGCAACCGGTCGAACGAATTCGGCTTGACGTTGTGCCGGTACCGCATGTCGTCGATGAAGCCGAAGATGATCGGCAACAGCGTGCTGCGAAACGACTGCTGCAATTTGCTCGCCGGCTTGATCGCCTGGAAATAGAGCAGGATCGCGGCCAGGAATCCGCCGATATAGAGGAACACATGCGGGGTCGAGAACCACTGCTCGTTGGGGTCGGCAACGCCGTTGAAGAGCCAGGCCACAAGCGCCACGAACACCAGCACCAGCCCGATGAAAAGTGGCACCCGCCAGCGCGTCCGGCGATGGGCCGAAGCTCGTTGCGCCTCATAGGCCTCGATGTTCTTCCTGAGGCCGGCGATCACCGCTTCGCTCGGCATGAAATCCGCAGTTTCCATCACCCACCCGCCGCCACAAGCCTGCCCGCGCTGGGCATGATAGCCGGTTTGGTGGACTGCGTCAGCGCACGGCACCGAAGACCGCATCGAGGCGGGCTAGAACCCTTTGCCTGGATTTTCCCGCCAGCGTTTCAACCGGGACCAGCCGCTCGTGATCGCCGGCGCGCAGCCGCATGAAGGCATGCAGCCGGTAGGCGGCGATGGCCCCGCGCGTGCCGGGATCGTCGCTGATGTCGACGACGAGAATGGCGCCGATGCGGCCGGGCCATGGCTGCCGCGCGAAGGCGGTGCCGATGAAATCGCCGAGCCCATAGGCAACGAGCGTCTTGCCGATCCGCTCGATCGGCTGCACGACATGAGCATGATGTCCGGCGATCAGGCCGACGCCATGTTCGGCCAGAAGTCGCGCCATTGCCCGCGTCTTCGCACGTGGAAAATGCCGGAATTCCCAATCCCAATGCGGCACCGCGCAGAGGAGGTCGACACCCGAAGCGGCAGCGTGCGGCCATTGCCTCGGATCGGCTTGTATCGAGACTCGGCCCGCGAACTGAGCCTCGTCGGTATTGCGCCACAAGGTAAAGGCGGCAAGGCCTATGGTCAGCGAACCAACCGCAAACCGCTCGACCGGAGCCGCAGTGCCGATCGTGCGGATGCCTAATTGCTCCAGCGCGGCGACGGTCTCGTCGAAGCCGGCAATACCCTGGTCGAGCACATGGTTGTTGGCCAGCGACAGCACCAGTTTTTCACGCGAAATGCCGGCGGCGGCCAGCGCCTCGGCAAGGAACCGCTCGCTCATCGCGTGGTGCGTGCCAAGCCTGGTGCCCAAAACAGCGCTCGGCCGCTCCACCACCGGGCTTTCGCAATTGCCGACCACCAGATCGGCCGAGGCAAGCAGTGCCGCAATCGCCGGATCGCAGTCCGGCACGCGGCGATTGGCCACCGCCGAGATATCGCCGACGAAAGCCAGCCGCACCATCCGCGCCGGCAGTGGTTCGAGCAGGGCTGCGGCCGCCGGAGCAAAGCCGCGCGCGTCGCCGTCGAGCGAAGGCCGGAGGAAGCGCGGCAGCCACGACAGTTTGTAGGAAAGCGGATAGTTCGACACGCGACGCCCAATCGTTTGCCTTGTGTAGACCGTCCGCCGGATTGATTGAAGCGTCGACTGTTGTGGGTGAACCACAGGGCCACAGGCGCAGCGAACCAAATGCGTGTATGATCCACTGCGGAGCGACAAAAGGGGCGATCACGATGAAGCGTTTTTCCAGGCTGGTGGCGTGCGCCATTATTCTTCTCCTGCCGCTGGCTTTACCCAGCGCCGCGGCTCCCGAAGCGGCGGCCCTGTTCGAGGCAAAAATCGTAGCCGAACGCGACAGCGCTCTTGCCGCTCTGGAAGCCGCCGCGCCAGGCGATCCGGCTGCCGCCTATGCCGCCGGCGCCGGCGAATTCTTCACCGCGCTGGAGATCCTCGCCGGCGGCCTGCACCGCCACGGTTTCGACAGCCCGCAATCGTTCATGCTGCCGCTGATGCGGCTGCCGGTGCCGGACAATGCCAATCCCGAGCCGCTGACCTACGAACAATTCCGTGCCATTCTCGTCGCCTTCCGCGACCGGTTGGAGAAATCCGCAGCCACGCTCGCTTCGGTACCCGCCGACGGCGATATCGGCATGGTCATCGACCTGACCCGTCTCGGCATCGATCTCAACGAGGACGGCCAGATCGCGCCGGACGAAAGCGCCGCCGCGGTCATGGCGTCTCTGTCACGCGGCGGCGGTGCGCCAGACGCGGCCGCACCGGCCCTCACCTTCCGCTTCGACCGCGCCGACGGCTACTGGCTGCAGGGCTATGCCGAATTCTTGATGGCGCAGGCCGACTTCTGGCTGGCGCATGACTTCAGCAACACCTTCGACGGTTCGTTCCATATGCTGTTCCCGCGCGCCAAACTGCCGCTGCAGGACACGCTCGTTCCGCCGGACGACGGCATGAGCGGCGGCATGTTGTCGTCCGAATGGCGCATCGCCGATTTCATCTCGCTGGTCCATCTCATCAACTGGCAAGTGGTCGAGCCGGAGCGCCGGCAAGCGGCACGCCGCCATCTCATGGAAATGATCCGGCTGTCGCGCGAGGACTGGAAAGCCATCCGCGCCGAAACCGACAATGACCGCGAATGGCTGCCTGGGCCGCAGCAGAAAGGCGCCAGCCCGCTGACCGGTCTCGAAGTTGGTGAGCAGCAGATACAGGCCTGGCTCGCCGCCCTGGCCATGGCCGAGGATCTGCTGGAGGGACGCACCTTGCTGCCGCATTTCCGCATCGCCGACAAAGGCATCAACATGAAGCGCTTCTTTGATGAGCCAAAAACCTTCGACCTGGTGCTGTCGATCACCGGCCCGGCCATCGCGCCCTATCTCGAGCGCGGGAAGATTCTCACCAGCGAGGAGTTCAACCAGATCCAGCGCCAGTTCGGCGGCGCCGGGTTTCTGACGTTCGCGCTTTGGTTTAATTGATCAGAAGCGCTAGAAGATCGCCCCCTGATACAGAACCGTCTCCGCCTCTTTCGGAGCGAAGCGACGCGCGAGCGTGCGGAATGCACTGTGGACGCCGTCGCGATCGATGTTGCAGCTTCGCAAATGCCGTATCGCCAGCGTCGGATCGAATGCGCTGCGCCCGTGCATCACGCGCTGATTGTCGAAGACCAGCACCTCGCCAGGCTGTAGCTGATGCTGGAACTGGTTCTGCGGGTCGCAGATCAGCCGCGTCAGCTCGGCTAGCGCCTCAATCAGCTCGTCGATGTCGTCTCTCGATGCCGGCTGCGGCGCAAGACAGCGGTCGTTGTAGCGGATCCCGGTGACCTGGCCGGCGGCATCGAGGCTGATAACATGCGCTTCGGCGCTGAAGAACACCTCGCCCGCATGCTCGCGATGGAAGGTCACGCCGTACCGCGTCAGCAGCTCGAACAGGCGCGGCGTCCCGGTTCGCATCAGTTCGACAATATGGAACCCGTCGACCATCAACGACGTGCCGCCTGTGCCGGCGCCGGTCTTGATCGCATGGAAGAAGATGAAGCCCGGCGGCGAATAACGGAACGGCTCATCGGTATGCGGAATCTGTGCCCGCGCGGTTTCGCCAGCCACGCGCGCGTCGGGCTTCGACAGCAGATCGAACACCTTGCCATAACTGGTCTCGCGGATTGGCCCATAGCGTCCGGCAATGCGCATCGTAGCCTCTGCCTCGGCAGGAACGCCCGTTAGCATGGCGATGCCATGGTCGCGCAGTGCGCGCAGCGAGCCGAACAGCATCTCATCGTCCTCGACTACAGCGTCGAAGCCGAAGCGGCCGAGCCGAGCCCCGAGATCGCTGCTCCACAGCTCCGGCTGAAAACGCGCTGCCCGCCAGCCGCCTCCGGTATGATTTGCAAGAAAGCCTGAATCGTAGCGCGAGACATGGCCGTCATCCCATATGACCGCGACCTCGTTCGGGGCCGAGACGTCAATCGACACGACGCGGACACCGGCGGGAACATCGGCCGGCGTCAACCATCGCTTGCCGGAGGCGGTGTCGCCGCAGATCTCGCATTCGCAGGCCAACCGCAGCCAGCGCGTGGAAAGCCGGGCGACCTTGCCGCCATCGAGGTCGAGCGCAATACGATTGCCCTCGTCGCGTATGGCGCGGATTGGTGGCTCATTCGAATGCCTTGTGGTCGTAAGCATTGAAGTGTCCAGCATGATCGCCTCGTCGTTTGGCCTGAGTTCTCCTCAATGAGGCTATTGGCAAAAAATCCATGTATCAAACGAGTTCCCTTCGTCATGTTTTGAGGTAATCTCAATCCATGGCGACGTTGAGGGATTTGCCGCTATCGGCCCTGCGGGCGCTTGTGGCCGCCGCAAGAACCGGCAGCCTGACGCGCGCCGCGGAGGAGCTGGGCGTGACGCCCGGCGCTGTCGGCCACCAGATAAAGCAGCTCGAGGACGGGTTGGGCATCAAGCTGGTGCGGCGTGCCGGCAATGGCATTGTCCTGACCCGTGCTGCCGAAAGTGCCCTGCCCGACATCGACCGCGGCTTTGACGCACTGGCCTCGGGCTTGCGGCGGCTGCGTTTCGAAAGGCAGGCCGAGACATTCACCATCTGCGCCGACCCATCCTTCGCCTCGCTGTGGCTCGCACCGCGTCTCAACAGGATGCGTCCGGCATTTGCCGGCTTCGATGTCCGAATCGTCACGTCGATCGCCCTCGACGCGATGCTGGAAGAAGGCGTCGATCTTGCCATCAGCTATCGCAAGGGCGCCGCGCTGGATCTCGGGTCGGTCGACCTGTTCACGGAACGGGTGATACCGGCCTGTGCGCCGAGCCTGATCCAGGGCCATGCCAGGCCGGACGCAGCCAGTGTGCTCGACGGGCTGCCTCTGCTTCACATCGATCCGACGATGGGCGACGACGTCTATCCGGCGTGGCGGGACTGGTTCGCTGCCGCCGGACGGCGCCGGAAAGACATCGACCAGGGCCCCCGTTTCGGCCTGACGATCGTCGCGGCGCAGGCGGCGATCGCAGGCATGGGCGCGCTGCTGGCCAGCGAGTTGGTCCTGCACCGCCATCTGCAGCCCGGCCATCTCATCGAGATCGCCCGGGATGTGCCGGCTTTGACCATCAAGCGCCGCCTCGTCTGGCCTCTGCATGGCCCGAAGGCGCGCCGCGCGGCAGCCGTTGCCAGCCAGCTTGCGGCGCTTGCGGATCTGGCGATCGAGGGCGCACTTCCGCAGTGAGAGATGAGCGGCGGCGGGTCTGCCATAGCGCGTGGTTCAATGCGCATGGTTCCATGCGGCGAACCGACGCTACTCCTGACAGCCTGCTGTCAGGAGCCAAATTGCGCCTCGCGCCACCCGCCACTCCGCTCTTTCCATTTTGGCCGATACCTCCCATATTCGGGCCATGGCCAGACTGTCCGACAAGAAAACGCCTCCGCCGGCGAATGACGAGCGCGCTTCACCGCCCAAGCGGCGCAGTCCGCTGACCGATTTCCTCGATGCTTCGGAGCCCCTGTACAAGGGCGGCTTTGCCGAGGCGCCGCAGACCGAGTTCACCGGCGCCCCGCTGACCGGCTCGATCGCCGACTGGGCCGAACAGATAGAGCAGGAAGCCGAGAAGGAAGGGCGCGTTTCCGGCAAAGACGGCGGCAAATCGCCGAAGCCGGCGAAGAAAATCCCTGAGCGCTCCTCTTCCCCCGGCCGTACGGCACGCGGCACCTCGATGGGCGGCGCGGCTTCGGCGCGGGAGCGCACCGCGGCCGGTCTCAACCCTGTCGCCGGCCTCGATGTCTCCCTGGAAGAGGCCGAGACAATGGCTTCGGGCGGCGTCACCGCCACCGTCGCGGCGCTGTCGGCGCTGATCGAATCCGGCAATCCGCTGCACAAGGACGGCGTGCTGTGGACGCCGCACCGTCCCGCCCGGCCGGAAAAATCCGAAGGCGGCATCGCCATCAAGATGGTCTCGGATTTCGAGCCCGCCGGCGACCAGCCGACGGCGATCAAGGATCTCGTCGAGGGCGTCAACAGCAACGACCGCACCCAGGTGCTGCTCGGCGTCACCGGCTCGGGCAAGACCTTTACCATGGCCAAGGTGATCGAAGAGGCGCAGCGCCCCGCTCTGATCCTGGCGCCCAACAAGACGCTTGCCGCGCAGCTCTATTCCGAGTTCAAGAAATTCTTCCCGGAAAACGCCGTCGAGTATTTCGTCAGCTACTACGACTATTACCAGCCTGAGGCCTATGTGCCCCGGACCGACACCTACATCGAGAAGGAATCCTCGATCAACGAGCAGATCGACCGCATGCGCCATTCGGCGACGCGCTCGCTGCTCGAGCGCGACGACGTCATCATCGTCGCCTCGGTGTCCTGCATCTACGGTATCGGCTCGGTCGAGACCTATACGGCGATGACCTTCCAGATGCAGATCGGCGACCGGCTCGACCAGCGCGCGCTGCTCGCCGACCTCGTCGCCCAGCAATACAAGCGCCAAGACATCAATTTCGTCCGCGGCTCGTTCCGGGTGCGAGGCGACACGATCGAGATCTTCCCGGCTCACCTCGAGGACCGCGCCTGGCGCATCTCGCTGTTCGGCGACGAGATCGAGGCGATCACCGAATTCGACCCGCTGACCGGCCAGAAGACCGGCGAGTTGAAGAGCGTCAAGATCTACGCCAATTCGCACTATGTGACGCCGCGTCCGACCCTCAATCAGGCCATCAAGTCGATCAAGGAAGAACTCAAGCACCGGCTGGTCGAACTGGAACGGGCGGGTCGGTTGCTCGAGGCGCAGCGGCTTGAGCAGCGCACCCGCTTCGACCTGGAGATGCTGGAAGCGACGGGCTCCTGCGCCGGCATCGAGAATTACTCGCGCTATCTGACCGGCCGCCAGCCGGGCGATCCGCCGCCGACCTTGTTCGAATACATCCCCGACAATGCGTTGGTCTTTGTCGACGAAAGTCACGTCACCATACCGCAGATCGGCGGCATGTATCGCGGCGACTTTCGCCGCAAGGCGACGCTGGCCGAGTATGGGTTCCGCCTGCCGTCCTGCATGGACAACCGGCCGCTGCGCTTCGAGGAGTGGGACGCCATGCGCCCGCTTTCCGTTGCGGTTTCGGCAACGCCCGGCGGTTGGGAGATGGAGCAGTCCGGCGGTGTCTTCGCCGAACAGGTCATCCGCCCGACCGGCCTGATCGATCCGCCGGTCGAGGTGCGCCCGGCCAAGACGCAGGTCGACGATGTCGTGGGCGAAATCCGCGAGACCACCAGGGCCGGCTACCGCACGCTGGTCACCGTGCTGACCAAACGCATGGCCGAGGACCTGACCGAGTATCTGCACGAGCAGGGCATTCGCGTGCGCTACATGCACTCCGACATCGACACGCTGGAGCGTATCGAGATCCTGCGCGACCTGCGCCTCGGCGCCTTCGACGTGCTGGTCGGCATCAACCTGCTGCGCGAAGGCCTCGACATTCCCGAATGCGGCTTCGTCGCCATTCTCGATGCCGACAAGGAAGGCTTCTTGCGCTCCGAGACATCGCTGATCCAGACCATCGGCCGCGCCGCCAGAAACGTCGACGGCAAGGTCATCCTCTACGCCGACCAGATCACCGGCTCGATGGAGCGGGCGATGGCCGAAACCAACCGCCGCCGCGAAAAGCAGATGGAGTGGAACGCGGCCAACGGCATCACCCCGGAATCGGTCAAGTCGCGCATTTCGGACATCCTGGACTCGGTCTACGAAAAAGATCATGTCCGCGCCGATATCTCGCAGTTCACCGACAGCGCCGGCGCGATGATGGGCAACAATCTGAAGGCGCATCTCGACGCCCTGGACAAGCAGATGCGCGACGCCGCCGCCAACCTCGATTTCGAGAAGGCCGCGCGCATTCGCGACGAGATCAAACGGCTGCGCGAGATGGAGCTGTCCATCTCCGACGACCCGTTGGCCAAGTATGCCGACATGGAAAGCCCGGTCTCGGGCCGCGAGAAGGGCAAGCACAACAAAGGCGTGGCCAAACATCGCACATCAGAGGAACAGGAGCGTTTCCGCAAGCTCGACGAGGCACGTGCCGCCGAAGAGGCGGCCCGGCCCAATCTCTTCCGCAAGCCGGCGCTCGACGAAATGGGTGCCGATGGCGCCGTGCCGGTGAAGAAGCCGCTGTTTTCGAAGCCCTCGCTCGACGCCATGGGGCCGGGCACGGATATGCCGACCCCGGCCGGCGCAGTGTCGCGTTCGCTGTTCAAGAAGCAGTCGGCCGAAGAGGCGCACGGCTCCGATTTCGGCATCCCGGGCGAACCGACCAAGCCGCTGTTCAAGAAGAACTCGCTCGACGAGATGACCGTGCGGCGCACCGAGAAGCCGGTCGAAGGAAAAGTTCCGGCGAAGCAGCAGCCGATCTCCCCCCAAGTGGGGGAGATGCCCGGCAGGGCAGAGGGGGGCGCGAAGGAACGCAACGATTCCGCCAAACCCATTGACCGCCAGCGCGCCGGCATCGGCTCCTACGAAGACCCCGCCGACGCCCGCCGTGAAAAGCGCCGGCCCGGCAAGACGGGTCGGCCGGGACGGTAGCGAGCTTCCCTTCTCCCCTTGTGGGAGAAGGTGGATCGGCGCGCAGCGCCGAGACGGTTGAGGGGTGCTGGACGGATCGCCGTCGGTGCCAAGCTGGAGCACCCCTCATCCGACCGCTTCGCGGCCACCTTCTCCCACAAGTGGAGAAGGGGGAGCCTAGCCACTTGCCATCGGCCCTACCCTTGGTGTAGCCAGTTTCTACAACTCGAACGTCTTGAAAGGAGGGCTGCGTGTTATTTTCTCACCACCGTCAGCGCGGCCCTGTCCCTGCCCTGCGAGCTTGCTTGCAGGGCTGACCAGAGACGGTCCGGGTTTTTCTTCCCGCTTCGATTTTTTTTGGTCCGCCCTTCGTGGTGCTGCAACGCTGAGCCTGATGGCCAGCCTGCGCACCGTCAAAGTGCATTGAACCGGAATTCGCTCCGGACAGACCAGAGAAATCGACATGGCCCTGATCAGCCTCAAGTCTCTCGGCGTCACCATGAGTGCGCCGCTCTTCTCCAACCTCGACCTCACCATCGGCACCGGCGACCGGCTCGGCATCGTCGCCGCCAATGGTCGGGGCAAATCCACTTTGCTGAAGTGCCTGACCGGCGAGATGGAGCCGACATCAGGCGACATCACCCGCACGCGCGGCCTGCGCGTCGGCTATGTCGAGCAAGTCGTCCCCGCAGCCTTGGCCGGGCGTAGCTTTCATGAGGTGGTGGCCGACGCCTTGCCGGCCGAGCAGGCCGAAAGCGAGCAATGGCGCGTTGACGTGGTTCTCGACTCGCTCGACGTGCCGCAGCCGATGCGAGCGCGGCCGATGCGGGCCTTGAGCGGCGGCTGGCAAAGGCTGGCGCTGATCGCCCGCGTCTGGGTCACCGACCCCGACGTCCTGCTTCTCGACGAGCCGACCAATCACCTCGATCTCGGCAAGATCAGCCAGCTCGAGACCTGGCTGAACGCGCTGCCACGTGAGGTGCCGCTGGTGATTGCCAGCCACGACCGCGCTTTTCTCGATGCTACGACCAACCGGACGCTGTTCCTGCGCCCCGAACAGTCGCCGGTATTCTCGCTGCCCTATTCACGAGCCAGGGACGCATTGAGCGAAGTCGATGCCTCGACCGAGCGCAAATTCCAGCGCGACATGAAAGTGGCGCAGCAGCTGCGCCGGCAGGCCGCCAAGCTCAACAATATCGGCATCAATTCCGGCAGCGACCTTTTGACGGTCAAGACCAAGCAGCTCAACCAGCGGGCAGAGCGTCTGGAAGAAGCGGCAGCGCCGGCACACCGCGAAAGATCGGCGGGCGCGATCAAGCTCGCCAATCGCGGCAGCCATGCCAAGGTGCTGATCACGCTCGACGATTTGGTGGTCGGAACACCTGACGGCACGGTTCTGTTCAGCACCGGCAAGCGCCACATCTGCCAAGGCGACCGCATCGTCCTGCTCGGCCGTAACGGCGTCGGCAAGTCACGGCTGATCGGCCTGATCCGGAACGCCATCGTCGAGCCGGAAACGGCGGCGCAAAGCCTGAAGGTGACGCCGTCGACGGTGCTCGGCTATAGCGACCAGGCATTGTCGGGCATCGGCGGCGACGACACGCCGCTGGCGATGCTCTCGCGCAGATTCGATGTCGGCGAGCAGCGCGCCCGCTCGCTGCTGGCGGGCGCCGGCGTCAGCATCGACATGCAGGAGCGCAGGATCGGCGTGCTGTCGGGCGGACAGAAGGCGCGGCTGATGATGCTGGCGCTGAGGCTCGCCAATCCCAATTTCTATTTACTCGACGAGCCGACCAATCATCTCGATATCGATGGTCAGGAAGCACTGGAAGCGGAATTGCTGGAACATCAGGCGAGTTGCCTGCTTGCCTCGCACGACCGCTCCTTCATCCGCGCGGTTGGCAACCGCTTCTGGCTGATCGAGAAACGGCGATTGACCGAGATCGACAGCCCGGAGGAGTTCTTCCGGGAGGTTGCCGAAGCCGGCGGCTGAAGGCTTGCGGAAAAAAATTCCGGCGCTCTGTCGGATGATGATCGCATGCCACGTCCTTGGGTTGCCGACACGGTGATGCCGGCGCCAATCGAGGAGAAAGCATCATGTCTATTCTGTCATCCATAGGTCACGCCGTGACGCGTTACTCGGCGGCTCGCGCCCGTTATCGCAGCGAACGCGCCATCCTTTCATTGCCGATCGAGCTGCGCAAAGATATTGGCTGGCCGGAAATCGTCGTCGACGCGCAAAACAGCCCGCGGATTCGCATCGAAGGTTGAAAGGTGGCAGTTGGCCGTCGCGACAGGCGCCATTTCGAATCCAAAAAACCATCGGCCGTGTAGGATCGTCGCCGTTCCGTTCGTCCTGTGGTTCGCAAAGGCAAACCAGACGCAAAGAGGAGCATGACATGAATGACCAGCCGCAGACCCAGCCCGCCGCCAAAGTGCTTGGCGGATTGACGCCCTACCTTCAGCTGGACGGCGCTTTCAAAGCCGCCGAATTTTACCAAAAGGCCTTCGGTGCCGAGCAGGTCTTTGCCTATCCGCCGGACGAACAGGGCCGTACCATGCATATCCATCTCCACATCAACGGTTCGACCCTGATGCTTTCCGACTTCTATCCCGAGCATGGAATGGCCGTTGTGAAGCCGCAGGGCTACACCATGCAGCTCCATCTCGGCAGCGACGATATCGACGCCTGGTGGCAGCGGGCCATCGAGGCTGGCTGCGAGGAAGTCGTGCCGTTGCAGGTGATGTTCTGGGGTGACCGCTGGGGCAATATGCGTGATCCGTTCGGCGTCGAATGGGCAATGAACGCACCGGTGAAGAAGGCGTAGCACGTTCTTTCCTTTGCCCTTTGCCGGAGAAGGAAACCTACCCAGGAGGAAATCAGATGTCCTATGTCGACGGTTTCGTACTTGCCGTGCCGAAGGCAAAGCTCGATGCTTACAAGAAGCTGGCGGAAACCGGCGGCGCCGTCTGGAAGGAGCACGGTGCTCTTGCCTACGTCGAATGCGTCGGCGACGACGTCCCTTATGGCGAGCTCACCTCGTTCCCGCGCGCCGTACAGGCCAAGGACGACGAGGTCGTCATCTTCTCATGGGTGGTCTACGAATCGCGCCAGAGTCGCGACGCGGTGATGGCCAAGGTGATGGCCGACCCGCGCCTCAAGTCGGACTGGGAGACCATGCCGTTCGACGGCAAGCGCATGATCTTTGGCGGTTTTCAGCCCTTCATCGAGCTGTAGGCGCCCCTCGATCAAGTTTGTCGTGCAGCGGCTTCAGCCGGTCGCCATAGCGCTTCCACAGGTCGACCGAGCCCTGATACATCGGCTGGCGCACTTGCGCAGCCGACGCCGTTCGCACCGGCCGGTCGGTCTGGTGGAACGACAGCACGGCGTCGGCCCACGGCAGGCCGAGATGGGCGATCAGCGCCCGCGACTGGCCTTCCTGGTCGGCGACGAAATCCTCGTAGCGAACGTCGTGCACGACATCAGGCAGCACCGCGTGCCAGTGCGCCATGATGTCGGTGTACAGATTGTGGAAATCGGCGAGCTCGTCGAGATCGTAGCCGTAGCGATGGCTGTCGCCTCGGAAGTGCACCTTGTAGATCGACAGGCAGGTCGCCGCCGCATCGCGCGCGCAATGGATGATCTTGGCCTTCGGCAGCATCAAATGGATGAAGCCCACCAAGAGGAAATTGCCGGGCATCTTGTCGGTGACGTGCCGAGAACCCGGATAGCGGGCGTGCAGCATGTCGAGATAGGCCTGGCCGGCCTCGGCATAGGCCTTGTCGGGCATGTCGGCGATGCCCCAGGGAAAGCCGCCCTTCATGCTGAGCGGAAACTGCTTGCCGACCGCCGTCTTCAATATGCTGAGCTCGCCGGCGCCATAGACCTGCGGATGGCTGGCGATGATCTGCTCGACCAGCGTGGTGCCGGAACGCGGCATGCCGACGACGAAGATCGGCGTGTCGTCGGCTATCCCGCTCGGCCTGTGCCTTTCAAAAAAGGCCTTGTCGAACACCGCCTTCATCGCCTCGAACTCGCCGCGCGTCTTGCCGGCGTCGTAGTCGATGCCCTGGCGGCGGATCGCGTTGCCTTCGGCGAAATAGTCGAAAGCGCGGCCATAATCCCTGAGGTCGTCATTGGCCTTGCCGAGGCCGAAGGAAAGCTGCATGCGCGCCAGGCTGCCTTGCGGCGCCTTGGCGTGCTCCGCCTCCATGCGGGCAAGCTCGGCGTCGCGCTCCTTCTGGCGCTTGACCTGGGTAAGCATCAGCCAGGCCCTCGCCATGCCGGGGTCCACAGCCAGCGCCTGCCTGAAAAGATCCGCAGCCTCGTCGAGATTTCCCTTTTCCATCAGCCCGACACCCAGGCCGTGCAAAAGATCGGCATCCTTCGGCCGGATCGTCAGCGCCTCACGAAAGACAGCCAGTGCCTCATCCAGCCGGCCCGCTTCCTGCAGCGTTTCGGCAAGCCCGACGCGGGCGCGGACATGGAACGGGTTACGGCCGATCGTGCCGCGATAAATATCCTCGGCGCCTTCGAATTGGCCGAGCTGCTTCAGCGACGAGCCGAGATTGTCACGCGCCGCCAGCTGGTCCGGCCGAATCGCCACCACCTTGCGGAAGAGATCGGCGGCGGCCGCGACCCGGCCGAGGTCGCGCAGCACGGTGCCGAGATTGTTGAGGAAATCCGGATTGTTCGGTTGCAGACGCACCGATTGTTCGATCAGCGCCAGCCCCTCGGCGCTGCGCCCGGTCTGGTGCAGCAGAAGCCCGAGGAAATGCGCAGCAGCCGGGTGGTTGGCCTTTTGCGCCAGCACCTGTCGGTAAAGCGCCTCGGCTTCCTGCCGGCGCCCGGCCTGGTGCAGCTGCAGCGCCTGCTGCACGTGCTGGTCGAGCCCCAGCGGCGGCTGTCCGCCTGAGCCGTAACGTGCGCCTGCCGGTTGTCTCGGATCTCTATTGATGGGAAACCTGCCGTGTTGTCCGCCTGCCGCGATCTAGGCCATCGCTGCGGCGCGTGCAAGAGCAGACGGCGGTCGCTACGAAGCAAAACTTCGAACCCGGGGGAGCCTACCGAAAGTCGGCCGGCGTCAGCACATACATGTTCCTGCGGCCGTGCGAGTAGGCTTGGCGCGCAATCTCGTGGATCGACGAACGCTTGGCGTCGAAGGCGCTGAGAAATTCGGCCTCGGCTCCGCTTGCTGCCGGGTTTGCCGCCGAAAGTGCCGCGACCTCGACAAAGAACGGGACTTCGAGCATGCCGTCATGGCCGACGAAACGAATGCGCTTGGCCGCCGCGTCATAGGAGCGGCTGGGATTGGGAAAATTGAGCGTCATGGCTTGCGCGTCAAATCAGGCGGTTGCTTTCGGCAAGCTGGCGCGCCCGCCGCGCCGTGCCGTCGGTGTCGGCAATCCTTCGCCTTGCCGCCTCGTCGCTTCTTATCGTGAGACGCGGCGACAAGACCTTTATCGGCTTTGCGACAGGACTGACTGCAACTGTCGGGACATCCGGTGTTCTTGCGGAGTTCATGACTCTCTTCCTTCCATTGCTAGATAAATACAAATGCCGGAGGAATTTTTTCGGAAGTTCTTCAAACAATTTTTGAGGTGCACCGGGACCGTATCATCGTTCTGCGGATAACTATAGAAAAGTAATTTGACGTTGGTAGGGGTAAGAGGCCGAAAACTTCTTGAATAAGCCGTATTTTCAGACTATTGGTATGAAACCGTTTTGGGCCATGCTTGGCCCCGCGGTGTCAGGGATTCTCGGCCCGCCAAACTTATCCAAATCGCCGACACCTGGTACCGCAATGCAGGCTCCGCTTCCGGGGCAGGCCGGAAAGAAACTTCAAGGCACGAGAACTTCAAGGCACAAGCGAGAACTTCGAGGCACAAGAATGTCTGCTCGCACCACCCATTCCATAGCGCATTTCGCGGCACCTTTCGTGCTTGGCGGGCTGGATGGCGTGCAGCCGGCCGGCGACTATGACATCGACCACGACGAAGAACTGATCGACGGCATGTCCTGGCCTGCCTGGCGCCGCGTCGCCACTTTCATCCATCTGCCGGCAAGGACAGTGAAAAGCGCGACCAGCCAGCTTGTCGCCATTGACCATGCCGAGCTCGACGCAGCGCTTCGGCACGACCAGGAGAATGTCACATGATCCGCTTCCAGCAGAATGCGCGGCGCACGGACACGCCGGCGCATATCTTCACCGTCGGCCAGACCGTCCGCATGAAGAGCCGCACCGGCCTTGCCCAAAAGACCGCGGAGCTGTTCCAGATCAAGAGCCGGCTGCCGGTCAAGGACGGCTCGCCGCAATATCGCATCCGCAGCGATCAGGAGACCTATGAGCGGGTCACCACGGAAGACAATCTCGAACCGGTCGACAACCCGGCCAACTGAGCCGACGCGCCACAACGCTGCTTCACATGCTGATGATGCCGCAGATCCGCGTCGCCTGCGCATCTCCAACGGGAACGGCGCTGAGCTCTACGCCGGCCCCCAGATGGTGCTTATCCGGCCAGGCTGTAGGTCGGTGCGCTAGCAGGGCCCGTCATCGACGACGCGATAATCCGCCGCGCGGGCTTCGCATTCGTTGGGGAATGTGCGCAGTTCGCCATGGCGACGGGCACAGACTGGGCGGTATTCGCGGGTGCAGAATGTCTGCTCCTCACCGCCACCACCACCGCCGCGGCACTCGCCCTCGCGAATGATGCGGTATCCGGCCCGTTCGGCAAGGCAGGCATTGGCGAAGGTCTGGCGGTCGCCGCCGCGCCGGGCACAGACCGGGTCATATTGCCTAGTGCAGAATTGCGGCCCCGGCCGTGGCGGGCGCGGCCCCGGCCCCTCATCATCCACCACGACGGTGCAGGCTGCGAGAATTACCGACAGGAACAGGATGGAAAAAACCTGCCGCGGAAAGATTGCCGCAAGAAACCGCATGAATGTTCCCTCCCTCGAAACTCCTGCCTGCACAAATGGTGCCTGGGTCAGGCCGATCCTCGTCATTCCGCTGCCAGATGCAACCCCTGTTTGCAACTGGCGAGCCAGGGCGGTATGGCGGCGCAAGCCAAGACAGCACCTGCCCCGCTGGCTGGACCATGCCTGGGTGAAGTCTGGCCGATGACCGCGCAGAGAACCGGGACTATCGGTGCGATGCGTCGGGATGCGCCTGTTGGGGCCGCCCGCGGCTGTGTCTTGCAAGCATCACGTTTCCGTGCGATAAATTTTGTGTTCGGGCATTTGCGACCCGGAGAGCGGAACGTTTTGGACGACCTTTCCCCGATACTGTGAATCTCTGACAGCCCCGTTTTCGGCGGGGGGTTTTACCCATGCGCCAATGCATGACTGCCGAAGCAACCACCGGGACTTGCCCACGGCGCCAGGCGGCGGGCGGAACCACCAAGACTGACACGGGTGAAGGAGTTTCCCCAATGGCCCAGACCGGCACCGTTAAATTCTTCAACGCTACCAAAGGCTTCGGCTTCATCACGCCCGATGGCGGCGCCAAGGATGTGTTCGTCCACATCTCGGCGATCGAGGCTTCCGGGCTGCGCACGCTCGTCGACGGTCAGAAGGTCACCTTCGATGTCGAGCCCGACCGTATGGGCAAGGGTCCGAAAGCGGTCAATCTCCGCGCTGCCTGAAACCACAGCGTGCCGCGCGTCCTTTCGGGGTGTGAGGATCTGCAAGGCTTTTGGAGTGAACTTGAATTCTGTAAAGGCGCGGCGGTTTTCGTCGCGCCTTTTGTGTTCCGGGATGCTTGCCCGCAGCCGCAAAACTTTCTCTTGCCGATGGCACTAAAATAAAGGACAAATTTCCGTCCGGGCATTTGCCGGCCCGAGACTGGACTTGTGGGATCAAAGGAGCTTCCCATGCCGCAGACCGGCACCGTCAAATTCTTCAATCACGCCAAGGGCTTCGGCTTCATCACGCCGGACGACGGGGCAAAGGATGTCTTCGTCCATATTTCGGCCGTGCAGGCGTCGGGTCTTCCCGGTCTTGAGGATGGGCAGAAAGTGACATTCGACACCGAGCCGGACAAGCGCGGCAAGGGTCCGAAAGCCGTCAACCTGTCGATCGGCTGAACCACCCCCGGACAGAATGGACGTGGGCCGGTCTGGCCTGCGGTGTTTGCCGCACGCTTGAACCGCCCAGTTAGATGAACCGCCTGGTCAAATTTCGTTCAGCCCCCGTTCAGCCACGGTCGCATATTAATCTTCGTTAAAGCCGGACCGCATCCCCCGAAAACGACCCGGGCCGGCACGAAGGAGACCGACATGAACCGAATTTTCAAGACTGCCATCCTGTCCGCCGCGGTCGTTGCGACCACGCTGGCGACCTTGCCCGCGGCCAATGCCGACGAATGGCGCCATCACCGCCGCCACCACGGCCACGGCGACGCCGTTGCGGCCGGCGTGCTCGGCCTTGCGGCCGGTGCCCTGATCGGCGGCGCGCTCGCCAGCCCGCAGCCCCGCTATTACGACCCGGCCTATGATGATGAATACTACAGGCCTGGCCCGGTGCGCCGTTATTACGTGCAGCCGCGAGTGGCCTATGCCGAAAGCTATGCGGAGCCGTGGACCCGCGGCTGGTACGAATACTGCTCGGACCGCTACCGGAGCTTCAACACCCGTACCGGCACGTTCACCGGCTATGACGGCGACCAGCATTTCTGCACCGCCAATTAGCGGAGGCAGTTTCCCGTCGGAAAAAAGCGCGGTCGCACAGGCCGCGCTTTTTGTTTCCGGCAAGCGGTTTCAGACCAGAAAAGGATTGCTCCGCCGCTCCTCACCAAAACGGCTGCCGGGACCATGGCCGCAGATAAAGCCGATGTCGTCGCCCAACGGCAAAAGCTTCTCCTTGATCGAGGCGATCAGCGCGGCGTGGTTGCCGCCCGGCAGATCGGTGCGGCCGACCGAACCGCGGAACAGCACGTCGCCGACATGGGCGAACTTCGCAGCCCGGCTATAGTAGACGACGTGGCCGGGTGCATGGCCCGGACAATGGAGCACCTCGAACTCGTGTGAGCCGAACGAAACGGTCTCGCCTTCGGCAAGGAACCGGTCGGGGACACAGTTGCGCACGGGATCGGTGATGCCGTAGCGCTTTGCCTGGTTCTCGAGATTGGCGAGCAGCGGCCGGTCGGCGGCATGCGGACCGATGATCTCGATACCGAGCGCCTCCTTCAGTTCCATGGCCCCGCCGGCATGGTCGATATGGCCATGCGTAATCCAGATCGCGCCGGCAGTGATCGCATTGTCCTCGAGCGCCGCCAGCACCTTGTCGATGTCACCGCCCGGATCGACGACAACGCCTTGTCTGTCGTCCATGTCGAAGAGGATGGTGCAGTTCTGCTGGAACGGCGTGACCGGCACGATGCCGGCGTTGAGCTGACCCATATTCGTCCTTTCACGCTGTCGGAGTGCTGCGCGTCCCCTCGAACGCGTCAGGAGAGCTCCAACCTTGAACCATGCCCTGATGTAGAGACACACGCGAACGGCGTCCACCGCTCCCACAAACGGCAAACGAAATGGGCGGCCGAAGCCGCCCATTTGAAAACCTGAAACGTCGAAGCTTATTTCTTCATCGCGTTCATGACCGCACCGATGATGCCGGTCAGGATGGCGCCGCCGCCGGCACCGCCAACGATATTTGAAATGTTCAACGCGCTGCCGGCCCCTGCCGCCGTGGCGGCTGCTGCCGGATCGACCGCGCCACCCAGCAGACTGTTGAGGATGGCCGCACCGCCGACGCCGCCGACAGCGCCTCCCAGGATTTTGGTAAGCTGCCCCATCGCCGCACTCTTGATAGCCGCACCCACCGCCTGGCCACCGATGATGCCCGTAATCACCTGAATAATGATCGGAAGAAGCGTGTTCATATCCATATTTCCAGTCCCTCCATAGCTGCCAGCCTCCCAGGCCGACGCCATCATGAGACGCCGAATTGAATGAAAGTCAAATGCGCAAACGCTTAAATAAAAGGGGCGGCCCGAAAACCGCCCCTACTTGATAAAAAACCTGTGACTTTCGTTATTCTGCAGCAATCGCGTGGTTGGGTTGAACCGCCGCAGAATAGTCGTTCATCAATGTCTTGGCGATATCGCCGACCTCGAATCGGTACGGACCGATCTCCGAAACCGGTGTCACCTCGGCCGCCGTCCCGGTGAGGAAGCACTGGTGGAAGCCTTCAAGCTCCTCCGGCATGATGGCGCGCTCGATCACCTCCACACCGCGGTCCTTGGCAAGGTCGATGACCGTGCGGCGGGTGATGCCGTCGAGGAAGCAATCAGGCTTGGGCGTATGGATCTTGCCGTCCTTGACGAAGAAGATGTTGGCGCCTGTCGCTTCCGCCACCTGGCCACGCCAGTCGAGCATCATGGCGTCGGCATAGCCCTTGGCCTCGGCGGCATGCTTGGACATGGTGCAGATCATGTAGAGGCCGGCCGCCTTCGATTTCGACGGTGCGGTGCGCGGGTCGGGGCGGCGCCATTCGGCCATGTCGAGCCGGATGCCCTTGAGCTTCTGCGCCGGGTCGAAATAGCTTGGCCACTGCCAGATGGCGATGGCGCAGTTGATCCGGCTGTTCTGTGCGGAAACGCCCATCTGTTCACTGCCGCGCCACGCGATCGGCCGGACATAGGCGTCCTGGAAACCTTGCTTCTTCAACAGCGAGCGGCAGGCGTCGTCGATCTCGGCGACCGAGTAGGGTATCTTGAAGCCGAGCAGGCGCGCCGATTCATGCAGGCGTTCGGTGTGGTCGGTCAGCTTGAAAATTTCGCCGCCATAAGCGCGCTCGCCCTCGAATACCGCGCTGGCGTAGTGCAGCCCGTGGGTCAAGACGTGGATCTTGGCGTCGGCCCATTTGACGAATTCGCCGTTCATCCAGATAAAGCCGTCCAGTTGGTCGAAGGGAACGGATGCCATGGTAACCTCCCGCGGGCGGCGGCCCGCACATCATTGTGTCGTTGCGTGTTTCGTTTCGGCCGCTGTGGGCGGCCATTGTCTCAAAGCGTAGGCGGATATTTAAGGTCTGGCAAACTCAGGAAGTTCCGGAAAAAACGGCTTCGCTTGCCTTTTCGTTCGCAATCCGCCGAAAAGCTTGCCAAAAATTAGCATCGCGCGGAAAATACGTCAATAGTGCTGACATAATTTCCTGCTTCACACGGAGAAAAGATGACGAGCCACGCAGCCGCAGAACCGATCAGGACGGCGATCACCGACGAGGACGGCATCGATTTCGCCATCATCGAGTTGTTTTTCTTCGCCTATCGCGACTTTACCTCCGATCCGGACCAGATCCTGGCCGATTACGGTTTTGGCCGTGCCCATCACCGGGTTCTGCATTTCGTCAATCGCCGGCCCGGGCTGACGGTCGCCGAGCTCCTCGACGTGCTCAAGATCACCAAGCAGAGCCTGGCGCGCGTGCTCAAGCAACTGATCGACACCGACCATATCGTGCAGTTGCAGGGCCCTCGCGACCGCCGCCAGCGCGAACTCTACCCGACAGCCAAGGGCCGTGCCCTGGCGCTGGCGCTGGCGCGGCCACAGTCGCGCCGCATCCATGCTGCATTGGAAGATTCCGGAGCCACCGAACGCGCCGTTATCGAACGGTTCCTTGAAGCGATGGTCAATCCGGAACTAAGGGCGCAGATCGACATTGTGCCCGCAAAGATGTCAGGGAAAAACCATGGAGACCATTGAGAGGGTTGATCATCCGACAGCACCGGAAGACGACGCGCCGCATCTGCTGGTGGTCGACGACGACACCCGTATCCGCAATCTTCTGAAACAGTATCTGACCGAAAACGGCTTTCGCGTCACCGTCGCCGGAAATTCCGGCGAGGCGCGGCGCAAGCTCGCCGGCCTCGACTTCGATCTGATCGTGCTCGACGTCATGATGCCGGGTGAAAGTGGCGTCGACCTCACCAAGGCGCTGCGGGCGGAGAAAAACGTGCCGATCCTGATGCTCACCGCACTGTCCGAAACCGACAGCCGGATCACCGGGCTCGAGGCCGGCGCCGACGACTATCTGCCTAAACCGTTCGACCCGCGCGAGCTGATCCTGCGTATCAACAATATCCTGCGCCGCGGCGGCCCCGCGACAACGCCCAAGGTCGAACAGCTGGTCTTTGGCCCCTATACGTTCCAGATCGCCAGGCGTGAGCTGAAGCGCGGCGGCGAGGCGCTCAAGCTGACCGACCGCGAGCAGGAAATCCTGGCGATCTTCGCTGCCCGTGCCGGCGAGACGATACCGCGGCATGAGCTTGTCGGCGATGAATCCGAGGTCGGCGAGCGCACGATCGACGTCCAGATCAATCGGCTCCGCCGCAAGATCGAACGCGATCCGTCCAATCCGGTCTGGCTGCAGACAGTGCGCGGTATTGGGTATCGGCTCAGCGTGGAATAGAATGCCGCCGACAGCGGTCCTTTGCCGGGCCGCCGGTGAGCGAAAAGACGAATGGCGACCACGCAACTCGAACGGCCGGGAGATGGCGGCTTGAGCGCTCGCGCGACGCGGGCGCTCAAGGCCGTGCCGCGCGCCTGGAACCGTTTCTGGCGCCTGGTGTCGCTTTACATGCCGAAGCGGCTCTATGCCCGTTCGCTGATCATCGTCATCGCGCCGATGATCATGCTGCAGTCGGTCGTCGCCTTTGTCTTCATGGAGCGCCACTGGCAGACCGTGACGCAGCGCCTGTCGCAGGCCACGGTGCGCGACATCGCCGCCATCATCGACCTGATAGAGACCTATCCTCACGACGCCGACTACGCCAACGTCATCCGCATCGCCCAGGATCGCATGCAGCTGAAGGTCGACCTCCTGCCGCCCGACCCGCTGCCGCCTCCCGGGCCAAAGCCGTTCTTCTCGATCCTCGACGAGATCCTTTCGTCCGAGATCACCCGCCAGATCAACCGTCCGTTCTGGATCGATACGGTCGGCAATTCCAATATCGTCGAGGTCCGCGTCCAGCTCGAGAACAAGGTGCTGCGCGTCTTCGTGCGCCGCAGCCAGGCCTATGCATCGAACACCCATATTTTCCTGATCTGGATGGTCGGCACCTCGCTGGTGCTGCTGATGATCGCCATTCCCTTCCTGCGCAACCAGATCCGGCCGATTCTGACGCTGGCCGAGGCGGCCGAGAGCTTCGGCAAGGGCCGGCCGATGCCGCGCGATTTTCGCCCGCGCGGAGCCGAGGAGGTCCGCCGCGCCGGCTTTGCCTTCATCCAGATGCGCGAACGCATCGAACGCCAGCTCGAGCAGCGCACCGCCATGCTGAGTGGCGTCAGCCACGATCTGAGGACCATCCTCACCCGCTTCAAGCTGCAATTGGCGCTTGCCGGGACCAAGGCAGCCGATACCCAGGCACTCGACCAGGACATCGACGACATGCAGTCGATGCTGGAAGGCTACCTTGCCTTTGCACGCGGCGAAGCTTCGGAAGACGCCGGCCAGTTCGATCTCGAAGCCTTCTTCGATAAGCTTCGCGAGGAGGCCGCGCTGCGCAAGCGCAAGCTGTCGACCGTGCTCGTCGGCGATCCGCATGTGCACGTGCGCCCCAATGCCTTTGCCCGGCTGCTGTCCAACGTCGTCGGCAATGCATTCCGCTATGCCAAGTCGGTGGAGATCAATGCCAATCATGGGTGCGGTTCGCTGCTCGTCACCATCGACGATGACGGCCCGGGAATTCCGCCCGAAAAGCGAGAGGATGTATTCAAGCCGTTCGTGCGGCTGGACGAGGCCCGCAACCTCGACGCCAGCGGCACCGGCCTTGGCCTCTCCATCGCACGTGACATTGCCCGCAGCCATGGCGGCGACATCGTCCTCGAACGCAGCCCGCTCGGCGGCCTTCGGGCGGTGATCAAGGTCCCCGCTTGACGGCAGCGACACCCGGCCTTCATCGGCCCGTCATGAAACCATGGTGAAGAGCGCCAATGAAGCGCGCGATCCTGATTGATTCGGCCCTGCGGCCTCATTTCGACCCCGCGCCTGTCCGGGTGCGCCGGTGCGAGGCCAGAGTGGCGGCGTGGTCGCCGTTCAGGCATCGCGGCAAGCCAATCAAGCTTGCCGCCAAGGGACCGCCATGCGCATCCTGATGGTCACCGACGCCTGGCGCCCGCAAGTCAACGGCGTCGTCCACACGCTGGAGCGCCTCTCGGAGACCCTGAAATCCTTCGATATCGAGACGGACTTCCTGACGCCGAATATCTTTCGCACCCTGCCGCTGCCGACCTATCCCGATATCAGGCTGGCGCTGACGACGCCGCACCGCGTGGCGCAGCTGATCGAGGCGCGCAAGGTGGACCACATCCATATCGTCACCGAAGGACCGCTCGGCATTATGGCCCGGCGCTACTGCCGCAACGCCGGCCGCCCGTTCACGACCAGCTATCACACACGTTTTCCGGAATATCTGAGCGCGCGCCTGCCGGTGCCTGAAGCATGGGCCTATCGCTGGCTGCGTGATTTCCACAATTCAGGACAGGGCACGCTGGTTGCCACCCAGTCGCTTGCCGACGATCTTGCGGCGCGCGGCTTCACCAAGCTCCGGCCGTGGACGCGCGGCGTCGACACCGATCATTTTCGGCCGGACAAAAGAAAGGACCTGGGATTTCCCGGACCGATCTTCCTCTGCGTCGGCCGCGTCGCGATCGAAAAGAACCTGCCGGCCTTCCTAGACCTCGACCTGCCCGGCAGCAAGTTGGTCGTAGGCGAAGGGCCGGAATTGGCGAAGCTGAAGGCCAGATATCCCGATGCCCATTTCCTTGGCCATCGTCCGAACGACGAACTGACCGAGATCTACGCCTCGGCCGATGTTTTCGTCTTCCCCAGCCGTACCGACACGTTCGGCAACGTCATCATCGAGGCGCTGGCCAGCGGCACGCCGGTCGCAGCCTATCCCGTCACCGGACCGATCGATATTGTGGGTGACGGCATCGGCGGCGCGGTGTCGGACGACCTGCGGCAAGCAGCGCTCGCCGCCCTTCACGTCGACCGCGCCGAGGCGCGGCAACGCGCGATGCGCTACAGCTGGAAGGCCTGCGCGGAAATGTTCATGGAAACGGTCGAAGAAGCGCTGGGTACCACGCGTAAACTGGCTGCGTGAACAACAACGCAGCTAGAACAACCTGCCGCCGTCCGGCACCTTGCGCTCGATCGCGCCAAGGACAACGGCGCCCTCCTCGTCAGGAAAGCCGAGCGTCAGCACTTCCGACATGAATGGCCCGATCTGACGCGGCGGGAAATTGACCACTGCGAACACCTGCCGGCCGATCAGGGCTTCGGACGTATAGTATTTCGTGATCTGGGCCGAGGATTTCTTCACCCCGATCACGGGACCGAAATCGATTTTCAACTTGATCGCCGGCTTGCGCGCCTCGGGAAAAGGCTCGGCCTCGACGATCGTGCCGGCGCGGATGTCGACGCGGTCGAAATCGGCAAAGCTGATCTCGGGTTTTCGCGCGTTGCTCGAACTCATCGACGGTCAGGCGTTTCCGTAGGTTTCGAACAGCACGCCGGCCAACGCATCCTTGGCCGAAGTTCCCGACCAGACGACGAACTGGAACGCCTGGAAATAGCATTCGCAGGCTTCCAGCGCCGACGACAGCAGCACCTCGACCTGCTGGCTCGACGGCTCGACCCCACCGGCCAGCAGCAGCGACTGGCGGAACATGATGGCGCCTTCCTGCTCCCAGAGGTCGAAATGGCCAAATAGCATCTGCTCGTTGATCAGCGAAAGCAGCCGCATCACCTCGAGCGCGCGCGCCTCCGGGACCTTGATGTCGAAGGCGCAGGCCAGGTGCAGCGCCTCGTAGTCCTCCATCCAGGAGAATGAAACGTGGTAGTCGGTCCAGCTTCCGGCAACCGAGATCGAGATCTCGTCGTCGCCGGCCCGCTCGAAGGACCAATCGTTGTTGTGCGCCACCTGCTCGATAACATCCACCGGATGGATTTCGCGGGAGAATTCGAGTTCGAGAAGTTCCATGAAATGCTTCCTGTCGTTCTGGGAGCGCCACCACACGCTCCGCGGGAGAGGCACACTCGAACAATTCTGCCTAGAACTCGGACGGCCAGGACTTCGTGAACGCAAAGACCCCGGACCGGACCCCACCGCCCGGCGCATGACCCTGCTCCGAATCATGCAACAAATTCAGTCTATTGATCGGGAGTCGCGTGACCAGCCAAATTTTTCGCACTGCGTCATTCGCATGTGGAAAGGCGCTGTCACAAAGATTCACGCAGTACCGGTAAGCGATTCACGACAAAGCGCTTTTTGCGATCCGGCTTTGTGGAAAAGTTTAACGATTTATTTCTTGTTATTTTTTTGCACGCGGCTTTGCCGCAGCCGCAGGCGCTGCTTGACCGGTCAATTCGGCAAGCCTGGCCTCGAGCGCCTCGATGCGAGCGGCGAGGCGGGTGTTTTCTTCCCTGGCCTTCGCCGCCATGTCGCGAGCGGCCTCGAATTCCTCGCGCTGCACCACGTCCATGGAGTTGAGTATGCGCTCGGCCTGGCCCCTGAAGGCGGTCTCCACCTCGCGCCGCACGCCTTGCGCGGCACCGGCTGCATCGGTCATCAGCTTGGCGAATTCATCGAGAATGCGGTTCGGTCCGGTCGCCATGGCAAATCCTCGCTTGGTCGAATTGACGTAGTGGCGCGCGATTCGGAATGCAAGCATATGCTTGCCTTGACCCCGCCAAAAGCCTGCCGCATGGTCCGCGCCCGAACCTGATTGGGAACCCGGAGACCCTGTTGAGCGAATATTTGCTGCCGCTGGCCGTCCTGCCCTTTCCCAACATCGACCCGGTCATCGTCCGGATCGGACCGCTGGCGGTGCATTGGTACGGCGTCGGCTACATCGTCGGCATTCTGTTCGCGTGGTGGTACGCCAAGCGCCTCGTCACCAACCCAAAACTCTGGCCCGACGGCACCCTGCCGATGAAGCCCGTCGACCTCGATGACTTCATCGTCTGGGCAGCCATCGGTGTGGTGCTCGGCGGACGCACCGGCTACGTGCTGTTCTACGACCTGCCGCGCTACATTGCCAATCCGCTCGATATCGTCGCCGTCTGGCAGGGCGGGATGTCGTTTCATGGCGGCCTGCTCGGCGTCATTCTCGCAATGACGCTGTTTTCCCGGTCTCGTGGCATCCGCACATGGTCGCTGTTCGACGTGGTTGCCGCCGGCGTGCCGGTGGGGCTTGGCCTCGTTCGCCTGGCAAACTTCATCAATTCCGAACTATGGGGCCGGCCGACCGACGTTCCATGGGCATTCGAATTCCCCAATGGCGGCCCATTTGCACGCCATCCGAGCCAGATCTACGAGGCGCTCCTCGAAGGGCTGGTGTTGTTCCTTGTCCTGCGCTTCCTCACCCATTCGCGGCTCAAGCTGAAGGCGCCGCGCTTCGTCGGCGGCGCCTTCATCGCCGGCTATGGCGCCTCGCGCATCTTCGTCGAATTCTTTCGCGAGCCCGACCAGCAGCTTGGCTACCTCCTCGGCACGAGCTGGCTGACCATGGGAATGGTGCTGTCACTGCCGATGGTGCTGGCCGGCATCTGGGCGATGGCTACAGCCAAGCCGGTGACAAAACCGCAGCCGGCATGACGCGGCTGAAGACCCGCATCGCCGAGCTGATCGGTGCCGTGGGACCGATCCCCATCAGCGAATACATGGCGCTCTGCCTGTTCGATCCGCAGGACGGCTATTATACGACACGTGAGCCGTTCGGCGCCGCCGGCGACTTCGTCACCGCGCCGGAGGTCAGCCAGATGTTTGGCGAGCTGGTCGCCATCTGGCTCTATCAGGCGTGGCTGGCGATCGACCGGCCGACGCCGGTCGCCATCGCCGAAATAGGCCCCGGCCGCGGCACGCTGATGAGAGATATGCTGCGCACGCTTTCGCGGCTCGATCGGACGCTTACCGCCAGCGCATCGTTCGCCTTGATCGAGACCAGTCTGCGGTTGACCGAGGTCCAGAAACGAACGCTTGCCGGGACGTCGGCCACCATCGCCTGGCATGAGGCCGTCGACACACTGCCGCAGGGGCCGCTTCTGATTGTTGGTAACGAGCTGTTTGACGCCGTGCCCATCCGCCAGTTCGTCCGCGCTGGGGCCGGCTGGCGCGAGCGGATGATCGGTCTCGACGATGCGAACCGGCTGCGCTTTTTCGTCGGCGCCGGCTCGCTTGACCCGATGCTGCTGCCGGAGGGTGCCGAGAATGCGCCGCAAGGTGCCATCGTCGAGGTGGCGCCAGCCCGCGCCGCCCTGATGGCGGCCATCGCCGGGCGACTTGCCGGATTTGGCGGCGCCGGCCTGTTTCTCGACTACGGTCACCTCCAGCCCGGGATCGGCGACACCTTGCAGGCCTTGCGCAAGCACGGTCATGAGGACGTGCTGGCCAATCCGGGGCAGGCCGATCTCACAGCCCATGTCGATTTCGCTGCCCTCGCGGCAACCGTTCGGGCACACAGCCTCGATGCCCACCTCTCAACGCAAGGTGAATTCCTGCTCAAGATGGGGCTTCTCGAACGAGCTGGCCGGCTCGGCGCCAATGCCGATGAGGCAGCTCGCGAAAAGATCGCGGCCGACGTCGAGCGCCTCGCCGGCCCGCTGGCCATGGGCGAACTCTTCAAGGTGCTTGCCGTCCTCCCCGCCGGCATTGCCGTTCCGCCGTTTCCAAGCACGGATTGACTTTTCGCTGCCGCCTCTCTCACTCTCCCGTCTCCGACTAGCGCCCGACATCAACTGCGCCAGCCTTCAACTGACCAGCCTTCAACTGCGCCCCTTCAACTCGCTTGACGAAATCGCCCATACGGACAACAAAGCCGCCATGCTGAATCAGACCAAACCGGATCCCGTTCGGTCGCCCTTGCTGGAAACGGCGCAAGGCATCCGCCACGGCTACTTCACGCGAGTCGGCGGCATTTCCAGCGGCATCTACCGGGGCCTCAACATCGGCACCGGCTCGAACGACGACCAGACGCTGGTGCGCGAGAATCGCCGCCGGGTCGCCGAATGGATGGGCGTGCCTGCAAACCATCTGCTGACCGCTCACCAGGTTCATTCGCCGGACGTCGTCATTGCCAGGGAGCCTTTTGCCGGCGAGCGGCCCAAGGCCGACGCCATTGTCACCGACCGGCCGGGCATTGCCGTCGGTGCCTCGACCGCCGACTGCGGACCGGTCCTCTTCGCCGACGCCGAGGCGCGCATTATCGGCGCCGCCCATGCCGGCTGGAAAGGCGCTTTCACCGGAGTGCTGGAAAACACCATCGCGGCAATGGAAAGCCTCGGCGCCCGGCGCGACCGCATCGTCGCAGTGCTCGGTCCTTCGATCGGCCCACGGAATTACGAAGTCGGACCGGAATTCGTCGCCCGTTTCGTCGACGCCGATGCCGGCAATGCTCGCTATTTCGCGCCCTCCGCAACTGCCGGACACGCGATGTTCGATCTCAACCGCTACACGGTCGACCGGCTGACCAAGGCTGGCGTCAACGCCGAAGGACTTGGCCGCTGCACCTATGCCGAGGAAGAGCTTTTCTACTCCTATCGGCGCAGCACGCATCGCAACGAGCCCGACTACGGGCGACAGGTTTCGGCAATCGTTTTGGAGGCTGACTGATGGCGCTGCATTTCGAACGCTCGGAATTCGACGCGCGGCGCGATCGACTGATGATCGAGATCGCCGAAAAGAAGCTCGACGCCGTCCTGCTGTTTGCCCAGGAAAGCATGTATTGGCTAACCGGCTACGACACCTTCGGCTTCTGCTTTTTCCAGTGCCTGGTGGTCAAGGCCGACGGCTCGATGGTGCTGCTGACGCGTTCGGCCGACTTGCGCCAGGCGCGCCACACCTCGATCATCGACAACATCGTTTTGTGGACGGACCGCAACGGCGCCAATCCGGCGGTAGATCTGCGCAATCTGCTCAACGAGCTTGACCTGCTCGGCGCCCGGATCGGCGTCGAATACGACACCCACGGCCTGACCGCCTATAATGGCCGGCGCCTCGACGAGCAGTTGCAGACCTTCGGGCAGATCGCGGATGCCTCCGGCATTGTCAGCCGGCTACGGCTGTTCAAGAGCCCGGCAGAAATCGCCAAGGCGGAAAAAGCCGCAAATCTGGCCGACGACGCGCTGGACGCAGCACTGCCGCTGATCAAGCAGGGCGGCGATGAGGCGCTGATCCTCGCCGCCATGCAAGGTGCGATCTTTGCCGGCGGCGGCGATTATCCGGCCAACGAGTTCATCATCGGCTCCGGAGTCGACGCCCTGCTTTGCCGCTACAAGGCCGGTCGCCGCAAGCTCACCAAGAACGACCAGCTGACGCTCGAATGGGCCGGTGTCTTCCACCACTACCATGCGGCAATGATGCGCACGGTGTTGACCGGCAAGGTATCGAAACGCCAACAGGAATTGTTCGATGCCGCCCGCGCCGCGCTACTTGCAGTCGAGAAGGCGATGACGCCCGGTAATACGTTCGGCGACGTGTTCGACGCCCATGCCCGCACCCTCGAAGCACACAATTTGACCAAGCACCGGCTCAATGCCTGCGGCTATTCGCTCGGCGCCCGCTTCACCCCGTCCTGGATGGATATGCCGATGTTCTATCAGGGTAATCCCGAACCGATTGCGCCGAACATGACGCTGTTCGCCCATATGATCATCATGGACTCCGAAACCGAAACCGCGATGACGCTTGGCCGCACCTATCTGACCACCGAATCCCAGCCGAAGCCGCTGTCCCGCCATGATCTCGACTTGATCGTGCAGTGAATCCATAATGGAAAGAATGTGAGGGGCGTTCGTCGCCAAGGAGTTTTCAGGCTAATGAGACGATCGCATGTGACGACCGTGTCATTGCTCGTGGCGCTGGCACTGGCGGCCTGCACCAATGCGAAGGACGTTCTCGAACCCTCGGCCATTGCCCCGCAATCGACGCAATCGCTCTCCGGAGCCGGAGGTGCCGCAACGCCCCCCGCAACTCCGGCTCAGCCTGCCGGCACCGCGCAAACTGCAGATACAGCGCAGCCTTCCGCTGCAGCAGCCGTGCCGCCCGCCAAAAGCGCGGCTGCCATTGCGCGGACCCGGCTGCAGGTGGCGCCGATCGTCGGCGCCTCGGTAGAAGCCGCGACTCCGCTGACCGCCGAGCTTCAGACACGCGCCAGGCAGCGCGGCATCACCTTGGCCGGCAGCACCGACCAGACCCCTACGCATGTGCTCAAGGGCTATTTCTCGACCATGACGGAAGGCAAGGACACTACCGTCATCTATGTCTGGGACATTTATGACCCGGCCGGCAACCGGCTGCATCGCATCAACGGCCAGCAGAAGGCGCCCTCTGTTGGCGGCGGCGAAGGCTGGACGGCGGTCGCGCCGGCGACCATGCAGGCAATTGCCGACCAGACAATCGACCAGTTCGCCACCTGGCTTGGCGGCGGCGCCGGCTGACCTGGAGCGTGATTCCGAAAAGTGGAATCCGGTTTTCGAAAAAGAGCATGCTCAGACTGAAAGTTAGAAGCTATCCCGATTCCGTCGGCATGGAACTGGCTCTATCGCCGCATGCTCAAGCCGTAAGCGTTTATTGAGATTAGCCGGCGGATTCCCATTCACGACGCTTGCAATACCGGCGCGGGCCGCTAAAAGCCCGACTAAGAGGCTGGAGTGCTATCGGAGTCTCTCAATCCTTCGCCAGGAACGGTGCATGAAGCTCTTCGCGGGCAATTCCAACAGGGTGCTGGCCGAATCAGTCGCCCGTTACCTCAACATTCCGCTGGGCAAGGCCAGCGTCAGGCGCTTCGCCGACCAGGAAATCTTCGTCGAGATCCAGGAGAACGTGCGCGGCGAGGACGTCTTCATCCTGCAGTCCACCTCGTTCCCGACTAACGATCATTTGATGGAACTGCTCATCATGATCGACGCCTTCATGCGCTCCTCGGCCAAGCGCATCACTGCAGTTATTCCTTATTTCGGCTATGCCAGGCAGGATCGCCGCGCCTCGGGCCGCACACCGATCTCGGCCAAGCTGGTCGCCAACATGATCACGAGGGCGGGCGTCAACCGGGTGCTGACCCTGGATCTCCATGCCGGCCAGATTCAAGGTTTCTTCGACATCCCGACCGACAATCTGTTTTCCGTGCCGGTCATGGCCCGCGACGTAAAGGCGAAATACAAGCAGCTTGCCAATGTCATGGTGGTGTCGCCGGATGTCGGCGGCGTGGTCCGCGCCCGCGCGCTCGCCAAGCGCATCGACGCCCAGCTTGCCATCGTCGACAAGCGCCGCGAGCGCCCCGGCGAATCGGAAGTGATGAACGTCATCGGTGACGTGCGCGGCAAGGATTGCCTGTTGATCGACGACATCATCGATTCGGGCGGCACGCTGTGCAATGCGGCCGATGCGCTGCTTGCCGACGGCGCCACCAGTGTCACCGCCTATACTACCCATGGCGTTTTGTCCGGCGGCGCCATCGCCCGCATCGGCGCCTCGAAACTGCAGGAACTGGTCATCACCGATTCCATCCAGCCGACCCAGGCAGTGCTGGACGCCGCCAATATCCGCGTCATCTCCATCGCCGAATTGATGGGCGAGGCGATCTCGCGCACGGCGACCGAGGAATCGGTTTCGAGCCTGTTCGATTAATGCGTGTCGCGCAAAGTGCAGCGGTTTTGCGATAACGACATGCATAAAAGCAAGAACCCAAAGCGCGTCGCATGAGGCCGGTCGAACGCGACGCCCTTCAGGGCTGCGACTCAGGCCGAGCCGGACCGCTTATTCGTCGCACACCTTCGCCAGCGTCACGGGCGCCCCGCATGTAACCGCGTGGCGATGCTCCCAGCATGCGCTTGAACATGGTGATGAACGCCGGCACGCTGTCATAGCCGAGATCGAGCGCCACTCTCGTGATCGGCTCGCCGTCGGCCAGCCGTGGCAGCGCCGCGAACAGACAGGCCTGCTGACGCCAGGTCGACAGCGACAATCCGGTCTGGCGGTGGAACGCGCGGGTGAAAGAGCGGCGGCTCATGCCGACGATAGCGGCCCACTCGTCGATCGTCGCATGCGGTGACGGTGCCGAGACGAAGCGCCGGCACAGCGTCGCCAGCCTTGCATCGGACGGGAACGGAAGGCCGAGCGGCCGTTCCGGCAGGTTCGGGATTTCGTGCAGCAGGAGCTTCATGATCAGTCCGCCCCGCCCCTCCAGCTCGGCGCCTTGCGGCAGCTTTTCCGATTCCACGATCAGGCTGTGCATCAGGTCGGTGATGCCGACGACACGCAACCCGTCCGGCAGGCCGGGAATGGCCTCCGGCATCACATAGACGGACCGCATGCTGACGTCGCCCAGCATCTCGACGGAATGTTCGGTGCCGGCGGGGATCCACATCGCGTGGTCCGGAGGCACCATCCAGCGCCCATGCCGCGTCGTCACCAGCACGACACCGACCAGCGCGTGCAGCAACTGGCTGCGGCTATGATGGTGCCGTGGCACATGGTAGCCGTCCGGATATTCGGTCGGCAGCGCCACAGCCGGCCCTACGGCCTGCTCCAGCCATTGCCAGCGACGCTCATGCAACAGCCCGAGATCGGTGTCGCCCGCTCTGAACATTTCCCTGCCATGCGGCATCAGCTATGGCCCACTTGCGAAACTATTGGACCAAACCACGAAAGAAGTCGAGTGACAAGCAACGTATAAGGCTGCGGCCTATAAGACCGCCTGCGGGAGCGCCCGCCAAAAAGACCACGGAGCCTGCCTTGACCGATACCACAGCAACCGCCGACGCCAAGCCGGCAGCGGCCAGCCACATTTCAGCTCAGGCGACGGCCTTCACCGTCATCCTGGCGGTGAGCTTCTGCCATTGCATCAACGACATCATGCAGTCGCTGCTGTCGGCGATCTATCCGCTGCTGAAGGACAATTACGGTCTCGATTTCTGGCAGATCGGCCTTTTGACTTTCACCTTCCAGGTGACGGCATCCTTGCTGCAGCCGGTGATCGGCATGATTACCGACAAGCGGCCGATGCCCTATTCGCTGCCCTACGGCATGGCTTCTTCGCTGATCGGGCTGGTCGTGCTGGCCTATGCCGGACATTACTCGCTGCTCCTCATCGGCGCCTCGCTGATCGGCATCGGCTCGGCGATCTTCCACCCGGAATCCTCGCGCATCGCCCGCTTCGCCTCCGGTGGCCGGTTCGGTCTTGCGCAGTCGCTGTTCCAGGTCGGCGGCAATTTCGGCCAGGCGATGGGGCCGCTGCTGGCAGCCTTCATCGTCGTGCCCTTCGGCCAGACCAGCATCGCCTGGTTTGCCGGCGGCTCGCTGATCGGCATCATCGTGCTGTGGCAGGTTGGCGGCTGGTACAGCCGCCTGCGTGCCGCACAGGGCACCCGCAAGGCGGCAGGTTTCGTCTCGCCCTTCCCGCGCCGCAAGGTGATGGGAGCGCTGCTGGTGCTGACGCTGTTGGTATTGACCAAGAACGCCTATATTTCCAGCCTTGCCAGCTATTACACCTTCTATTCCATCCATAAATTCGGCGTTTCAGTCCAGATGTCGCAAGTCATGCTGTTTCTGTTCCTCGGCGCCTCGGCCCTTGGCATCCTGCTCGGCGGCCCGTTCGGCGACCGCTACGGGCAGAAGGCGATGATCTGGTTCTCGATCGTCGGCGTGCTGCCCTTCACCCTGGCCTTGCCCTACGCCAATTTCGAGTGGACGATGGTTCTCACCGTGCTGATCGGCCTGATCCTGTCCTCGGCTTTCTCGAACATCGTCGTCTTCGCCCAGGAACTGGTGCCCGGCCGCGTCGGCATGATCGCCGGCATCTTCTTCGGCTTCGCCTTCGGCATGGGCGGCATCGCCGCCGCCGTGCTTGGCGTCGTCGCCGACATGAAAGGCATCGATTTCGTCTTCCAGGTCTGCTCGTATTTGCCGCTGCTCGGGCTACTGACGGTCCTCCTGCCTAACATGAAGGAAGCGAGGAAGGTGGAGGCTGCGGCCAGCTAAAAATCAGTTCATCTTCGGAATTGATACGAGGGCGCGACAGTTGCCGCGCCCTCGATGATTCTTTCACCATACGCCGGGTGAAAAGCCTGTTAGAGAGGGTCACCTCTGAAGGCAAAATTTTGGTCAGCAACGCCTTCAAGTTGAACATACCGGGCTCAGCCCTGATGCTGCGCAGCGCTCCGCGCCAGGAAAGGCAATTCGCTTATGTCCAGACTAAAAGGCAAGGCCGCATTGATTACCGGCGGCACCAGCGGCATCGGCCTGGTGACGGCACGACGTTTCATCGAGGAAGGTGCGCGCGTCGCTATCACCGGAACAAATGCGAGCCGTCTCGAGGAGGCGCGCACCATCCTCGGCAGTGATGTGCTTGTCATTGCCGCCGACGCCGGAGATGCTGCTGCCCAGAACGACATAGCGCGGCGGATCGAGGAAACCTTCGGCAAGCTCGACGCTCTCTTCCTCAATGCCGGTATCGCCGACCTGCGCCCGCTTGGCGACTGGACCGAGGCCGCGTTTGACAGGAGCATCGACGTCGACCTCAAGGGGCCGTACTTCCTGGTCAAGGCGCTCGTTCCGCTGTTTTCGAACCCGTCGTCGATCATCCTCAGCGGCTCGGTCAACGCGCATATGGGAATGGCTGGAACGCACGTCTATGCGCTGGCCAAGGCCGGCATGATTTCGCTCGCCCGGACGCTCTCGGGCGAACTGATAGAACGCGGTATTCGCGCCAATGTGATCAGCCCGGGTCCGATCGACACTCCGCTCAACGACAAACTTGGGCTGGACCCCGAAGCGGCGAAGGCGCGTGCGAAAGCTGTGGTCGGCCTGGTGCCTGCCCGTCGTTTCGGAACCGCCGAGGAAATTGCCAACGCGGTGGTTTTTCTTGCTTCGGACGAATGCCCGTTCATGGTCGGTGCGGAAATGCTGATCGATGGCGGCTTGAGCATCGCCTGACATCGGCACGACCTGACACGAGATCACCCGCAGATGGCGGGTTTTTTGTTGCGTTCTGAAAGGCCTTACGCCCTGAAGAAGGCCAGCATGTCGGTGTTTATAACATCGGCATGGGTGGTCGCCATACTATGGGGGAAACCCTTGTAGTCCTGTCGCCTGCCATGACTTGCACCCTTTCCCGCCTTCGGCTATAGAGCCGCCACCCGCGTAGACACCCTTGGAGGCAACGCGGCGGAAGGCTGCCTTCCCTTGTGATCCCGAACAAAGGTCCGCTTGCTTATGCGGCTGCCGGCTTTCGGATATGCAGGCCCGGCGGCTTTCGACGTTTACGGCCCCGGCACGTTGCCGGCCGTGAGCGCTCCAGAACAACGCGAAAGGAAATGCCATGAGCCACGATACTTACGAGCTCAAGGCCGAAGCGCGCGAACAGGTCGGTAAGGGGTCCGCCCGTGCAGTTCGCCGCAACGGTAAAGTGCCTGCAGTGATTTACGGCGACAAGCAGCCTCCCCTGGCGATTGCGCTGACCTACAAGGACATCTACTACAAGATCCATGGCGGCGGGTTTCTGACCACGGTCGCCACGATCGATGTCGACGGCAACAAGATCCAGGTTCTGCCCAAGGATTTTCAGCTCGACCCGGTCAAGGATTTCCCTGTCCATGTCGATTTCCTGCGCATCGGCAAGGATACCGAAGTCAACGTCGATGTGCCCGTGCACTTCATCAATGAAGATAAGTCGCCCGGCATCAAGCGCGGCGGCGTGCTCAACATCGTGCGCCACGAGGTCGAGTTCCACTGCCCGGCCAATGCGATCCCGGATTTCATCATCGTGGATCTCACCGGTACCGATATCGGCGATTCGATCCACATTTCGGCCGTCACCTTGCCGGCCGGCGTCAAGCCGGTGATCTCCGACCGCGACTTCACCATCGCGACCATTGCCGGCTCCTCGGCGATGAAGCCGGAGGCTGCGGAAGAGACGACTGAAGCGGCTGCGCCCGAAGCGGCTCCTGCCGCTGAAGAGAAGTAACCCCTTCCCGCCCGGAGGCGACGATGCTTGTCTTTGCAGGCCTCGGCAATCCGGGCGCGAAATACGCCAACAACCGGCACAATGTCGGCTTCATGGCGGCGGACGCGATCGCCCGCCGCCATTCCTTTTCGCCCTGGTCGAAGAAATTCCAGGGTCTGATCGCCGAAGGCACGCTTGCCGGCGAAAAGGTGATCCTGATCAAGCCGCAGACCTTCATGAACCTGTCCGGCCAGTCGGTCGGCGAAGCCTTGCGCTTCTACAAGCTCGGCCCTTCGGCGCTGACTGTCTTTTATGACGAGATCGACCTTGCCGCCGGCAAGGTGCGGGTCAAGGTCGGTGGCGGTTCCGGCGGCCACAACGGCATCCGCTCGCTCGACCAGCACGTCGGCAAGGATTTTCGCCGTGTGCGCATCGGCGTCGGCCATCCCGGCGTCAAGGAAATGGTGCACGGCCATGTGCTTGGCGATTTCGCCAAGGGCGACCGCGAATGGCTGGACGTGCTGCTCGACGCAATCGCCGATGGTGCCGGATTGCTTGCCAAGCGCGACGACAATTCGTTCATGAACCGCGTGACGCTGGCGCTGCGCGACAAGCTCACGCCGACGGACGACGACGATCGCCCGCCGCCCAAGGCGCCAAAGGCGCAAAGCCACGTCCGCCAGGCGCGGCCTCAGCAGCCGGCGGCCAAGCTGCCCGAAACCGGCCCGATGGCGGCCATGCTGAAGAAGCTTTTTGGCGGCAAGGACTGAGCCATGGATCTGGATGACATTCAGGAATTGGTCCGTCTCATCAGACAGAAGTATGTTGATTATTTCGTCGCCGCTGCCGGCGAAGTTGCTCGCAACAGCCAAGGATCGCATGCGACCGAAATCAAGTTTTCGAACGTCGATTCCTTCTATCGAAATTTCATCGCGGTTGATTTCGTCAGTAATGACGGACAGCCAAATCCGCAATTCATCAACAGCGATTCCTATGTGAAATTCTCTCCGGATATTCACGCCGGGATGGGTGGAATGGATGTCCTCATCTCACCTTTCAGGTGGGATGAGGTTCATTTTAAATTCCCTATAAATGAGCTCGACGGCGATCTCTTCGACGAATGGTTTCGCGGCTGGTTCGATATCGATGGCGAGCGTGAAACATCGGAGACCGTCGGAAACGTCATTCACAGTGCGCAATTGCTCGACGGGCAACTGACCATCGATTTCGGAACCGCTGAGGTCGACGCGTTCTGGCATCTTCTGCAAATACTGAGCAGGTCCGGCGTTCGTTCGTTGGCGATAGGCACCGATGACATCGCGCAGCGTCTGAATTGAATTGCGCCTTGACGATCATCGGCGCTTTCGCCCATAGCCCTGATCAAATTTCGATTTCCCGATAGGACCAGACAAAAATGGGTTTCAAATGCGGCATCGTTGGCTTGCCCAATGTCGGCAAGTCGACGCTCTTCAATGCGTTGACCAGGACGGCGGCGGCGCAGGCCGCCAATTATCCGTTCTGCACCATCGAACCGAATACCGGCGAGGTGGCGGTGCCCGACCCGCGCCTGCAGAAGATCGCCGCGATCGGCAAGTCGAAGGAGATCATCCCGACCCGCATCTCGTTCGTCGACATTGCCGGCCTGGTGCGTGGCGCCTCCAAAGGCGAAGGGCTTGGCAACCAGTTCCTCGCCAACATCCGTGAGGTCGACGCCATCGTCCATGTGCTGCGCTGCTTCGAGGATGACGACGTCACCCATGTCGAGGGCCGCATCGATCCTGTCGCTGATGCCGAGACCGTCGAAACCGAATTGATGCTTGCCGACCTCGACAGCCTTGAGCGCCGCATCGTGCAGATCCGCAAGCGTGCCGCCGGCAAGGACAAGGAAGCAGCGACCGTACTTCCGATGATGGAAGCGGCGCTTGAACTGCTGCAGGCCGGCAAGCCCGCCCGCATCCTGCTCAACGGCATCTCGGCTGAGGATCTGCGCATCCTGCAGGGGCTGAATCTCTTGACCTCACACCCGGTGCTTTACGTCTGCAACGTCGCGGAAGCCGATGCCGCCACCGGCAACGCGCATACTAGGGCGGTCGAGAAGATGGCCGCCGCGCAAGGTGCCCGCACCGTTGTGATTTCCGCGGCGATCGAGGCCGAGGTCGCCCAGCTCTCGGACGAAGAGGAAATGGAATTTCTGGCAACGCTCGGCCTGGACGAACCCGGCCTGAACAAGGTGATCCGCGCCGGCTACGAGCTGCTCAAGCTCATCACCTACTTTACCGTCGGGCCGAAGGAGACACGCGCCTGGACCGTGCACAAGGGCGCCAAGGCGCCGCAGGCGGCAGGCGTCATCCACACCGATTTCGAGCGCGGCTTCATCCGCGCCCAGACCATCGCCTATGACGACTTCGTCAGGCTGGGCGGCGAAGTGGCGGCCAAGGAGGCCGGCAAGGCGCGCGACGAAGGCAAGGAGTATGTCGTCCAGGACGGCGACATCATGCTGTTTAAGTTCAACACCTGACCTGACGCCACTTGATATGAAAAAATTCCTACGGTAGACTTATTGGGGTATTTACAATCTTCAGGCAGTCTTAAATGGACGAAGAGAAGAGCGGAAATGGCCGAGACATCAATCGAATGGACTGACGCGACGTGGAATCCCGTTGCAGGGTGCACGATCCTCACGGGAGGTTGCACCAACTGCTACGCCATGCGCATGGCAGCCCGCCTCGAGGCGATGGGCGTCGAGAAGTACGTCGGACTGACACGGAAAAGCGGTGGACGGGCGAAGTGGACGGGCAAGATAAGGGTTGATCGCGCTTCTCTCGACATCCCCGCTTCGTGGAAGAAGCCTCGCCGTGTTTTCGTCAATTCGATGTCCGACCTTTTCCATGCCGATGTGCCGGCGGACTTCATCCATGAGGTTTGGCGCGTTATGGGCGCGACCTCACGCCACACCTACCAAATCCTCACCAAGCGGCCAGACAGGATGGCGGAAATCCTGTCAAAGGATGGCTTTAAAGTATTGCCGAATGTGTGGCTTGGAACAAGCGTGGAGGATAGTCGCGTACTTCACAGATTGGATGAACTTCGAGCCGTTCCAGCGACCATAAGGTTTGTCTCCTATGAGCCACTGATAGGCTCTGTGGCGGGTGCAAGCCTGGAAGGCATTCATTGGGCGATAGTCGGCGGAGAGAGCGGTCCCAATGCACGTCCGATGGATCCGAAGTGGATCGATGAGATATTCGACCAATGCACTGATGCTGATGCAGCGTTCTTTTTCAAACAATGGGGCGGGAAGAACAAGAAAGCGATGGGTCGAACCTATCGTGAGCGCTTGTGGGATGGCCTGCCAGAATTGAGAATGTGAGATGCCATGTCTGTCGCCAGTTTCACGGCTGCCGAGCTGGTGTTCGATACCGCAAAGAAGAGGGACGCCAGCGGCGCACCATTCTTGTGGTGCAGACGGACTGGGTTGAGGACAGCGCCCTTAAAGACTGTTTCGAGGCGCTCTTTCACATAGGCCTCGATTGCATTTACATCGGCCCTGCGCACAGCCTGTCCTTGCGTTTCGAAAATGTCTTCCCGCGTAACCTCGTGATTGTACCAACGGGAACGCCAGTCGGTCGCACCTAAGACGCGATCTAGACTTGCTTGCTTGCCAAGATCGAGTTTCTTCGGATCGTGAGGGGCATTCCTGTATAGGCCCGACAGCGGAAAGAAGTACCAGCAATCCAGCGCCTGGGTCTTCGCAATTGCCTCCACCGTCGCCCAAGACACCTCCATACCGTAGGGGTCCAGAAAGATGACCCCCCGTATTCCGCGTCCAATAGTTTTAGTGCCTCGCCAGGGGGTATTCGCACATAAGCGTTGGACGAGTTTATTGGCATCACCATTTCGCGGGATAATCTTGCGATCTGGGTACTCACCAACCAATGTCTGGAGTTCAGAGAATCGAGAGGCGTCTTGCTCGATCAGAACAACCGAGTGCATTGGTGGATCGATCTCGATCGCGATCCGCGCCGATCCTGGTGTCGTGACTTCCTCCGGTTCGGCAAAATCTGGTCCAAACAAGGGCAAACCAGGGCGCACCTCAGTGCGGGTGCCAGATCCAGCAAACGCATCAATGTAGATGCAGGCGAACTGCTGATTTCGGAGTGCAATAGAAAATGACTGTAAATACTCCTGCAAACATCGAAGTTTTTTCGATGTATCGGGCCCGCCAAAGACATGTTTTGCCAATTTTCGATATCCCCAATCCCAGCGTATATCCAAGCTGAGAATTAAACGGGTGTCTAGATCGTTTACTGCGGGTAAAAGATGAATAAGGCCAAGCGTCGCTCGGCCTCATAACGGTTGCCTGCGCCATTGCAGCCCCGGCCCGATCACAGCTTCGTGCAGGCAGGACTTGCGCCTTTCCGCTCGGCTTGACTGCCCTTGGTGCCAGGTCTAAGGGGCGTCTGCACCGGGCTCGTGCATTCGTCGAAAGCACCCGTCCAGTGCAATCCGAAACGACGCGCCCACTCGAAGCCATCCTTTTGGCAACAGCAAGGGAGACCCGGCGATGATCAAGGCCTTCGTCGTCGACAATGATCGCCTGCGCCTGGTCGACGATCTCCTGCAAAACAGCGACACTGTCGTCTGGGTCGACCTCTTCAACCCGACAAAGGAAGAAGAGACTTCAATCGAGACCTGGCTCGGCGTCGCCGTTCCGACCCGCGAAGAGATGGAAGAGATCGAGATCTCGAGCCGTCTCTACGTCGAGGACGGCGCCTACTTCATGACCGCCATTCTGCCTGCGCAGACAGAGGTGAACGATCCGTTGATGTCGCCGGTTACCTTCGTGCTCGCCGGCAGCAGGCTGATCACCGTGCGGTACCACGAACCGAAGGCGTTCAAGACCTTTCCGCTGCGCGCCGAAAAGGTGGCGACCGGTTGCACCAGCGGTGACACCATCCTGATCGGACTGCTGGAGGCGATCGTCGACCGCCTCGCCGACATTCTGGAGCGCGCCGGCCGCGACGTCGAGGCGATCTCGCGCGACATCTTCGAGGCACGCTCGACCAAGGTTTCCAAGCGCAACCGCGACTTCCAGGAGCTGTTGAAAGGCATTGGCCGCAAGGAGGACCTCGCCTCCTCGATCCGCGACAGCCTGATCTCGCTGCAGCGCCTTGCCGGCTTTCTCGCCCATGCCTCCACGCAAAGCAGGATGAGCAAGGACAGCCGCGCTCGCATCAAGACCTTGTCGCGCGACGTCCTGTCGCTCGCCGACCACGCCACCTTCCTGTCGCAGAAGATCAGCTTCCTGCTCGACGCGACGCTCGGCATGATCTCGATCGAGCAGAACGCCATCATCAAGATCTTCTCGGTCGCCGCTGTCATCTTCCTGCCGCCGACGCTTGTCGCTTCAATCTACGGCATGAATTTCGACATCATCCCCGAGCTCAAATGGCACTTTGGCTATCCCTTCGCCATCGGCATGATGGTGCTTTCGGCAATCCTGCCCTTCTGGTATTTCCGCCGCCGCGGCTGGCTATAGGGTCGTCAATACCGCGCTGCGGCTTGGGCGCAGCGGGCTGGCGCAATAGAAATTGCTTGACCAAATGCCACGCTGCCTGCATCCGGGACCCGGACCCGTAGCGATCGTACAATCCTGAACAGGATTTTCCAGACCATGACCGCAAAGACCTGGGCTTATGAGGATTTTATCGAGGGCGCTTCGCTCGACCTCGGCACCAAGCTGGTAAGTGCCGCCGAAATCATAGAATTCGCCGGTGAATTCGATGCCCAGCCGATGCATCTCGACGAGGCCGCGGGCCAGGCCAGCATTCTCGGCGGGCTGGCGGCTTCGGGCTGGCACACCTGCGCCATGTTCATGCGCATGCTGTGCGATGCCTTCCTGCTCGACTCGACCTCGCAGGGCGCGCCGGGCGTCGACCAGGTCAAATGGAAACGGCCAGTCCTGGCCGGCGACCTGTTGACCGGCAGCACCACCGTCCTTGCCAAGCGACTGTCCAGATCGAAGCCCCGGCTTGGCCTGGTGACCATGCGCAGCGAGTTGTTCAACCAGCGCGGCGAAGGTGTTTTCGAGCTCGAAAACACCGTCATGTTCCTCACCCGCGAGGGCCGTGCGTGAGCCTCGACGAATTCTTCTGCATCGGTATCACCGTCACGCTCGGTTCACATCGATTCGAACCGGAGGCGATCAAGGCGTTCGCCCGCAAATACGACCCGCAGATATTCCATATCGACGAAGAGGCGGCGAGGAACAGCATATTCGGCGGGCTCTGCGCCTCGGGCTGGCACACCGCCGCCACCTGGATGAAATTGAACCTCGAGGCTGGCATAGAGGCAGAGGTCGCCCGCTGGCTCGGTCCCGGGCCGGTGCCGGAATTCGGTCCCTCACCCGGCTTCAAGAACCTCAAATGGCCCAAACCTGTCTATGCCGGGGAAACCGTGACTTTCACCCGCACCGCGCTGGCCCATCGCCCCATCGCCTCGCGACCGGGCTGGCGGCTGCTGACGCTCCGCTCGGAGGCCTTCGATTCGACCGGCGACAAGGTCATCGAATTCGAAAGTGCCGTGCTGGTGAAGGTGGAATGAGCGGAGTTCTTTCCCTCTCCCACAGGGGAGAAGGAAGAAACGCTCAATGCCCCTCAAACCCGATCAGCGTCCTCACCGGTACGCCGAGCGCCTCTAACCTCTCTCGGCCGCCAAGGTCCGGCAGGTCGATGATGAAGCAGGCGGCGAGGATATCGGCGCCGATCTGCCGCAATAGCATGACGGCCGCCTCGGCCGTGCCGCCGGTGGCGATCAAATCGTCGACGAGGATTACCTTCTCGCCTGGAGAAACACCGTCCTTGTGCATCTCCATCTCGTCCAGCCCGTATTCCAGGCTGTAGGCGACGCGCACCGTCTCGTAAGGCAACTTGCCCTTCTTGCGGATCGGCACGAAGCCGGCCGAGAGCTGGTGGGCGATGGCGCCGCCGAGGATGAAGCCGCGCGCCTCGATGCCGGCGATCTTGTCGATCTTGAGGCCGGCATAGGGATGCACCAGCTCGTCGATGGCGCGGCGGAAGGCCCGCGCATTGCCGAGCAGCGTGGTGATGTCGCGAAACAGGATGCCCGGCTTGGGATAATCCGGAATGGTGCGGATCGCGGCAAGCAGCGTCTCTTCGAGCGAGGATTTCATCAAGCGGCTCTCCGGGCCTTTCAGATTCGGCTGAAGACGTGAAGGGAATTGGCCAATCGTAACCCGCTGCAGCTAAGTCCGGCTACCGCCATGTGACGCCTGACGGAAAATTGTCCGGCAAAGGGCGTGCTCAGCGACGGCTGCAATGAATCGAAATGCCTGCAATGAAAAGGGCGCCTTTCGACGCCCTCGCATTCTCGTATATCGCAGGGCTCAGTGCGCCACGCCGGCCCACACCTTGCGCTTGGTCAGGTAGACCAGTGCGCCGAACAGCAGCAGGAAGACCAGTACGCGAAAGCCGGTCTTCTTGCGGTCCTCGAGATGCGGTTCGGCCGCCCACATCAGGAAGGCCGACACGTCGCGAGAATACTGGTCGACCGTCTGCGGCGCGCCGTCATCATAGGTAACCTGGCCGTCGGAGAGCGGCTTCGGCATCTTCAGCGACACACCGGACAGGAAGTACGGATTGTAGTGCGTGCCTTCCGGTATGACCATGCCCGCCGGCGGCTGCTGGTCGTAGCCGGTCAGCAGCGAGTGGATGTAGTCGGGACCGCCCTGGGCATATTGCGTGAAGATGTCGAAGACGAAGCGCGGGAAGCCGCGCTCAACGCCGCGCGCCTTGGCCAGCAGCGACATGTCGGGCGGTGCTGCGCCGCCATTGGCCGCCGCCGCCGCTTCCGCATTGGGGAACGGCGCCGGGAAATGGTCGGACGGCTTGCCGGGGCGATCGAACATGTCGCCGGCATCGTTCGGGCCGTCGTGGATCGTGTATTCGGCCGCCAGCGTCTTGATCTGCGCATCCGAATAGCCAAGGCCTTCCACCGTGCGGAACGCCACCAAATTCATCGAATGACAGGCTGAGCAGACTTCCTTGTAGACCTTCAGCCCGCGCTGCAGTTGGGCCTTGTCGTAGGTGCCGAACGGCCCGGCGAAGCTCCAGTCCATTTCCTTTGGTTCGTGTATCGGGAAATGCGTCGGCGCCGCCTCGTTGTGCGCCTCTTCCTGGGCGCGCGCTCCAGTGCCTGTGGCCCCAATGCCCGCGGCCACAAGGCCAAGCAGCGCCAGTGAGGTGAGAATCTTCTTCATGCAAATCCCCTTGAGATTCTCTGACGCGCTGTCATCGTCTCGAGCATGATCTTGTCCGAAAACCGGTTTCCACTTTTCGGGATCATGCTCAGCCTTTGGTTTCCGGCGCGGCCGTGGCGCCGGCAGGATGTCCACCGCCACCCTTATTCTTCCCGAGCACTGCCTCGGTGATCGAATTCGGCAGCCGCCGCGGCGTCTCGATCAGCCCAAGTACCGGCAGCGCTACCAGGAAGAAGGCGAAGTAGAACAGCGTCGCCATCTGCGCCATGAACACATAGCTGCCCTCGGCCGGCTGCGAGCCCAGCCAGCCGAGCAGGATGGCGTCGGCCACGAACAGCCAGAAGAACAGCTTGTACCAGGGCCGGTAGACTGCCGAGCGCACCTTCGAGGTGTCGAGCCACGGCACCAGGAACAGCATGACAATCGCGCCGAACATGCAGAGCACGCCGCCGAGTTTGGAATTGATGGGCCCGATATTGAAGGTGATAGCGCGCAGGATCGCGTAGAACGGCAGGAAGTACCATTCCGGCACAATGTGGGCCGGCGTCTTCAGGGGGTTGGCAACGGTGTAATTGTCCGGATGGCCGAGATAGTTCGGCAGATAAAAGACGAAATAGGCGAAGACGAACAGGAACACGATCATGCCGAACCCATCCTTGATGGTCGCGTAAGGCGTGAAGGCGAGCGTGTCGGTCTTCGATTTGACCTCGATGCCGGTCGGATTGTTCTGGCCGACGACGTGAAGCGCCCAGATGTGCAGCACGACAACGCCGGCGATCATGAACGGCAGCAGGTAATGCAGCGCAAAGAAGCGGTTCAGCGTCGGATTGTCGACCGCGAAGCCGCCGAGCAAAAGCTGCTGGATCCAGTCGCCGACCAGCGGGATCGCCGTGAAGAAGCCGGTGATGACGGTGGCGCCCCAGAAGCTCATCTGGCCCCAGGGCAGCACATAGCCCATGAACCCGGTCGCCATCATCAAGAGGTAGATGATGCAGCCGAGGATCCACAGCAGCTCGCGCGGCGCCTTGTAGGAGCCGTAGTAGAGCCCGCGGAAGATATGGATGTAGACGGCGATGAAGAAGAACGACGCGCCGTTCGAATGCAGGTAGCGCAGCAGCCAGCCGGAATTGACGTCGCGCATGATCTTCTCGACCGAATCGAAGGCGAGAGTGCTGTCGGCCGCGTAGTGCATGGCCAGCACGATGCCGGTCAGGATCTGCGCCGCCAGCATGAGCGCGAGGATGCCGCCGAAGGTCCAGGCGTAATTCAAATTGCGCGGCACCGGATAGGCGATGAAGCTGTCATAGACCAGCCGCGGCAGCGGCATGCGCGAATCGAACCAGCGTCCGATCCCGGTCTTGGGCGTATAGGTCGAGTGTCCCTCGCTCATGGAAAATATCCCTTGCCTCAGCCGATACGGATCTTGGTGTCGGAAATGAACTGGAACACCGGCACCGCCATGTTCTCGGGCGCCGGCCCCTTCCGGATGCGGCCGGCGGTATCGTATACGGAACCGTGGCACGGGCAGAACCAGCCGCCGAAATCGCCTTCCTGGCCGAGCGGAATGCAGCCGAGATGGGTGCAGACCTGGACCATCACCATCCAGGCTTCCTTGCCCGGCGTGGTGCGGTTGGCGTCGGTTGCCGGGGCGTCGGCCGGCAAATTGGCGTTGCGGGCGATTGGATCCTTGAGCTCGGCGAGATTGACCGCCTCGCCGTCCTTCATCTCTTGCTCGGTGCGGTTGCGCACGACCACCGGCTTGCCCCGCCACTTCACAACGAGCGACATTCCTGGCGTCAGCGAAGATACGTCGACCTCGACCGAGGCGAGCGCCAGCGTCGAGGCATCCGGGCGCATCTGATCGATGAACGGCCAAGCGACAGCGCCCGCGCCGACCACCGCCGCCATGCCAGTGGCGACGTAGAGAAAATCACGACGGTTGGGATCCTGGGTGTCGGTTGCGCTCACGGGTGCCTGATCCTTTCGCCTCTTCCGTGCCGGCGGCCGAGCCTTGTTCCCCGCTCAATCGCGCCGGCCCGACTGCGCATGGCGAACAGGCTAGCGAATTCCTCCGGCATTTGGGACTTGGGTTTATGCGTGAAGCCTGTTTTTGTCCAGACGGGTGAAGGCACAAGGGCAGATTGTCGCGGGGACGTCATTTGCCCGATGGAATGATTGGAAAATCGCAGCAAAACCAAACGGCTGCGTTCGCCTCGACAGCTGGCGCTGGCCCGGTTTATCCTCGGCCTATGGCGCATGTCATAGACCGCGACAAGTGGGCCGAAGCGCCCGACCACTGGCCCGACCACTGGCAGGGCGAGTTGCAATGCGGCGCCTACGGCTCCAACAGCTGCCTGATCTTCAACTACCTGCCCGAGATCGGCGGCGGCCCCAGGCTGCACAGCCACCCCTATTGCGAGATTTTTATCATCCGGACCGGGACCGGCCTGTTCACCGTCGGCGACCGGCAGATCGAGGCCACAGCCGGCCAGATCCTGATCGTGCCGCCGAACACGCCGCACAAATTCACCAATCTCGGGCCAGGCCCGCTGGAAACCACCGACATACACGAGAACGGCAGCTTCATCACCGAGTGGCTGGAATAACGCTTCCCAAACCAGTTCCGGTTCGGATCATGCGCTAGCGCCGAGCCTGGCCAGCACGGCCTTGGGAATGTTGTATTCCCGGATCACCGCGTCGTGCTTGCGCAGGCCGCAGAGTTCGCGCTGGATGAAATACCCGTGCACCGCTTCGGCTGCATCCCTGAGCAGCCGGGCACGGTCGACACTGTCGCAATTCTCGCGCAGCCTCGTCAATGTTTCCTCGACGCGCCGGCCGGCGCGGCCGAGCGCTGCCGCCTTTTCACCGAGGATTTCATGGCCAAGCAGGTCCAACGCGCTCTCCTGCGCGCCGGACCGTCCGAAATTCGATGGCATTCTCACCGCCATGATTTCACTCCGCTTTATAGAAAACTACTCCGCCGGCCGGGTCTCGGCCAACGCGCTCTCTTCGTTGAACAGGAAGCCGCCGGACTGCCGCTTCCACAGCCTGGCATAGAGCCCGTCGAGCCCGACCAGCTCGTCATGCGTGCCTTGCTCGACGATGCGGCCCTCGTCGAGCACCACCAGCCGGTCGAGTGCCGCAATGGTCGACAGCCGATGCGCGATGGCGATGACCGTCTTGCCTTCCATCAGCCTTGCCAGATTTTCCTGGATCGCCGCCTCGATGTCGGAATCGAGCGCCGAGGTCGCCTCATCGAGCACCAGGATCGGTGCATCCTTGAGGAAGACGCGGGCGATCGCCACGCGCTGGCGCTGGCCGCCGGAGAGCTTGACGCCGCGCTCGCCGACATAGGCCTCGTAGCCGATACGATCGCGATTGTCGCGCAGACCGAGGATGAACTCGTGCGCCTCGGCCTTCTTCGCTGCCGCGACCACCTCGGCGTCGGTCGCTTCCGGCATGCCGAGCTTGATGTTGTCGCGCAGCGAGCGGTGGAAAAGTGCCGTATCCTGGCTGACGACGCCGATATTGGCGCGCAGCGAATTCTGCGTGACCCTGGAGACGTCCTGCCCGTCAATGGTGATCTTGCCGCTCTCGAGGTCGTAGAGGCGCAGGATCAGATTGACCAAGGTCGTCTTGCCGGCGCCGGACGGGCCGACCAGGCCGACCTTTTCGCCCGGCCGCACGACGAGGTCGATGCCGTCGAGCACGCCGGACCCCTTGCCGTAGTGGAACTCGACATTGCTGACGTCGATGCGCCCGCCGACGACGACAATCTCTTTCGCGTCCGGCGCATCGGTCAGGCCGAGCGGCTGTGAGATCAGCGCCTTGGAGTTTTCCAGCACGCCGAGGTTCCGCAAGATGCCGTTGAGCTGCATCATCAGCCGGCCGAGCAGCATGTTCAGCCGCAGCACCAAAGACAGCGTGAAAGCCACGGCGCCGACTGTGATCGAGCCCTCGACCCAGAGATAAACGGCAAAGCAGGCGATCGCCGTGATCATAATGCCCGACAGCATCGTCAGTGCCATGCGCACGCCGGTCAGCCGGCGGGTGAACGGGCGCAGCGCGTCGAGATAGATGTCGAAGCCGTTCCTGATGTAGCGGTCGTCGCCATCGGCCGAGAACAGTTTCAGCGTCTGCACGTTCGAATAGGAATCGACAAGGCGGCCGGTGATCATCGAGCCGGCTTCGGCGGTGGCTTCGGCATGCTTGCGGATCGCCGGCAAATAGCGCCTGGCCAGCAAGCCGAAGGCGGTAATCCAGATCACCACCAGCACCGCCAGCCGGAGATCGAGCCCGGCGACCAGCGCCAGCGTCGTCACCGTATAGACGACCATGAACCAGACGACCTCGATGAAGCTTTCCATCAGATCGCCGGTCGCCTGTCCCGCCTGCCAGACCTTGGTCGCGATACGTCCGGCAAAGTCGTTCTGGAAGAAGGCGTAGGATTGGCGCGAGACATGGCGATGCGCCTGCCAGCGCACCAGATTATAGAAACCCGGCGTGATCGTCTGCTCGTCGACCAGCGCCGACAGGCCGACGACGATGGTGCGGATGACCAGCACCACCGCGATCATGAAGACAAGTTCCGGGCCGGCGGCAGTCCACAACGCGTGCCAGCTGCGTTCGCCGGGAAGCTGGTCGAGGATGTCGACCAGCCGCCCGACGAAATAGAACAGTCCGGCTTCGACTAACGGCGCGATGCCGCCGATCAGCAGCATGGCGAAGAAGGCGATCTTCGCCTGCCCGACATAATGCCAGAGGAAACCCCTGACGCCGGCTGGTGGCCGAAGGTCCGCAGGCTCCCGGAATGGATAGACCCAGTTCTCGAACCAGCGGTAGATGGCAGTCATTCGGCGGCTTCACCCTTGACGAGTGCATCGTTGGCGGCTGCATCATTGGCAGAGGGGACGTCGTCGAGCAGGAAGCCGCCCGACTGGCGCTGCCAGAGCTGGGCGTAGAGCCCGCCGCTGGCAACCAGTTCCTCATGCGAACCTTCCTCGATGACGCGGCCCTTGTCCATGACGACGAGCCGGTCCATGGCGGCGATCGTCGACAGCCGGTGCGCAATGGCGATGACGGTCTTGCCTTGCATCAGTCTGTAGAGGTTCTCCTGGATGGCCGCCTCGGCCTCGGAATCTAGGGCGGAGGTCGCTTCGTCGAGGATAAGGATTGGTGCGTCCTTCAGCATAACACGGGCTATGGCGATGCGTTGCCGCTGGCCGCCGGACAATTTGACGCCGCGATCACCGACATGCGCGTCGAAACCCTTTCGACCGTTAGAATCCGACAATCCGGCGATGAAATCCAGCGCCTCGGCGCGCCGCGCCGCCTCGATCAGCATCTGGTCACTGGCGTCCGGCCGGCCATAGAGGATATTCTCGCGCACCGAGCGATGCAGCAGCGAGGTGTCCTGCGTGACCATGCCGATCTGGGCGCGCAGCGAGTCCTGCGTCACCGCCGCAATGTCCTGGCCGTCGATCAGGACCTTGCCGCTTTCGAGGTCATAGAAGCGCAACAGAAGATTGACCAGCGTCGACTTGCCGGCACCCGAACGGCCGACGATGCCGACCTTCTCGCCCGGCTTCACCGTCAGCGACAGGCTTTCGATCACGCCCTTCTGCTTGCCATAATGGAAGCGGATGTCCTCAAAACGGATCTCGCCCTTGGTCACGGCAATATCCTTGGCGCCAGGCCGGTCTTCGACGAGGCGCGGCAGCGAGATCGAGGCGATGCCGTCCTGCACCGTGCCGATATTCTCGAACAGCGTGGACATCTCCCACATGATCCATTGCGACATGCCCCAGAGCCGAAGCACGAGGCCGATGACCAGGGCGACGGCGCCGATCGTCACGGCTTGGCCGAGCCACAGCCATAGCGAGATTGCGGTGACCGAAAACAACAGCAGCGAATTCAGGACGTAGAGCAGGCCGTAGAGTTGTGTCACCAGCCGCATCGACCGGTAGACTGTATCGAGAAAGCCGGCCATACCGTCCTTGGCGAAGGATGCCTCGCGCCGCGCATGCGAGAACAGCTTGACCGTCTGGATGTTGGAGTAGCTGTCGACGACACGGCCGGTCATGGTTGAGCGCGCATTGGCCTGCTCCTCGCCGACCTTGCCCAGCCGCGGGATGAAATAGCGCAACAGCAGGACATATCCGGCAAGCCAGACGGCAAGCGGCGCAGCCAGCCGCCAGTCTGCCGAGCCGACAATGAACAGCATGCCGAGAAAATAGACGACGATATAGTTGAGCACATCGATGAGCTTGATGACGCACTCGCGCACCGCGAGCGCGGTCTGCATCAGCTTGGTCGCGATGCGCCCGGCAAACTCGTCCTGATAGAAGCTCATCGACTGCTTGAGCAGGTAACGATGCACCTGCCAGCGGATACGCATCGGATAATTACCCATCAGCGTCTGCTGGTTGAGCAGCGAATGGAACCAGACCGTCGCCGGCAGCGCGAAAACCACGATGAATGCCATGCCGACCAGCTTCAAGCCTTCGGTCTGCAGGAACGTCTCGCGATTCTGTCCGGACAGCCAGTCGACGATCCGGCCCATGAAGCCGAACATCCACACCTCGGCAAGGGCGATGGCCGTCACCAGTACCGCATCGAGAGCGATGTAGGGCCACGCGCCGCGCGTATAATGCACGCAGAAGGCGATCAGTGTCTGCGGCGGCTCGACCGGCTCCTTGGCAGGGAACGGATCGAGCCTTTTTTCAAACCAGCTAAACATAGAGATGCTCACAATACTGTTTCCGCTCACGCAGCACGCGAACGGACGAGGTGCCCAGACCGCATGGCGTCAAGGACCGGCGATACGGAATCGTCCGCCTCGCCGGTCCTGCTTCGCGCTATATAGGTTGTCGCGGGCCTTTCGCCGACAGTCTCGTTTGAGGATGCTGACGACGTTTTGACGATCCGGATTTTCGCGCCGGTTTTTGCACCGGGCCGGATCAGCCTGATGATCCGGCGCACCAGCGACGGCCGGCTATAGTCCGGAACGGCGCGCGAGAAATCGACGTCCGGCAGCATGCCGCGATGCGGACGCCGGCGGGTCTCGGCGTGAACCGCCGACGAGTAGGTCTCGCCGATCAAAAGCGCCCAGGTCGCAGTCTTGCGCTCGTGCAGGCTTCTTGAGCCGGGTATTCTACAGGGATCGAACATCGGTCCGTCCTCCAGTTGAAGATGCAGGTAGAAGGGTGAACCAACCCAGGCCGCGGGCACGCGCGGCGCGGCAAAGGTGGCATCTGTCGAAGCGTGTTCAGGTGGGGCGTTCAGCCCCTTCCACAGCTTGAAAAACATCGCAGGATTCCTTCAAAGGCCGAAAAAGGTTTCGGCGGGAATCGGTGCGATTGAAGTCTAGAAGGTCAGGAGAATCGTCGTACCGAAACCGCCGTCGGGCTGGTAAGCCCACGAGAGGGGTGGTGGATGTGCATGGCCATCATGAATTACCCCTCCATCGGTTCGGGTTGACAATGCTGGGCGTATAACCGACTTCGCAGAAAATGACCACCCGCCAGTCCAGGAATTTCCAAAACCGCGAGAGCTCTGTGGCTGATCTGCCACTTATTAGAAAGACGCGGAAATGAACGACCGTCTCCGCATCGCGCTCTACCAGCCTGATATCGCCGGCAACACCGGGACAATCCTGCGCTTCGCCGCTTGCCTCGGTCTCGGCGTCGACATCATCGAACCGACGGGCTTCCCGCTCTCCGACCGTACGCTGAAACGCGCCGGCATGGACTACCTCGAAATGGCGGCGCTGACCCGCCATGTCGACTGGCACGCCTTTGAGGACTGGCGCAGACTCGGCAACCGACGGCTGGTGCTGCTTTCGACCAAAGCCACGACCGCCTACACGGATTTCGCCTTTGCCGGCGACGACATTCTCTTGTTCGGCCGTGAATCCGCAGGCGTGCCGGACGCCGTTCACGAGGCGGCGGATGCGCGACTGATCATCCCGATGCAGCCCGGCGCGCGCAGCATCAACGTCGCGCTTTCCGTTGCGATGGTGGCGGGCGAGGCGATCCGGCAGCTCGGCTAGGATGTGTACGCGATCGCCGGCCGCAGCGACCAAGGCGTCGTCCTCACGCAACACTGCGTCCTCTCCGGTCATTCTCATCCAGACGCCCATCGCCTTCTCCTGCCGTTTGCATCTTCGAGGCTTCTTCGCTACAAGCTCAACTTAACTTGAGGTCAAGCGGAAAATCGGAGATGGCTGCGGCAACGGAATTAACAGTCGGCCAGGTGGCGATGCGCAGCGGCGTGGCGGTGTCGGCGCTGCATTTCTACGAAGCACGCGGGCTGATCCGCAGCCACCGCACATCAGGCAACCAGCGGCGTTACGGCCGCGACGTGCTGCGACGGGTGGCGATCATCAAGGTAGCGCAGGAGGTCGGCATTTCGCTGGCCGAGATCGGCACAGCCCTTCGATCATTGCCTGAAGGCCGGACGCCGACGCGCGAGGATTGGAACCTGCTTTCGACGGCTTGGCGCGACGACCTCGACCAGAAAATTAGTCAGCTCAAGAAGCTGCGCGACGGGCTGAGCGACTGCATCGGCTGCGGCTGCATGTCGATCGACAAATGTCCGCTGCGGAATAAGAACGACAGGCTGGCAAGGGACGGCGCGGGCGCCCGCAGGCTGGTCGTGCGTTGAAGTCATGACGGTCTGGACGGGTTCAGCGAACTTATCCTGTCCGTTAGTCACTATACAGTCTTGTGAAGTTCATGTGCCCGTGCTTGATACGCCCCTGCAACTAACCTTGGGGGGCAGAATTGAAATTTGCATACAAGACTTACGCCGCGTTGCTTGGCGCCATTGTGTTGGCTGGATGCATGCCGAGCGAAGGTGAATGGAATACGGCAAGGACTTTGGTTCAGGGCAGTCCTGCCATGTATAAGAAAGTGCTTACGGAATGCATCAGGCATTCGGAGCAATCGCCTCTCAGTTCGAAGCAGGAAGCTGGCAAGATCATGAATGTCAGCGCAGCCGCGGCGCCACGTGTCTGGTGCGGAAGAACCGTGCGGGCCTTCGCGAATGGGCGCCTGACGTATACCGAGATGAAAAGAGCGCATCTTGGAACGGGCGACAGAAGCGTGTTTATCAAGATCGTTCAGGGCAGATGAACTAGCCCTGATACGTTCAGCCTCGAGACCGGAGCGTTAATCCGCCGCCGGCAGCCGCCTGATGGTGAATTCGATGACGTCGCCCGGCCGCTCGAACCAGCTTTCGATCTCGGTCCAATAGGCCTGCTTAGGAAAGCGCTCGAACCATTCCTTCGCCTTGAGACGAGCGTCGGAGCGCGGCAGCACGAAGGTCTCGCGCAGGAAGCCGTCGCGCGGCATGCGCGCGTTCTCGGCGCGCGAACGGTCGAGCCTCTTCTTCAGGCCATCCAGCGGCGGTCTTGCCGGGGTGCGCACGAAAGAACTCCATTCACACTTGACCCTTGCACCCAAGAGATTAGGGATCGCGGCCGGAAAAGACGAGTCATTTGTCGGGCGCGCCCGCAACCGGAGACAGGATTTGCAACGACCCGAGATACCGGCGGGGCTGCCAGCCGACATCGAACAGAAGAAGACGAAGGCACGGCTGTGGTTCGAGACGTTGCGCGAGCGCATCTGTGCCAGCTTCGAGCAGATCGAGCAGGACCTGCAGGGGCCGCAGGCCAGCTGGTCGCCCGGCCGCTTCGAAAAGACGCCGTGGCAACGCGATGCCGGCAAGGGCGGTGGCGGTATCATGTCGATGATGCACGGCCGCGTCTTCGAGAAGGTCGGCGTCCACACCTCGACCGTCCACGGCGAGTTCTCGCCCGAATTCAGGAAGCAGATGCCGGGCGCCGAAGAGGACCCCTCCTTCTGGGCAAGCGGCATTTCGCTGATCGCCCATCCGTGGAACCCCAACGTGCCGGCCGTGCATATGAACACGCGCATGGTCGTCACCTCGCGCCAGTGGTTCGGCGGCGGCGCCGACCTGACACCGGTGCTCGACCGCCGCCGCAGCCAGGACGACCCCGACACGATCGCCTTCCACAGAGCGATGCAATTTGCCTGCGAGAAGAACGCGGCGATCGCCGACTACGTGAAATTCAAAGCCTGGTGCGACGAGTACTTCTACCTGCCGCACCGCGACGAGCCACGCGGTACCGGCGGTATCTTCTTCGACTGGCTGCATTCGGATGAGGACAATGGCGGCTGGGACGCCGATTTCAACTTCGTCCAGGACGTCGGGCGATCTTTTCTCGTCGTCTACGGACATCTGGTGCGCGCCAACTTCAATGACAACTGGACCGATGGCGACCGTGACGAGCAGCTCATCCGCCGCGGCCGTTATGTCGAATTCAACTTGCTTCACGATCGCGGCACCATCTTCGGGCTGAAGACCGGCGGCAATGTCGCCTCGATCCTGTCCAGCCTGCCGCCAGAAGCGAAATGGCCGTAAAATCTCGGTGAGCACGACGTGAGCCGCAATCGGGTCCAAATCCCCAGAATTTGACGGCGAATGTGGCGCAAGGCGCGCCAGAAAATATCTTTTTCGTCTAATATACCATTGTAAAGATTGGGCTATTTGTCGCGTCGGGCCGGGAAACGCCGGCGGTTCTTTACTCCCGAGAGCCGCGACCCGACGTGACCGGACGGCCCATGATTGAATGGGGCACCTTTCCCAAGCGGTGCCCGCATTTTCCAGGAGAGCATGCCATGCGCAAGCTTATTATGACCGCAGCCGCCGCTGCCGTTCTCGCCTCTGGTACTGCCGCATTCGCTGCGGTCAAGCACACCACCGGCACGATCAAAAGCTTTGATGGAACGGCGATGAGCCTAGTTCTGGATAACGGAGCCACCTTTACGTTGCCCCAGACCTTCAAGGATCCTGGCCTGAAGGTCGGCGAAAAGGTCCGCGTCACGTGGGATATGAGCGGCAAGGATAAAATTGCCGAGGCAGTCAAGATCGTGAAGTGATGTCCTGCCCGCTGGAGCAAGACGAGGTCTTACTCCTGGGTAGCGTAAGAGGGCGGAGCAGCGATGCTCCGCCTTTTCGCAACCCGATCACTAGAGGGCCGCGTGTCGGCTTGGACGCACGGCACTCTAAGGCAACCAAAACCGTTCGATCGTGTTATGCTAAGCTGGCCAGCGTGTAGCCCGGATACCGGACGCGGTTTCCGGATCGCGCAGTCAAAGGTCTGGAGCTTCCGTGTCATTGCGCGGCGCGGCGCTCCAAGGAGGAAATGAGGAGAAGCCGATGAAGGAATTCCATTGCGGGTCGCTCGTACCCGGCTGCGAGTGGCACACACGCGCCGAGGAGGAGGCTGAGGTCATGCGCCGTGCCGTCGAGCATCTGCGCGAGACGCACGGCGAGACGGTGATCCGCGAGACGATGATCGAGGCGATCCGCTCGCGCATCGAAAAGGTCCGCGACGCAGCGTGACGGTCAGGATTCGAGTGCCTCCGCGGCGCGCTTGAGCAGCGCGCCGCGATCAAGCGCAAAACCGGACTCGACCCATTCCTTTTCGAGATTCTTCAACGTTGCACCAAGCTTCGGCCCCGGTGATGCGCCAAGCGTCGTCAGATCGGCGCCCTTGACCGGAAAAACAGGGTTTTGCCATTTTGCAGCGAAGGCAAGCAGGCGCGAGAAGCCGCCGGCTTCGAGCAGTGCGTCATTGTCTTCGACCGCGCGGGCTCGAGCGGAAGCGAGCAACAGCCGCAACCGATCGACAAAGCCTTGGCGGTCGCCAAAATAAAGCCTTTTCGCCAACTCTCCTTCGGTCGTTTTCGGATCGACGGCAGCCGTGATCGCCCAATTCCGCAGCCGGCTTGCTTCGCTCACGGAAAGCCTCAATCTCTCGGCAAGCGTTTTCATGCGCGCGGCATCCGGCGGCACGATGGCTTCCAGCCTGAGCAGCGGGTCCGGCGCCCAGGCCAGATCCTTCTCGGTCTTGGTCAGCCCGTGGATGGCATCGATGCCCCATTTCTCGCTTTCCGGCAAAACGGCGGTCAGAACGCCGGCCTGGCGCATCCACAGCAGCGCCCGCGACGGATCTGGCGCTGACAGCAATTTCTTCAATTCCCACCAGACGCGCTCGACCGAGAGCTGGTCGAGCCCCTGCTTCAGCCGGGCACAAGCCTTCAACCCTTCGGCATCCGGCCTGCCGTCGCCATACCATGCGAAGAAACGGAAGAAACGCAGGATGCGCAGATAATCCTCGCGGATACGCGCTTCCGGATCGCCGATGAATCGCAGCCTCCGCGCTTCGATATCGGCGATACCGCCGACCAGATCGACGACCGTTCCATCGGCTTCGGCATAGAGTGCATTGATGGTGAAATCACGCCGCTCAGCGTCGGCTTTCCAGTCGCGGCCGAACGACACTTTGGCGCGCCGGCCGTCGGTTTCGATATCGGCACGCAGCGTGGTGACCTCATAGGCCTTGCCGTGGCCGACCGCGGTGACTGTGCCATGCTCGATGCCGGTCGGTACCGTCTTGAAGCCTGCCGCCTCGGCGCGCCGGATGGTTTCCTCGGGCACCGTGGTGGTGGCGATGTCGATGTCGGCGACCGGCTGGCCGATGAGCGCGTTGCGCACCGCACCGCCGGCGACACGCGCCTCCTCGCGGCCATCAGTCAGCGCGGCGAGCAGGCGCTGCAGGTGGCGTTCGCCGAGCCACCCGGCCTTGCCCGCGATCGACACTGGATCGCTCACGAATAGAGCCTTTCATAAAGCGTACGGATGATGCCCGCGGTGACGCCCCAGATGTGCTGGCCGCCATAGGGCATCTCGTAATAGAACCATTCGAGGTCGTTCCACATGCGACTGTCTCTGGTGTGGTTGGCGGGGTCCATCAGAAAGCCCAGCGGCACCTCGAAGACGGCATCGACTTCGTCGGAATTCAGCGTCAGGCTGAAACCGGGCCGCACAATCCCGAGCACCGGGGCGATGCGATAGCCGCTGCCGGAAACGTAGTCCGGCAGACGGCCGATGATCTCGATGTAATCACTATCGAGACCGATCTCCTCGGATGTCTCGCGCAACGCCGCCGCTTCCGGGCTCGCATCGGTTGGATCGATGGTACCACCGGGGAAAGCCACCTGCCCCGAATGGTTGCGCAGCTTTTCCGCCCGCCTGGTCAAAAGGACCGTGGCTTCATGGCCATGATCGACCACCGGGATCAGCACGGCGGCATCGCGCAGCGCCTTGGCCAGCTTCAGCCTGGGATGGCCCGGATTGAAGCGGTGGTCGCCAAAATCGTCGCCGGCATGCGCCAGCGGCTGCGCCGCGACGCGCTGGCGAAACCCGGCAGCGGAAAACGGCAACGGCATCACCTGATCCATCATAGGCGGTCCATCATGCGCTCAGCCGTTTCAGTTTCTCAGCCGGCATGATTGGATAGATCTCGCCTTTGGAACGGACGGCAAACATCGTCTTGCCACCGATGTCGATCTCTTCGCCGTGCTCGACCAGCTCGTACATCACCGGCCGTGCCACCAGCGCCTCCAGCCGCCCGCGCACCAGCACATAAGGCTTCAGGCCACCTGTCTCGTCCTCATCGACGAAGCGCAGCGGGTGTCCCGCCCCAGCCTCTACCACGTCGCCGACATTGGTGCGAAAGGTGACGATTTGTCCGTCGCCGGCGCCCGACACGTCCATCTCGACGGCAATGAAGGGCGCGTCGGCGACGCGGATGCCGACCTTTTCCACCGGCGTCACCAGGTAGGTTCTACCGTCCGCGTCCTTGCGCAGCACTGAGGAAAAAAGCTGCACCAGCGGCATCCGGCCGATCGGCGTTCCCAGATAGAACCAGGTGCCGTCCTGCTTGATTTCCATGTCGAGATCGCCGCAAAATGCCGGATTCCAGCGTTCCACCGGCGCCGGCCCCTTGCCAGCGCGCGTCGCGCGCGAGACCAGCGCCTCCAGCCCGCGCGCCTCGGTCGCGGCCGTCAGCCTCTCTTCACGATAGTCGGCGGCTTCCGTCATGGTCACGAAATAGTCACTGTTGTTCCGCTTGTCAGCCTAAGTCTGTGATTTAAGTTCATTGCAGGCGCCATGCGAGGCCGAATCGCGGCATTCTCTGCGGCACCAAGGTGCCAAGCGGAATTTCCAACCAGAAGGATCGATGCTGCATGAGCGTTATGATCAAGGAAAGCCCGATCAGCGAAAAGGACATGGTGGCGCAGGCCGAGAAAGCGCTGGCCGACATTTCGAGGGTCCGTGACGGCGTCGGCCGGGTCATTTTCGGCCAGGAAAGCGTCGTCGAGCGCACGCTCGTCGCATTGCTGGCCGGCGGCCATGCACTGCTGGTCGGCGTGCCCGGCCTCGCCAAGACCAAGCTGGTCGAAACGCTGGGCATCGTGCTCGGCCTCGATTCGCGCCGCATCCAGTTCACGCCCGACTTGATGCCATCGGACATTCTCGGCTCCGAGGTGATGGAGCAGGATGAATTCGGCAAGCGCTCCTTCCGCTTCATTTCCGGGCCGATCTTTGCGCAACTGCTGATGGCCGACGAGATCAACCGCGCCTCGCCACGCACCCAGTCGGCGCTGCTGCAGTCGATGCAGGAATACCACGTCACCATTGCTGGCGTGCGCCATGATCTGCCGTCACCGTTCCACGTCCTGGCGACGCAGAACCCGCTGGAGCAGGAAGGCACCTATCCGCTGCCGGAAGCGCAGCTCGACCGCTTCCTGATACAGGTCGATATCCTCTACCCCGAGATCGAGGCGGAGCGCCGCATCCTGCTGGAAACCACCGGTATCGAGGATGCCAAGGCTGAAAACGTGCTGCAGCCGGCGCGGCTGAAGGACATCCAGACGCTCATCCGCCGTATGCCGGTGCCGGAAAGCGTCGTCGAGGCGATCCTCAAGCTGGTGCGCTCAGCGCGCCCCGGCCAGGGCAACGCCGATACCGACAAGCACGTCGCCTGGGGCCCAGGCCCGCGCGCCAGCCAGGCGCTGACGCTGTGCACCCGCGCCCGCGCCCTCTATGATGGCCGGCTGGCGCCGTCGGTCGACGACGTTCGCGCGCTCGCCGAGCCGGTGCTGCAGCACCGCATGGCGCTGACCTTCGCCGCCCGCGCCGAGGGTACCACGGTTCGCGATGTTGTGGCGAAGCTCGCGAAAGGGATTTGATGGCGCGCATCGGTGAAGCGCAGGCACCGGCAGCGACGCGCGATGCGCTCGCCAGAGGCCGGTTGCGGGCTTCGTTGGTGCCGGACCTGCTGGTCGAGGCGCGCCGCATCGTCAACACGGTAATTGCCGGCTGGCATGGCCGCCGCAAGCGCGGTATCGGCGAGAATTTCTGGCAGTTCCGGCCCTATGTCGAAGGCGATTCCTCGCGCATTGACTGGCGCCGTTCCGCCCGCGACGATCACACCTATGTCCGCGACCGTGAATGGGAGGCCGCCCACACGGTGTGGCTGTGGGCCGATCCCTCGCCTTCCATGCTCTACAAATCGACCGGAGCCAGCGTTCCCAAGGAATCGCGCGCCCTGGTGCTGGCGCTGGCCATGGCCGAGCTTTTGTCGCGCAGCGGCGAGCGCATTGCCTGGCCGGGCCTGACCGACCCGTTCACCGCCCGCAATGGCGCCGAGCGCATCGCGGCGCAACTGATGCACGCCGCCGACCTGCCGGCAAAGCCCGACCTATCCGGCATTCGCCGGTTCTGCGACATCGTCCTCGTCAGCGATTTCCTCGACCCGGTCGAGGACACCATGGCGTGGCTGGACGTGCTCGCCCGCCACGGCGTGCGCGCCCATCTGGTCGAGGTCGCCGATCCGGCCGAGGAAAGCTTCCCCTATGCCGGGCGCACCGAATTCACCGATCCTGAGACCGGCGACAAGCTGACCGCCGGCCGCGCCGAAATGCTGGGCGAGGAATATCGCCTGCTTTATGCCGCCCGCCGCCAGGAACTGGCCGCCTGGTGCAAACGGCTTGGCTGGAGCTTTACCGTCAATCATACCGATCGCCTTGCCTCCGAGGCGCTGGTGCGCATCCACATGGCGATGACCGGCGAAGGCGCCTTTGCCGGGAGGGCCCGCGCATGAGTTGGCTGCCGCTCTCCTTCGGGGCGCCGATGGTGCTGTGGGGCCTGCTGGCGCTGCCGGTGATCTGGTGGCTTCTGCGGCTGACCCCGCCCAGGCCGCAAACCGAGGTGTTTCCGCCGCTCAGGATTCTCGCCCGCGTGCTGAGGCGCGAAGAAACGCCGCAGCAGAGCCCTTGGTGGCTGACGCTGCTCAGGCTGCTGATGGCCGCGCTTGTCGTGGCAGCACTTGCCGAACCGGTCTTCAATCCGCGCGAAAAGCTGCCGGCCGAGGGCGCTGCCCTGGCGCTGGTGATCGACAATGACTGGGCAAGTGCCGCCGACTGGGGCAAGCGGGTCGCCACCGCCGAGCGGCTGATCGCCGATGCCAATTCGAACGGCGTGCCGGTGCTCATCGCTTTCACCGCCGAGAAGCCGAATGCCGAGATCGGTCCCTTCGATGCCGCTGCCGCGCTCGACCGGCTGCGCGCGGCAAAGCCGCGGCCGATCCCGACCGACCGCCCCGCCGTCTATGCCCGCGTCGCTTCAGCCTTGGAGTCGCTGCCTGGCGCCAGCGTCGCGGTGCTCGCCGATGGCTTGGCGGCGCAAGGCGACGAAGCCGCCTTCAACACGTTGTTGTCGAAGAACGCGGCACGTGTTGTCTGGGCCGTCTCCGACCGGCTGTCGCTGACCGGCCTGACCGGCGCCGACAACCAGGTCGACGGCTTCGCCCTGACCGCCATCCGCGCACCGGGCGATCCGGCACCTGCACAGGTGACGGCCGGCGCGTTCGACGACAAGGGGCGCCGCATTGCCGACGCGACGCTGACCTTTGCCCCGGGCGGAACCACCGCCACCGGCACGGTGGCGGTGCCGTTCGAACTGCGTAACGACTTCGCCTACATCGCGCTCGATGGCGAGCGCCAGGCCGGTGCCGTCCGCGTGCTCGATGAGAGCTCAAAACGCCGCCGCGTCGGGCTGTTGTCGCAGGCCGAGGCCGACCAGGCGCAACCGCTGCTGTCGCCGCTCTACTACATCCGCCGCGCCCTGCAGCCGTTCGCCGATCTGGTCGAGCCGTCGAGCGTCGATCTCGCCGACGCCATCCCGCAACTGCTCGATCAGAAGCCGGCGATGATCCTCATGGCCGATGTCGGCACCATTCCGGAACAAGCGCGGCAAAGGCTGGTTGACTGGGTCGACAAGGGCGGCACGCTGGTGCGTTTTGCCGGTTCGCGGCTGGCCGCTGCCGGCAATGACGACGACCTGCTGCCAGTTCGGCTGCGCACGGGCGAACGATCGCTTGGCGGCGCGCTGTCATGGACGGCGCCGCAGCCGGTCACCGAATTCCCGAAAACCGGTCCCTTCGCCGACCTCGCGCCGCCCACCGAGGTCACCGTCACCAGGCAGGTGCTGGCCGAACCGACGCCCGACATCGTCGAGCGCACCTGGGCCACGCTTGCCGACGGTACGCCGCTGGTGACCGGGATGAAGAAGGACAAGGGCACCCTCGTACTGTTCCACGTCACCCCCGAGGCGACGTGGTCCAACCTGCCGATCTCCGGCAGCTTCGTCGAGATGCTGCGGCGCATCGTGCAATTGTCGCGCAACCAGGGCGCGGCTGTCGCCAATGCCGAGGCCGCCGCCACGTCGCTGGCACCCTATCGTATGATCGCCGCCGACGGCACGCTGGTGCCGCCGACGCCGGATGCCAGGCCGCTGGTGCCCGGCGCCGGCCCGCTGCCGGTGACGCTGGAAAATCCGCCCGGCCTCTACGGCTCCGAGACAGGGGTGTTCGCTCACAATCTGCTCGGCGGCGACAGCGCATTCAGGCCGCTGGCCCGGCCTGAAATCACGGTGCCGGTCACCACCATCCAGTATGCCTTCGACGAGCAGCACAACCTCAAAGGTCCGCTTGTCACGGCCGCCCTGGTGCTGATGGTGCTCGACACGCTTGCCGTATTCTGGATGGGCGGCCTGTTGTCGCGCCGGCCGCGCCGTGCCGGCGCTGCGGCGACGGCAGCCGTCCTGCTGATTGCGCTCGGCGCCTTGATTGGCCACGCGGACGTCGCGCGTGCCGACGACGCCAAACCGGGAGATACGGAGGCGATCGGGGACATTTCAAAGACCCGGATCGCCTACGTGCTGACCGGCGAGCCGGGTGTCGATTCGATCAGCCGCGCCGGGCTCGAAGGCCTGACCCGCTTTCTTATCGAAAAAACCGCGCTCGAACCCGGAGCACCGGCCGGCGTCGACATCTCGAAGGACGAACTTTCCTTCTATCCGCTGATCTACTGGCCGATCGATCCCTCGGCCCCGCTGCCCAGCGAGGCCGCCATCGCCCGCATCGACGCCTACATGCAGCAGGGCGGAACGGTCTTGTTCGACACCCGCGACCAGTTCGCCAATGGCATTGGTGCGGATTCGACCAGCCCGGCGACGGAGCGGCTGCGCGACATCCTCGGCAACCTCAACGTGCCACCGCTGGAGCCGGTGCCGTCGGACCACGTGCTGACCAAATCCTTCTACATCCTTCCGGAGTTTCCTGGCCGTTTTGCCGGCAGCCCGCTTTGGGTCGAGGCATCGCTCGAAGCCAGCAACACCGAGAACCGCCCGGTGCGCACCGGCGACGGCGTTTCGCCGATCATGATCACCGCCAATGATTTCGCCGGCGCTTGGGCCGTCGACGAGAATGGCGACCCGCTATTGCCGACGGTGCCTTCGGATCCGATGCAGCGCATCTATGCGCTGCGCGCCGGCGTCAACATCATGATGTATATGCTGACCGGCAACTACAAATCCGACCAGGTGCACGTCCCGGTGCTGCTCGAACGGCTGGGGCAATAGACCATGAACTGGTCGCTCGCCTTCGAACCGCTCATCACTTGGCCGCTGCTCGCCGTGGTTCTGGTGCCGCTGCTGCTGCTGTCCCTCGCCGGCCTTTGGTTTCGCCAGCGCGGCGCGGTCTTCCGCCTGGGAGCCCTGATTGCGCTGGCTGCGGCGCTGCTCAATCCGGTGTTCCTCGACGAAGAGCGCGAGCCGCTGAAAAGCATCGTCGCCGTCGTCGTCGATCGCAGCCAGAGCCAGGATATAGGCGACCGCACCAAGCAGACAGACGCGGCATTGGCCGGGCTTCAGCAGCGTCTCGGCCGCTTCAAGCAGTTCGACGTCCGTGTCGTCGAGGCCGGCAAGTCCGAAGCCGCCGACGAGCGCACCGAGACGCGGTTGTTTTCCTCGCTCGAAAATGCTTTCCGCGACGTGCCGCCATCGCGCATCGCCGGCGCCATCATGATCACCGATGGCGAGGTGCATGACGCGCCGCTTGGCGCACCTGACTTCAATGCCCCGCTGCATGCGCTGATTACCGGCAACGAGCATGAGAAGGACCGCCGCATCCGCTTCGAGAATGCGCCGCGATTCGGGCTGGTCGGCAAGCCGCTCGAAATGACCTATCGCGTCATCGCCACCAACAACGAAACCGGCCCGGTCGATGTTCGCGTATCGGTCAACGGCGAGCAGGTATCGGTCGAGCACGCCAACATCGGCCAGGCGATGCCGCTGCAGGTGACCATTCCCAGCGCCGGGCGAAACATCGTCGAACTCGCCATCAACCACGAGCCGGGCGAACTCACCGACACCAACAACCGCGCCATCGCGCTGATCGACGGCATCCGCGAAAATCTGCGCGTGCTGCTTGTTTCCGGCGAACCGCATGCCGGCGAGCGCACCTGGCGCAATTTGCTGAAATCCGACGCTTCGGTCGACCTCGTGCACTTCACCATCCTGCGCCCGCCGGAAAAGCAGGACGGCACGCCGATCAACGAATTGTCGCTGATCGCCTTCCCGACGCGCGAGCTGTTCGTCGAGAAGATCAAGGATTTCGACCTGATCATCTTCGACCGCTATCAGCACCGCGACGTGCTGCCGATCCTCTATTACGACTACATCTCCGAGTATGTCGAAAAGGGCGGCGCGCTACTGATCGCGGCAGGCCCCGAATATGCCGGCGAAAGCTCGATCGCCCGCACGCCGCTGATGTCGGCGCTGCCGGCAATGCCGACCGGCGAGGTCATCGACAAGGCCTTCTATCCGCGCCTCACCGATACCGGCCAGCGTCATCCGGTAACGCGCGGGCTCGATGGCTCCGCGACCGAGCCGCCGCACTGGAGCCGCTGGTTCCGCACCATCGGCGTTGAGAACCCCGAGGGCGAGGTGGTGATGAAGGGCGCCGACAACCGGCCGCTGCTGCTGCTCGATCGCAAGGGCGAAGGCCGCGTCGGCATGCTTCTGTCCGACCAGGGCTGGCTGTGGGCGCGCGGTTTCGAGGGCGGTGGCCCCCACGTCCAGCTCTACCGGCGCATCGCCCACTGGCTGATGAAGGAGCCCGAACTCGAGGAAGAGCGGCTGACCGCCGACGGCCGCGGCATGGTGCTGGAAATCCGCCGCCAGACGATGAGCGACGACCCCGGCCCGGCGCAAGTCATCACGCCGTCCGGCAAGGCGCTGATCGTCAGGCTCGAGAAATCCGAACCAGGCGTCTTCCTCGGCAGCGTCGAGACCAGCGAAATCGGTCTCTATCAGGTCGGCAATGGCGACCTGACGGCATTGGCCCATGTCGGGCCGGTCAACGCCCCGGAATTCACCGACGTCGTCTCCACCGAGAACCGGCTGAAACCACCGGCTGAGGCAACCGGCGGCAGCGTTCGCCGGCTGGCGCCGGCATCGGCCATTGGCAACCTGACCAGCACGGTCACGCTGCCATCCGTAGTCCCGGTCCGTTCCTCGGGCGCGGCTTCCGGCGATGACTGGATCGGCCTGCGCACCACCGACGACAGCGTGCTCAAGGCCGTCTCGCGCGTGCCGCTGTTCGGCGGCTTCTTGGGGCTCGGCCTGCTGCTTCTGGCGATGGGCTCGATGTGGTACCGCGAAGGGCGGTAACGCGGTTTATCCTTCTCCCCTTGTTGGAGAAGGTGGATTGGCGCGCAGCGCCAAGACGGTTGAGGGGTGCTGGACGGAGTGCCGTCCTTGCCAAGCTGGAACACCCCTCATCCGACCGAGCTTCGCTCGGCCACCTTCTCCCACAAGGGGAGAAGGAAGAAAGCGAGCCGCCCTACTCCTCCGGCTCCGTCGTGAACATCAGCGGGTAGCCCTTGGCCTTGCCGGCATCGGTTGCCCGCGCCGCCTTGGTCTCGGCGACATCCCTGGTGAAGACGGCGACAACGCAGACGCCGCGCCGGTGAGCGGTGATCATTATCCTATGCGCCTGGTCTTCGCTGAGCTTGAACTCGGCCTTCAGCACCGTCACGACAAACTCGCGCGGAGTGAAATCGTCATTGACCAGGATGACCTTGTAGAGCTTCGGCCGTTCGACCTTCGGCTTCGTGCTGGTACGGGGTTTTGTCGTGATTTCAGGCATTGGACCGGCAATTGCGTACGACAGCTTTGCGGTCATTTTGACATGGGCAAAAGCGGTCGTCCATTCAACCGCGCGCGATCGGCTTCCCGGCAGGCGCAGTTCAAAAGTCCGTGCCTATGTGGGAACTGCCGTCTGGCGTTCAACGGGGGGTGTGGGCCGGGACCTGGCCCTACTGTCTGCACGCAACAAAAAAGACGACCGCTCCAGGCAAATCGCAACTGGAGCGGTCTTCTCATAGGGTAGAAAGATGTCGCTTGATCAGGCCTTCGGAGTTGCCTTGACCGCGTGCTTCTTGTGCTTCTTGACGGTCTTCTTGGCAGCGACCTTCTTCACGGCCTTGGCCGGCGCAGCGGTCGTCGTTGTCGTCGCAGCCGGGGTGGTGGTCGCGGCATTGGCGCTGCTGGCGCCGAGAACCGGCATCGAGACGGCCAGCGCGATGGCGAGACCGAGGGCGGAGAGGAGGGACTTTTTCATGGCTTCACTTCCTTTTTGTGCAGATCGGATTGTGTCACTGAACGGGATCGATCGGTGTCACTCCAAGCAGCTTCAAAGCATTCGCGAGCATCCGGATTCCCTGTGCCTGTTTCTTGTTGGCGCAGAACCGGTTTCCCTTTCTTTGAAGTGCTTTCGCAGCGGTGACCTGCGTTGCCGCGGCATGGGTTTCGAGGGCTTCGTCAAACTGGCGGTTCAGATCGATGCAACGCTCGCTGCGGGTGGTCGCCACCTTTGCATCGGCCGCCTTTGCATTGGCCACCTTCGCATCGGCCAGTTTTGCATCGGCATGTTCGACCGCGGCCGTGACGAGCGAAATGGAAAGCAACGCACCCATCAGACTGATCGAGAACCTTTGCATTGGTCTGTCCGTAATCCCGTAACGCGTGTCGCAGCCGATGACCTGACCGCCACGGCACCACTTATGCCTTTGATTTTTTTCGGCAGTTTTTCCGGATTGTAGAATTTTGTTTCTGGATTGTTTCTGGGCAGCCCGGATCGAGCCGCCGATCTTCACTGGCCAACTTATGGCCTGAATTCTATCGTCTGGCTGACGGCCGAAGCAGCGCTTGGGCGATCCACAAATGACAGGTTCCCGGTGAAATCCGACCCCCACATACTGATCGTCGACGACGACAAGGGCATTCGCGACCTCCTTCAGGAATTTTTCCAGAAGCGAGGGCTGCATACATCGATCGCCGCCGACGGCACCGAGATGGAGACCATCCTGCGCCGCGCCCAGGTCGACCTGATCGTCCTGGACGTCATGCTGCCCGGCAAGAGCGGGCTGGAGCTCTGCCGCGAGTTGCGCGCCAATTATTCGACGCCGATCATCATGCTGACCGCGGTTACCGAAACTACCGACCGCGTGGTTGGGCTGGAGATGGGCGCCGACGACTACGTGCCGAAACCCTTCGATCCGCGCGAGCTGCTCGCACGCATTCGTGCCGTCTTGAGACGCAATGGCGCCGCCGAACCGCGACGCGCCGCCTCGCGGCAGATCTACCATTTCGCCGGCTGGACGATGGACTGTTCGCGCCGCCGGCTGATGGCGCCCGGCGACGTCAGGATCGAGCTGACGATGGCCGAATTCAATCTCCTGCAGACCTTCGTCAAGAGCGCGCAGCGCGTACTGAGCCGCGAGCAGCTGATCGAGCTGTCCGGCGGCGACAGCGGCTACAGCTTCGACCGCAGCGTCGACATTCTGGTCAGTCGGCTGCGGCGCAAGATGGAGGACGACCCGAAAACGCCGAAGCTGATCTTGACCGTGCGCAGCGGCGGCTACCAGTTCCTGCCTGAGACGACCTCCGAATGAGACGCATCCTGCCGCAAACGCTGCCGGTCTGGGTGCTGCTCATCGTCATCGCCGGCCTGCTGATCAGCCAGATCGCGACCCTTTACATCGTTTCGCGCGACCGTGCCGCCGCCAATGACGTCGTCGATCTCTACCGGCTGAACGACCGCGCCTTCTCGCTGGTGCAGCTGATGCATGATGCCACCCCCGAACAGCGCAAGGCGACGGCCTCCGGCCTGTTCAACGCCACTTATGCGCTCACCGTTTCCAACACGCCCGCCGTTACTTCCTCGATAGCCGGCGACGACGAACTGGCCGAATTGGAAGACATATTGGTCGGTCGGCTATCGAAGTTCGGCATCACCGACGCGCGGGTCCGCCGCGACCCGGCAACGCACGAAGCCGACGCTCCCGGTGGGACGGTCGCCGGTCCCGATATCGGCCAGGTCGAGCGCGACCTGCTGGTGCTGGCGGCCGATTTCGCCCAGAGCGACAAGCTGACCGCTTCGCTTCGCTTTGCCGACGGCCAATGGCTGAACTTCACCGAGCCGAACACACCGGCCGGACCGATACTGAGCTTCGATAGCCTGCCGCTCTATGCCTTGATCGCCGGGCTGGTGGTGGCTTCCTCGATCTGGTCGCTGCGCCGGCTGACGGCGCCCTACCGGATGATGGAGACCGCGGTGAAGCGGATCGGCGAGGACCTGAAAAGCCCGCCGATCGCCGAGAGCGGCAGCCGCGAGGTGCGTACCGCGGCAAAGGCGGTCAATGCCATGCAGGCGAGGCTGCGCGCCTACGTCGAGGACCGCGAGCATCTTGCGGCCGCACTGGCGCACGACCTGCGCACACCGCTGACCAGGATGCGGCTGCGCCTCGAACTGCTGAGGAATTCGTCCGTGCGCGCCGCACTGGCGCACGACCTCGCCGACATCGAAGGCATTGCCAGCTCGGTCATCGACTTCGCCACTTTCGAGGTGACCGAGGAGAAGAGCGAGAGGATCGATTTCTGGTCGCTGGTAGAATCGATCGCCGACGGCTTCGACGAGGTCTCCTTCGACAATGAGGACGCGCGCTCGCGCGGCCTGATCTGCGTCGCGCGGCCGGTCGCGCTACGGCGCTGTGTCACCAACCTCGTCCAGAACGCGGTGACCTATGGCAAGAGGGCGCATCTCAGCCTGCGTCAATCAGGCAAGACAATCACGCTGGCGATCCATGACGAGGGTCCGGGCATACCGCAAGCCGAGCTCGACGCCGTGTTCGGCTCGTTCGTGCGCCTGGAACAGTCGCGCAACCGTCAGACCGGCGGCCTCGGCCTCGGCTTGACCATCGCCCGCAACATCGCCCGTAGCGCCGGCGGCGAAGTCAGCCTGTCCAACCATCCCGATGGCGGCCTGATGACGGAGCTGCGCCTGCCGCTGGCGGTTTAGCTTGCGGTATCGGGCTAAGCCGGCGTTCCTTCGCGCCCCCTCTGTTCTGCTGGACACCTCCTCCACAGGTGGGGAGATTGGCCGTCGTCGCCGATTTCGCCAATTACAAACGTTGGAATGTGAGAGCCGTCCGCGAAACCGCCGATCTCCCCCCAAGTGGGAGAGATGTCCGACAGGACAGAGGGGGGCGCGACAGAACTCGGCGTTTGGTCTTGGTTCTCTCCCCAAGGAGAAAAACTATCTTCGCAGCACCGCGCTCAGCACATCCCTGACGCCGATGGCGCCGACGAAGCGCGACTGGTCGTCGAACAGCGCCACCGGTGCGGTCTGCGAGCGATGCATGGCCAGCATCACGGTCTTCAGCGAGGTGCCGGGATTGGCCCAGAATACCTGAGCGGTTTCCTCCGGCTGGGCTTCGACATCGGCGCAGGACACCCAGACCGCCGGCTTGCCGTCGCGCTCGGCCGCCGCCACCAGCCCATGCTCGTCGATCTTGAATCGCGTCGTCCTGCGCCGGTCGAGCCACACCCAGCCGTTCTCGCCATGTTCGAGGTCGCGGCGGTCGCGCATGACGTTCCACGCGGTCAGCACCGAGAGCGGGTTCACATTGGCGATGAAGTCGCGGACATAGCCGTTGGCGGGCCGCAGCACGATGTCTTCCGGCGCGCCGGTTTGCACGATGCGCCCGCCTTCCATGATGGTGATATGGGTGCCGATCTTCAGCGCCTCCTCGAGGTCGTGGCTGACGAAGATGATGGTCTTCTTCAGCTCGGCCTGGAGCTGCAGCAACTCGTCCTGCAGCTTGGTCCGGATCAGCGGATCGAGCGCCGAGAACGGCTCGTCCATGAGCAGGATCGGCGCCTCGGTGGCAAAGGCGCGCGCCAGGCCGACGCGCTGCTGCATGCCGCCGGAAAGCTCATGCGCATATTTCTTCGACCACTGGTCGAGATGAACCAGCTTCAGCTGTTTGGTCACCCGCTCCTTGCGCTCGGCTTCGGGTACGCCGGCGAGCTCGAGGCCAAGGCCGACATTCTCCTCCACCGTGCGCCACGGCAGCAGGCCGAACTGCTGGAACACCATCGCCACCTGCTTCTGCCGCAGCCGCCGAAGCGTCGCCTCGTCGCAGGTGACGACGTCGACCGTACCGTCGCCGTCCTTGACCAGCACCTGGCCGCGCGAGACGACGTTCAGCCGGTTGACGGCTCTGAGCAGCGTCGATTTGCCGGAGCCGGAAAGCCCCATCAGCACCGAGATCTCGCCCTCGTTCACGGTGAGGCTGGCGCCGGCGCAGCCCAGTACGTTGCCGGTTTTTTCGAGGATCTCGGCTCGGGTGGCACCACTGTCGATCAGCGCCAGCGAGCCTACCTGGTCGGCGCCGAAGACGATGTCGACATTCCTGAAATCGACGGCGACGGTCATTTCTTGCCTCCCACGCCGATGCGCGTCATCCGGTCGAGCACGATGGCGAGCACGACGATCGCCAGCCCTGCCTCAAGCCCGAGGTCGATCCTGCGCGAACCGAGCGCCCGGTTGATTTCCGTACCGAGGCCGCCGGCGCCGATCAGGGCGGCGAACACCACCATCGACAGCGACAGCATGATCGACTGGGTCAGCCCAGCCATGATGGTCGGCAGCGCCGAAGGCAGCTCGACCTTCCACAGCAGCTGGCGCTTGGTGGCGCCGAACGCCTCGCCCGCCTCGACGATCGATTTCGGCACCGAGGTGACGCCGAGATGGGTGAGCCGAACCGAGGTCGGGATGACGAAGATGATGGTGACGATCAGGCCGGGCGCGTTGCCGAGGCCGAACAGGGTCAGCACCGGGATCAGGTAGACGAAGGTCGGCAATGTCTGCATCAGGTCGAGCACCGGCAGCATGACGCGATACACCTTCGGCTTGTGCGCGGCCCAGATGCCGAGCGGCACGCCGATGGCCATCGACACGGCGGCGGCGGCGACCACCAGCACCAGCGTCTCCACCGTCTGCTTCCACAGGTTCTGGTTGAGGATGAACAGCAATCCGATGAATACCGCCAAAGCCAGGCCTTTCGAGCGCTGCAGGAAATAGGCGAGCAGAGCGATCAGCGCGATCAGCAGAACCGGCGGCAGCAACAGCAGCCCGTCGACGATGCCGTCGAGCAGGAAGTTGAGGCTGTTGGAAAAAGCCCTGAAGATGGTGTCGAAATTGTCGGTGAGAAAGCCGAAAAACGCCTTCCCCCATGCCCCGATGGGAATCTTGTAACTGACCAGGAATTTGGAGATCGGATCCATCTAGCCCCTCTTCTGCCAGCGCCGTCCTTCGCCGGACGGTCATCTTGTCACAGGATATGAAAAAGGGCAGCCATTTCTACCGTGGCTGCCCCTTGTCTCGTCATGCCAGATGGTCGGGTCAGCTTCCGAGCGCCGTTTTCACCGCAGCCGCCGCATCGCCGCCGTCGAAGGTGGTGACGCCGGCGATCCAGGGAGCGACCGCGTCCGGGTGCTTCTTCAGCCAGTCGGTCGCGACCGTATTGGCGTCGCCGCCCTTCAGGATCGCGTCCATCATCTCGCCTTCCATGTCCAGGTTGAACTTCAGATTGGCGATGAACTTGCCGGCGTTCGGGCATTCGCTCATGTAGCCCTTGCGTACATTGGTATGCACGGTGGCAGCACCAAAGCCGCTATCTCCCATCCCCTCGAGATAGGTGATCTTCATGGCGCCCATCACCGGATGCGGCGTCCAGCCGAGGAAGGCGATCCATTCATTGTTCTTCATCGACTGGTCGGCCTGGGTGAGCATGCCGGCCTCGGAAGATTCGACCAGTTCGAAGCCTTCGAGATTGGTCTTCGGATCCTTGATCATGTCGAGGATGATCCGGTTGCCGTCATTGCCGGCTTCAATGCCGTAGATCTTGCCGTCAAACTTGTCCTTGAACTTGCCGAGATCGGTCAGCGTCTTGACACCGGCATCGGCGACATAGGTTGGCACGACAATGCCGTAGCCGGCACCGCTGAGATTTTCGCTGACGGTCTCGACCGAGCCTTCGGCGGCATAGTCTTTGATGTCGTTGGTCATCGACGGCATCCAGTTTCCGAGAAACACGTCGAGGTCTTTGTTCTTCAGCGACGCATAGGTCACTGGCACCGAAAGCTGGATCACCTGCGGCTCGTAGCCGAGCGCGGTGAGCAGCACCGAGGCTATGCCGGTGGTCGCCTGGATGTCGGTCCAGCCGACATCGGACAGACGCACCGTTTTGCAGCTTTCCGGATCGCCGGCGAAGGCCCCAGTCGTGGATAGAAAAACCGCCAGGCCGAGGCCGGCGACAAATGAACTCATACGCGACATGAAAATTCTCCCATTTCAGTTCTCGGTAAAGCGAAGCGACGGTTTTATCTCCGCCTTTGTTCCGTCAGCCAAACATCATTCTGCTGCGGTTTCAAGCACTAAGGCAATCACGAACAACGGCGCAGGCTGGCCGATCAGCGACACGCCCGCCGCTTTCCGGATGGAAGTCGCCTTTTCCCGGTGGAATGTCGGCGCTCCCCCTCCCCGCTTTGTTGCAACTCGGCTTAAAAGGACGGCATGGCCAAGCTGTACTTCCATTATGCGACGATGAATGCCGGCAAGACGACGATGCTGTTGCAGGCCTCTTATAATTACCGCGAGCGCGGCATGACGACGATGCTGTTCATCGCCGGCCACTACCGCAAGGGCGATACCGGGCTGATCTCGTCGCGCATCGGCCTGGAGACGGAAGCCGAGATGTTCCGCGACGGCGACGATCTGTTTGCCCGGGTCGCCGAGCATCACGACCACGCCACGGTCCATTGCGTCTTCGTCGATGAGGCGCAGTTCCTCGAAGAGGAGCAAGTCTGGCAACTCGCCCGCATCGCCGACCGGCTGAACATCCCGGTCATGTGCTACGGCCTGCGCACCGATTTCCAAGGCAAGCTGTTTTCCGGATCGCGCACCCTGCTGGCAATCGCCGACGACCTGCGCGAGGTGCGCACCATCTGCCGTTGCGGCCGCAAGGCGACGATGGTGGTGCGCCTCGGCGCCGACGGCAAGGTGGCGAAACAGGGCGAACAGGTGGCGATCGGCAAGGATGTCTATGTCTCGCTCTGCCGCCGCCATTGGGAAGAAGAAATGGGCCGCGCCGTGCCCGACGATTTCATCGGCTTCACCAAAACCTGACCAGCGCTATTGCTTTCATCCGACCTCCCGGCCGACATTCGTTCGCCAATCGCGCCATCGTGCGGCGCTTGTTTAAGGCCTGCTTCCTATTTCAGAACCTCTCAGCCAGAGCCGTCGGGGAGTTCCCATGCTTCGAGCCATTTCGTCTGCCGCTGCTTTCCTCATCGCCGGCGCTCTTGCCGCGCATGCCGACGGCGATGCCGCTCTCGGCAAGAAAGTCTTCAACAGATGCATGGCCTGTCATGAGGCAACGAGCGACCACGACAAGGTCGGCCCGCATCTGCTGGGTGTCGTCGGCCGCACTGCCGGCACCGCGGACAGTTATCTCAGCCGCTACTCGCAGGGGATGAAGGACGCCGGCGCCGCCGGCCTGGTCTGGGACGAAGCAAACCTCGCCGAATACCTGCGCGCGCCGCGGCAGAAGGTCCCCGGCAACAAAATGGCCTTCTCAGGCCTGACCAGCGACGACGACATCGCCAATGTCATCGCCTACCTCAAGGCCGATCCCAAGCCCTGAGCGTCGCTCCCGACCTAAAGTCCAGCCGCGGTTGAAGCGGTGTCTGACCGGACGGCAGGTACACCGTAATCATTGCCTGACTATCCTGCGGTCGGCCTCCTGAAATTCTTTTGTTTTCCTGTAATCCCATGTCTTCCGTCTTTCATTCGCCAAACCCGGCACATATATTCGCGGCGGTTTGCGAAACGAAACCGATGCCGAAGCGGGAGGCCCCAATGGCGACATTGCAGAATTTCGATGCCGAGATTGCCAAGACCAAGCAGGTCGTAGAGGACATGCGCACCAAGATCGAGCAGTCCGGTACTGTGCTCGACACGCTCGCCACCGCCGACAAGAAGATCGGCGACGCCAATTTCGACATCGAGAATGCCCGCATTGAGGATGTGCTGAAGCAGCAGAAGGTGATGGAAGGCAATATCGCCGACCTGATTATCGGCCTCGAGGACGCCACCAACGTCTTCGGCGCCGAATTCGAGAGCATGAAGAACTACACCGGCTGGGAAAATTTCGTCGGTGTCTTCTCCAGCCAGCGCAAGCAGCGCCTGCGCACCGACCGCGTCCGCAACATGTCGCTGGCCGGCAATCTGCAGGAGCTGCTGGCGAAATCCGACACCATCGTCGGCATCCTCAAGGCGCAGAAGCAGGTTCTCGACACGCGCTACAAGACCTCCGAGGCCAGCCTGTCGCAGGTGATCGAGCGCCGCAAGACCACCATGTCCAATCTCGAGACCGTGCAGAAACGCATCGAAGAACTCAACCCGATGCTGCTCGACATCGAGAACAAGATCGCCGCCTCGACCAGCCAGAAGGAGCGCACGCAGCTGGAAGGCGAACGCTCGAAACTAGCCACGGAATACAACGAGAAGCAGGCCAAGGAGCAGGAATTGCTGGCCGAAAGCCAGACGCTGGAGCGCTACACCTCGATGTTCCAGACCTTCGTCGATTCGCTCAACAACCAGATCGCGGCGCAATCGACGCTGATCAACAAGCTGACCATCGATACCGAGCAGCGCATCGTTCTGTACAAGGCGCTGGAAGATTCGCTGAAGACCGCCGCCCAACAGGATGTCGCCCACAAGATCAACACGCTGGGCAGCCAGGTCGACAACACCGCCGAAGAGACCATGGCCGGCATTGGTGCCGCCTCGCAAAAGCACATCGGCGATCTGCTTGAAATGCACGAGAAGAACATGGTCGCCACCGCCGACATCCAGCGCCGCAAGAAGCTCGCCGACGATGCCTTCGCCCGCCGCTTCGACGATGTGATGAAGAAGCACAATTCGGCAAATTACGTGCAATCGTAATTGCTGCACGTGCACTGCTCCCAAGGGCTGGCAGCATGACCCCCGAAAACGAAGCGGCGGCGCGCTATTTCTCGGCGATCGCGGCGGCACTTGGCGGCCTCGAAGTGTTCATGCGCGACGATCGCTCGCCGCTCTACCGGCACGGCATCGTCGCCAAGGTCGTGGCCGAATATATTGCGCGGCTCGACAAGTCGTTCTCGTGCTGGCGCAACCGGCTGGGCTTCACCGAGACGTTCCGCATCTCGCGCGCCGAAAGCGGTTTTCCGGTCTTCCAGAACCTGCTCGAGTTGGAGAACGACCGGCTCCAGGCCGATGCGCGACTCGCCAACCTTCCGCTGGCCGATGAGTTGCGCGAGGAAATGGCGGACTTCATCCTGCGCCACAAGGAATTTCCCGAAGCGCTGCAGAAGTCGATGGCCGAGCGGCTTTACCTCGAGGACGTCAAGAGCGAGACCACCTTCGGCCCGTTCACGCTGGCCCAGACAGTCAAGGTGTCGGTCAATCCGAAGACGCTGCGGCCCTATTATCTGGTCCACTGGGCCTGCTTCGACGGCAGCGCCAACCTGCCGCTTGTGTATATGGTGACGGTCGAGGATTCCTCGGACGACATGATCCGGCAGCTTGTCGACTCCAGCGGCAAACTTAATGAGAGGATCGACATTCCGCTGCCGGTCGACGGCTTGCTCAATCCCGAGCTTGCGCACCGTTTCGACGATTTCACCGAAAAGAATTCCGCCTACGCGCTGTCGCCGGCGACCATCGCGGTCAACCTCGACAAGGATTTCGAGCCGCTGCATCCCAAGCAACTGCGTCGCGTCGTGCTCGGCCCGTTCTATTCTGCAGGGATTACCGACAACAATTCGACGGTGAGCGAAGTGCTGGCCAAGGTGCGCAAGCCGGAAAACGCCTGGCTGCTGACCTGGACCATCCAGGAGGTCTTTTCCAAGGCCGAAAAGCCAGGCCGCAAGGGGCTGTTTTCGAGCGAAAAGACGACGCAGGAATTCTTCATCAATACCGACGATCTCGAGGCCGCGCGGCAAGGCGTGTCGAGCTATGAGAACCATGCGCTGATTCCGCACGAGGCCTATCAGGCGCTCTATGCCGCCGGCGAGGCGCAGAAGATCTTTTCGGGCTACAAGGTCCACATCCTGTCCAAAGGGCAGGTCATCAGCGACGTCTGACCGTCAAATCGCGGAGCATCCTCCATGGACACCGGCCTGACCACCATCCCGGAAGCGGCAATTGAAAAGCACCGTGCCACTGCGCAAAGTTTCATCACTCGCATCGTCGTGCTGGAGGACCCATCGCGCGAGTCCGGCACCGCGCTTGCCGGCACCAACCGCCGCTTCGTCTCTACCGTCTCGGTCGGCTCGGTGCGCCGCACGCGCGAGGTCGAGCTCGCCAAAACCGTCGCCGCCGTCCATTCCGGCGACCAGTTGCTGACCATCCAGCAGCACACGCTGTTGTTTCGCGCCCGGCGCGGCACAGCGATAGCGCTGGCCATATCGGATGTCTTCGCCGAGGGCTCGGACCTCGAAAGTCTGCAGGCGAAAAACGCCCGCGCGCCGCTCGAAGGCGATGAAGCTGCCACCTTCAAGAAGCTGCTGTCGGCCTCTGCCTACATCTCCGCCTTCAGCCTTGCCTCCTATTTGTTCCAGCTGATCGACAGCGACGGCGAGGCGCCGAACGACACGCCCGAGCCGGACTTTCTGTTCGACACGCCACAGGATGCGGTGAAGTCGATCGTGGCCGGGCTCGACAGGGCGATAGCAGGTTCGAAGGACGATGCCGACCTGATGACCCGCGCCCGCGCCTTTGCCCGCGTCGCCATCGACGGGCTGTTGGCGCGAAAGGGCCGCTTCGACGGCATCGGTCCGTTCGAGAACGCGCATATCCGCATCGACGTCGACGATTTTACCCTTGACGGCTTCGACGTCGCACCGGGTAAGCGGGCAAAGCCGCTGGTGATGACCTTCAAAAAACCGGAAGAGGTCGTCGGCAACCACATCGCCAAATACCAGTCGGTCAAGCTTGCCAAGATGCTGATGGCCTATGACTTCGAGCGCGAGCTGAACCCGTTCGTCGAGCTCGGCGGCTTCCTGTTCACTTTTATCGGCGATGGCGCGCCCGGCACCGGCAAGACAACGTTGATCCAGATGATCGCCGGTCTTCTCAATGGTTATTGCCAGGTCGCCGGCTATCCCTTCGCCTACGAGAATTTCGGCGTCGACCAGATCTCCTCCTACCAGGGCAAGTCGGGCCAGAACTGCCGCCAGTTCATCAACAATGTGCTGAACCCGCGCGTCATCGGCTTCGGCACCATCGACGATATCGACCAGGTGGCGGCACGCCGGTCCGACGACCGCGCCTCGGCCGGCCAGCAGGAAATCACCGGCGTCCTGATGGACGCCTTTGGAGGTGCGGCGACCGTGGTGCGCGGCAACTGCTCGTTCGGCATGTTCTCCAACTATCCCGAAAACGTCGACGACGCGCTACGCCAGCGCGCCGGCGCGCGCTGGCTGGTCGACGGCCCGCAGAGCCGCGACGACTACATCGACATCTTCGTTCTGCTCGCCGGCAAGAACCACAAGATCCCGCTCGGCGACCACAAGCTCTATGTGGCGCAAGAGATCCAGCGCGCGGTGATGGAAGCTTACGAGGAGCATGAGAAGCCACAGGAAGACGGGTTGATGAAGGTCTATGAGCGCTACATGAAGGAGAATGGCGCGCCAAAGACGATGGCCGACATCGGCACTTATCTGCATATGATCAAGGATGCCGAGCCGCGCTTTACCGGTCGCGCCATCAAGAACGTTACCGATGCCATCAAGATGCGCGCCATGGACATCGAATTGCCGGACGAATGGTTCGAAAAGCCGGAAGCCTTCATGCACAAGGGTTACGACGACAAGAAAGCGATGATCGAGGAGCTGCGCGGGCCATTCTCGATGGACATGGTCATGCAGGAGATCAACCGCTATGCGGATTCCGAATTCCGCTATTCCGACAAGTCCGACGATGCGACGGTGACCAAGATGATCCGCGACACCCGTCTGCGGGAGCGTGCCGTGCGCGAGATCGAGGAGATGAAGAAAAAGGGGCTGTGGAATGCGTGAGATGCGCCGACGCCCCCTTCTCCCCTTGTGGGAGAAGGTGTCGCCGAAGGCGACGGATGAGGGGTATTCGTCAAGCTGGAACACCCCTCATCCGACCGAGCTTTGGTCGGCCACCTTCTCCCACAAGGGGAGAAGGAGCGTTCGCGCCCCTCATCCGCCGTTCGGACACCTTCTCCCCGTGAACGGGAAGAAGAAAGCATGAGCCCCGCCAAGAAGCCCGATCTGTTGCGCGACAACGAGCTGATCTACGGCCGGCTGCTGACGATCGACGAGCCGCACCTGATCCAGCGCTATAACAAGGCGATGGTCGCGTTCGGCTTGAAGCCGACCAAGTTGAAAAGCTTCGAGATCGATCGCACCGGCTTCTCGCCGCAGGTCGCCGAGGAATGCGGCGACTACAGCTACCTCGATCCGAACGAGGTCAACCGCCGCTTTATCATCCTGACGCCGTCGCAGATCGACCTGCCGGTGGTGCACACGGCGTTCTCCAACACCTCGCTGCTGATGTACGAATTCATGTCCAAGAACCAGCGTGCCATCGATGCGCTGACCATCAAGGACGTCATCTACGGCGAGATCGAGGATTCGGTCCCCAAGGTCGACGACATCGAGGACCTGCTGTCGATCAATCAGGTCGAGTTCAAGGTGTTGTCGGCGGAGGATGTGCTCGGCAAGGCCGCCGAACTCGGCAAGCTGGTCGACCGGCTGAAGCAGGAGCCGGATGCCTGGCGCGACAACGCCATGCTGGCCCACATGGTCGAGCTGGCGAAGATCTGCGGCGACATCCGCGAGAATGCGCTGGTGCCGGACCAGGTGATCTTCCGCCACAATGCCTATTGGACCAGCCATTTCGGCGGGCTCTATGTGTTTGTCGATCCGGACGTGACGACGGTGATCAGCGACCCGGCAGCGCCGGGCTTCCGCCGCTCGCGGCCATGGCAGGTGAGCTACCTTTCGATCCACGACGCCGACAAGGTGTTCAAGTTCCTCGCCTCGACCGGCCGCCTCGAGTTGCCGCGCGCCTCATGGATCGAAACCTCCGGTTATCTCGAGCATCGCGCCGAAATGGTGGTGCGCGCGCTGATCCGCGACGCCGATCCCGACCGCAATCTGACCGACGTCGACAAGGTCTGGCTGCAGACCTGGATCCACGGCCATACCGATCTGATCACCAGGGACGGCAATTTTCCTTTCCTCAACGCCGCCAAGCGCGAGATCGCCCAGCTCGGCCATCTCAAGATCGAGGACGTGTTCCCGCAGCAGCGCTTCCTGGTCATCCGCGCCAAGCCGGACCATCCCGACGCCTGGCTGACCAACCAGCTGATCTCGGACTTCGTGCCGCAGGACTTCGTTTCGCGTTACGTCTTCAACAAGCCGGGCTTCTACAGGGACTATGAAGGCTTCAGCGACGCCTGGCGATCGCATGTTGTGGACGTTCTGAAAACCACATATCTGAAGGACAAGGTGGCGTTTCGCACACGCCTCTACGGCTTGACTGACTGAGGGGGTGACGCCATGCTTGATCCGATCGTGAATTTCTTCACCCGGATTTTCCAGTGGATTGGCCGCGGCATCGGCCTGCTCATCGGCGCGATCCTGTGGCCGTTCCTGTGGGCGGGGCGCTGGTACACGCAACGCGGCTGGATCCTGAAGGCGGTGCTCGGCCTGGCTGTGCTCGTGCTGATCGGTCTCTATGTCAACTTCTTCTACGCCACCCAGTGGTGGAACAATTTCGACCCGAATTACGTCGACAAATACACGTTCGAAAAACGCAACAGCTCCGCCGGTGAACAGGTTTCCGCCGGCGCCGGCACCGACACGGCCAAGACCTGCGGAAATTCAGCCATTGCCCAGGTCGCTGCCGACCTGACCGACTTCAACGTCAACCAGAATGCCTGGGTGTCGTCGATGATCCTCTACAAGCTCGGCCTGTTCGGCATCGACTGGGACCACACGCCGTTCATGGACAACAAGGCGTCGTTCCAGCGCGGCATCAACCAGGCGGTGCGGCGCACGGCGACCGAGCTTGCCGACAATCTCGGCCGCGTCCGCACCACCTCGCAGATCGACGCCGACCTGCAGGACGCCCGCGGCAATCTGCAGTTCGATGAGGAAACCTGGTATTTCGGCTTGAACCCGTTCGGGCCCAAGACGCCGACGCCGAGCTACTATCGCGACGCGGTGCGCAAGCTGCGTTCCTTCAATGCCCGCCTCGCAGCCTGCCAGGCGACGTTCGATGCCCGCGCCGACAATCTCAAGCAGTATATCGACCGCATTTCGTCCGATATCGGTTCGACCTCGGCGATCCTCAAGGAGCGTGCCGAAAACCACAATAATGGCTGGTTCGACACACGCGCCGACGACCGCTTCTGGTTCGCCTATGGCCAGCTCTATGCCTATTACGGGCTGATGAAGGGCGCACAGGCCGACTTCGAGGACGTCATCAAGGAAAAGCACCTGCAGAACCTGTGGGATACGATGGACGCGCAATTCGTGTCGGCGCTGCGCATCCAGCCCTTCATCATCGCCAATGGCCGCGAGGACGGCTGGCTGTTGCCGACACATCTGACGACGATGGGGTTTTACATACTCAGGGTGCGCTCGAACATGGTCGAGATCAGCAACGTGCTGACGCAGTAGCGGATCGTCCCGCACAGCCGGCGCTGGTGAATTTGCGCCGTTGCTTCTGTCGCTTTTCGCGTATTACGCGGCTGTTTTGAGACGGCGGAACCGCGCCTGCTCTGGCTTCTATACGGCGCGGCAACCGGCGCGAAAAGAACCTGTAGCAGGGCAGCCGGCCGCAGAGGCATTTTCTTCGTAGGAAACATAGTTGCATGAAAGTTGACGCCGCGGCAGCGACAGGGGTAGAACATGCCCGCGCCTGCAATGCCGGGCTATTCTTGCGACCACACTAGTCAAATCCGTCCAATTCAGAGGGAAGTCGTCCATGGCCGAAGTGAAGTCCGACATCGAGATCGCGCGCGGCGCCAGGAAGAAGCAGATCCAGGAGATCGGCCAGAAGATCGGCATTCCGAGCGAACATCTTCTGCCCTACGGCCACGACAAGGCGAAGATCTCGGCCGAGTTCATCAAGTCGGTGAAGGGCAACAAGGATGGCAAGCTGATCCTCGTCACCGCCATCAACCCGACACCGGCCGGCGAAGGCAAGACGACGACGACGGTGGGCTTGGGCGATGGCCTCAACCGCATCGGCAAGAAGGCCATCGTATGCATCCGCGAGGCTTCGCTCGGACCGAATTTCGGCGTCAAGGGCGGTGCCGCCGGCGGCGGCTACGCGCAGGTCGTGCCGATGGAGGACATGAACCTCCACTTCACCGGCGATTTCCATGCCATCACCACCGCGCATAATCTGCTGTCGGCGCTGATCGACAACCACATCTATTGGGGCAACGAGCTCGGCATCGACACCCGCCGTGTCGTCTGGCGCCGCGTCATGGACATGAACGACCGGTCGCTGCGCGAGATCATCTGTTCGCTCGGCGGCGTCGCCAACGGTTTCCCGCGCGAGGCCGGTTTCGACATCACAGTCGCCTCGGAAGTCATGGCCATCCTGTGCCTGTCGACCGACCTGAAGGACCTGGAAAAGCGCCTCGGCGACATCATCGTCGCCTATCGTCGCGACAAGTCGGCCGTCTATGCCCGCGACCTCAAGGCCGACGGTGCGATGGCCGTACTCTTGAAGGACGCCATGCAGCCCAATCTCGTGCAGACGCTGGAGAACAACCCGGCTTTCGTCCATGGCGGCCCCTTCGCCAACATCGCGCATGGCTGCAACTCCGTCGTTGCCACGACGACGGCGCTGAAGCTTGCCGACTACGTCGTCACCGAAGCCGGTTTCGGCGCCGATCTCGGTGCCGAAAAGTTCTTCGACATCAAATGCCGCAAGGCCGGCCTGAGGCCCGCCGCGGCGGTCATCGTCGCCACGGTTCGCGCCATGAAGATGAACGGCGGCGTCAAGAAGGAGGACCTCGGCAAGGAGAACGTCGAGGCGGTCAAGAAGGGATGTGCGAATCTCGGCCGCCACATCGAGAACATCCGCCAGTTCGGTGTGCCGGCAGTGGTCGCCATCAACCATTTCTACTCCGATACCGAGGCCGAGGTCCAGGCGATGAAGGACTACGTCGCCTCCATGGGCGAAGACGCGATCCTGTGCAAGCACTGGGCTCAGGGATCGGCCGGCATCGAGGAACTGGCCAAAAGAGTCGTGGCGTTGGCCGAATCCGGCGCGTCGCAATTCGCCCCGCTCTATCCCGACGCCATGCCGCTGTTCGAAAAGATCAACACCATCGTCCAGCGCATCTATCGCGGTTCCGAAGCGATCGCCGACAAATCGGTGCGCGACCAACTCCACGCCTGGGAGCACGCCGGCTACGGTCATTTGCCGGTCTGCATGGCCAAGACGCAATATTCCTTCTCCACCGATCCGAATCTGCGCGGCGCGCCGACCGGCCATACCGTACCGGTGCGCGAGGTCAGGCTGTCTGCCGGCGCCGGCTTCGTCGTCATCATCTGCGGCGAGGTGATGACCATGCCCGGCCTGCCCAAAGCGCCATCCTCGGAAAAGATTTTCCTGAACGAAATGGGCCAGATCGAAGGCCTGTTTTAGGGATAATCAACGCTTGAACGGCAAAGGGCGCCGCAACGCTGCGGCGCCCTTCTGCCTGTTCGCAACAGTCTCCTACGCCGCGCTTCGCACCAGCGCGCGCTGGTTGGAGGCATAGGGTGTGTCGTGCTGGGGTACCACGCCGGTCTTTAGGCAATCGATCCACTCGGCGGTTTTGAGAACGGCCGCGAAGCGCGACTGCAATACGATCGTCACGACGCGATGGATTTCCTCCCCCGAAGCGTAGCCCGCGCTGTTGGCGTACGGCAACGACCCCGTTGCATCCGACAGGAACTCGACCTCAAAACCCATATGCACGGCGTGGATGACCGTCGACAGATCGCAATTATGCGTCATGTAGCCGATGACTGTGATCGTATCGATAGAGTTGGCGCGCAGCCACTCCTCGAGGTCCGTGCCGGTGAAGGCGCTGGGCAAGTTCTTTTCGATGTAGTGGTCGCGGTTTCGCCTGGCGATTTCCGGGTGCAACTCGGCGCCATGGCTGCCCTTGGCGAAGACCGGTGAGGTTTCCGGCGCCAACTGTTTGATGACCACCACCTTGACGCCTGCCTCGGTGGCCGCATCCATCGCACGCGCCACATTGACGACGCTGTCGCGGAAGGGCGGATGCTGGATGGCGAGGTTGCCGCCGTCATAGTCGTTTTGAACATCGATGACGATGAGGGCGCGGCGTGGAGCTTTGCCTTTGGCTGGTTGCGACATGGGGTTTTCCTTTCCCGTTGGACATTGATGGGTGGACGATAAGCTCGGCACCGGATTGCAAAAAGTGTCCCGATTGACATTATTCGAAAGAATTGGGACAATCGGCCTCACCCGTTGCTGGAGCTCCCATGACCGATCCTGCCGTTGCCGCCATCGCCTTCGATGGCATCAGCCCGTTTCATCTCTCCGTGCCGTGTCTCGTGTTCGGCGCGGATCGCACGGAGCTCGGCCTGCCGCGCTTCGACTTCCGGGTCTGCGCGATTGAGGACGGGCCGATCCGCACCGATGCCGGGCTGACCATCAGCGTCCCGCACGGGCTTTCCGCGCTCGATGACGCCGACATCGTCATCGTGCCAAGCTGGAAAGATCTCGGGAGCTCGCCTCCAGCGGCATTGATCGACGCGTTGCTTGGCGCGCACGAGCGCGGTGCGCTGATCGTCGGACTGTGCTTGGGAACGTTCGCTGTTGCGGCGACCGGACTGCTTTCGGGGCGGCGAGCGGCGACGCACTGGGCCTACGCGGATCAGCTGCAGGAACTCTATCCCGACATTCTCGTCGAACCGGAAGTGCTCTACATCGACAATGGCGATGTCGTGACATCCGCCGGCGTCGCCGCCGGGCTCGACTGCTGCCTGCACGTCGTACGGGCTCGTTACGGCGCGGAGGCGGCACTTCGCCTTGCCCGGCAGATTGTGCTTTCTCCGCACAGGCAGGGAGGGCAGGCGCAATTCATCGAACGTCCCATCGCCAGGACCGGCAATGCGGACCGCTTCACCCAGGCTCTCGAAGCGGTGCGCAAAACCCTGGGTGAGCCGCACAGTCTGGACAGCGTTGCCGGTCACGCCGGCCTCACCCGCCGGACGTTCACGCGCCGTTTCCAGAAAACGATCGGCACCAGTTTCGGCGACTGGCTGACCGACCAGCGCGTCCAGCTGGCGCAACGGCTGCTGGAAGCAACGGAAAAATCGATGGACACGGTTGCCTTCGAGGCCGGCTTCGGCAGCGCTACCTCGCTGCGCCAGCATTTCGCAGCGCGCCTCAGAACCTCGCCGGCGCAATACCGGCGCGAATTCTCGAAGAGTGCTCAGGAGGAGCGCGTGGCGCACATGCCGAGGTGAAATTCGGCTCGCGCTCGATTCCAGGGCAATCGCTTCAGTGCCGACGTTGGACTGCCATCTGGCCCGAGTAGGCTATCTTTTCTCTCGAAGCGATTGCCCTGCTCTCGATCCTGTCGTGCTTGAAAGGCTCTGCGTCATCTGTCATATATTAAAGCGACAGATGACGCGAAGAGGGCTCGCCGTGGCGATGGCATTGGAAAAGGCTGCGCCAGCAGCAAAAAACAATGAACTTCAGAAGGTGGCGAAATTGCTAGGCGGCAGCCGCATTCTGGCAAGGCGCCTCAGCAGCGCTTTGGATGCCCACGAGTTGCTTCTGCACGGCCTGCCGGCTTCAGCGCTGGACCATCTTATCGGGCAACTCGTCTTCATCCAGAAGACCGATTCGCTGGAGAAGGCCGTCGGCATGAGCCTGCGCACCTACCAGCGCCGCAAGGATGCTCCGTCCAAGCCTCTCAGTCAGGACCAGAGCGGACGCACCTGGAAGTTCGCGGAGATCCTGTCGAAAGCGACCGACGTGTTCGGTTCGCAGGCGGAGGCAGAGCAATGGCTGGAGCGCCCGGCGATTGGGCTCGACCAGCGTCGTCCAATCGACCTTCTGGCGACGCCGGCGGGGATCGAGCTTGTAGAAGACTATCTGGAACGGCTTGAATATGGCGTTTATGCATGACGCCGCTGCCGGCGGCGCTTGGTGGCTCCGACCTCATCGGATGGCGCCTCGATCAAGCCGCGTTTGCGCCTACATGGGATAGTGGCGAGGGCGCATACAGGGTGGGCGGACGCTGGAACAGCAAGGGCGTGCGCGCCGTCTACTGCTCGATCGATCCGTCGACTGCGATCCTCGAGGTTGCGGTTCATAAGGGCTTCAGGGCGCTCGACACGATAGCGCATGTCATGACGGCAGCGATCGTCAGCGATGTCGCGGATGTGCATATCGTCGACCCCGCCGCCGTGCCCAACCCCAACTGGTTGCGCCCGGGCATTCCGAGCTCCGGGCAACAGGCGTTTGGCGACGATCTTCTGCAACGGCACCGGTTCGTGGTGATTCCGAGCGCGGTATCGCAGCGTAGCTGGAACCTGATCTTCGACGCGAGCCTCGCCAGAGGGGCATACGCCATGAAGACCCAGGAGGCGTTTGCGCTCGACACACGGTTGCATCCACCTCCGGCCAAGTGACATAGCCGCCCCCATGTCCATCAGAACGAGGACGTGACCGGCAACAGAAGCACGGTGCTCAGTTGTTGCTGATTACCCGTGCCGGATTGCCGACCACCGTGGTGTTCGCCGCCACGTCGCGCGTCACCACAGCACCGGCGCCGACGATGGCGCCATCGCCGATCCTGACTCCGCCGAGGATGACGGCACTGCCGCCGATCCAGGCATTGTCGCCGATCTCGACCGGCCTGGCGATCTCCAGCCCTGCCTGCCGCCCCGCAGCCTCCTTGTGGTGCTCGGCGCAATAGATCTGCACATTCGGGCCGAGCAGCGTTCCCTTGCCGATGCGCACTGGCGCCGTATCGAGAATGGTGCAGCCGGCATTGAGAAAAACGCGGTCGCCGAGAAAGATGTTGAAGCCATAGGCGCAGTGGAACTGCGCCTCGATCCGGGCGCCCTCGCCCGCAGCGCCGAGCAGCGTCCGCAATCCAGGCCCGATGTCGCGACGCTGCCGGGGCGGCAGGCTGTTGTGCTCGAACACCGCGTCTCGCGCCGTGATGCGCAACGCCTCCAGTTCCGGATCGAGGCAGCAATACCACTCGCCCGCCGCCATTTTCGTGCGTTCGCTTTCGGCCATGGCCGCAACTCCAGTCTCAATCTTTGCCAAAGCACAAGTGCTGCAAATACGGAAGCGCCGGCGGCGACACCACCTCTGGTCAAATACCGGACCTATGGTAGCTTGCTCTCTCGGACCTGTCCCAAGCCGGCCATCGAGGGGATCAATCATGCTGTACATTTTTGCACTCCTGATTGGCATCGTTGCCGGGCTTCGCGCCATGACCGCGCCCGCCGCCGTCGCCTGGGGCGCCTGGCTTGGCTGGTTGCCGGTCGCGGACACGTGGGCGAGCTTCATGGGCCACTGGATCGCCGTCGGCATCTTCACCATCCTGGCCATCGCCGAACTGGTCACCGACCAGCTGCCCTCGGCGCCGAGCCGCAAGGTGCCGCAGCAATTCGGCACGCGTATCGTCTTGGGCGCTTTCACCGGCGCGGTGATCGGAGCGACCGGCGGCGCCACCATCGGCGGCCTGATCGCCGGCGCCATCGGCGCGGTGATCGGCACGCTGGGCGGCGCCGAGGCGCGTAAACGCCTGGCCGCCGCCTTCGGCAAGGACCCGCCGGCCGCCTTCATCGAGGACGCGGTGGCGATCGTCGGCGGGCTTCTGATCGCGGCGGCGGCGGCATGACGGCAAAGACATTCGACGCCGTTATCGTCGGTGCCGGGCAGGCCGGCCCACCGCTCGCCGGCAGGCTGAATGCGGCCGGCATGAGCGTGGCGCTGATCGAGCGAAAGCTGGTCGGCGGCACTTGCGTCAACACCGGCTGCACGCCGACCAAAACGATGGTGGCAAGCGCCTATGCCACGCATCTCGCCCGCTCCGCCGCGGATTACGGGGTGACGCTATCCGGTCCCGTTGGCGTAAACTACAAGGCGATCAAGGCGCGCAAGGACAAGGTCTCCAATGACGCCCGCGGCAATCTCGAAGACTGGATTGCCGGCATGGACAAATGCACGCTCTATCGCGGCCATGCGCGCTTCGTAAGCGCCAACACGGTGCGCGTCGGCGACGATCTGCTGAGCGCCGAAAAGATATTCCTCAACACCGGCGGGCGCGCCTCGGTGCCCGACCTGCCCGGCATCGACGGCATTTCTTACCTGACCAATTCCTCGATGATGGATCTCGACGTGCTGCCGCGCCATCTCATCGTTGTCGGCGGCAGCTATGTCTCGCTCGAATTCGCGCAGATGTTCCGCCGCTTCGGTTCCGAAGTCACGGTCATCGAAAAAAGCCCGCGTCTGATCGGTCGCGAGGACGAGGATGTCTCGGACGCCATTTTGTCGATCCTCGAAAACGAAGCCATTGCCGTCCATCTCGGCGCCGACGACATCCGCTTCGCCAGGCGAGGCAACGAAATCGCCGTGACCTTCTCGCCAGGCAAGGCGGCTGCGGTCGGCTCGCATGTGCTGCTGGCGCTCGGCCGCACGCCAAACACCGACGATCTCGGCCTCGACAAAGCCGGCGTCGAGGTCGACAAACGCGGCTTCATCGTCGTCGACGACCAGTTGCGCACCAGCGTGCCCGGCATCTGGGCGATGGGCGACTGCAACGGCAAGGGCGCCTTCACCCACACCTCGTACAACGATTACGAGATCGTCGCCGCCAACCTGCTCGACAACGATCCGCGCAAGGTCAGCGACCGCATCGAGGCCTATGCGCTCTATATCGACCCACCACTCGGCCGCTGCGGCATGACCGAGACAGCGGTAAGGAAATCCGGCCGCCGCGCCCTGGTCGGCCAGCGGCCAATGACCCGCGTCAGCCGTGCCGTCGAAAAAGGTGAGACGCAAGGCTTCATGAAGATCCTGGTCGATGCCGACACCAAGGAGATCCTCGGCTGTTCGGTGCTCGGCCCGGGCGGCGACGAGGCGGTGCACTGCGTGCTCGACCTGATGTATGCCAAGGCGCCGGTCAGCACGCTAGCGCGCGCCGTGCACATCCACCCGAACGTCTCGGAGCTTCTGCCGACCATCGCCCAGGAACTCAAGCCGCTGGTGTGACGGCCGGGTAGAATCGTGCGCCCATGGCGGCGCCGGCTGGACCAATCGACAGCCCAGCGGCAAAAGGGCATGTGTTCCGCCTCTTCTCCCGGAGGCATCCCATGCAGAAGTCCATCGAACGCGTCGCCGGCGACAGCGAAGGTGTTTCCTACGAATTCCCCGTCTTCCGCTTCTCCGGAACGGACAAGACGGCGCCTTCCCTCTATCTGCAGGCGGCACTTCATGCCGGCGAATTGCCGGGCGTCGTCGCCATCGACACGCTGATGCCGATGCTCAGCAAGGCGGAAGCCGAAGGCCGCATCACCGGCAATATGACCATCGTGCCCTGGGCTAATCCGATCGGCCGCGCGCAATATCTTTACGGCGACCATCAGGGCCGCTTTCATCTGGGCACGCGCACCAATTTCAATCGCGGCTTTCCGCGGCTCGCCGCGCCCGACCTCACGCTGCTGCCGGCGCACGGCACGGTCGACCAGCGGCTGAAAACGCGGCTGCTGCAGCTCTCCATCGGCCACGACATCGTGCTCGGCCTGCATTGCGACGATGAGGGCCTCGCCTATCTTTACGTCCACACCAGCCTGTGGCCGGCCATGGCGGATTGTGCAGCGGCCATGGGCGTCGACGCGGTGATGCTGTGGGACGAAGACCCCGACGGCACCTTCGAAGGCGCCTCGATCATGCCGTATCAGAACGTTCCCGCCGGCGTCGCGTGCCTCGACCGGCGCGTCGCCACCACCGTCGAATATCGCGGCATACTCGATGTCGACGGCGCCCTCGCCGGCGCCGATGCCGAAGGGCTCTACCGGCTGCTGGTGGCGCGCGGCGTCATCCAGGACCAGGCGCTGCCCGCGCCTGGCAGCTTCGTTGGGCTCGTCGCGCCGCTCGAAAACATCGAGATGATGCCGGCGCCCCGCTCGGGCGCGATCCTTTACGACGTGAAACCGGGCGACCGCGTCACCAAGGGTGCGCGCCTTGCCACCATCGTCCACGCGCCCGGCGAGCCCGACGGCCGCACGGAAGTGTTGGCGCCGCAGGCGGGCCTCATCCTGACGCGGCGTTCCCGCCGCATCATCCGCGCCGGCGAAGACCTCTTGAAGCTGGTCGGCGACGGGACGAGCGCCGATGCAAGGTCGGGAACGCTGGAGGACTGACGCACCCCGCCAGGCTACCCCGAAATCGCCTGTCGCGCCTTGGCCTCCAGCCATTCGGCCATCTGCCGGTACGGCACCGGACCATGGCTCACGCGGGCGACGCCGAGTTCGGCAAGCCTCTGGCGCGGCGGCACATGCGCCAGGGCAATGATGTTGACCGGCAATGCCGTTGCCTCGCAGAGCGCCTCGATCAGGCCTTCATCGGCAAGCCCCGGCGCAAAGAAGCCATGCGCTCCGGCCCTTTCGTAGGCGTGCGCCCGCTCGATCGCCTGATCGAGAAGAGCCTTGTCGTGCGCATTCGGTTTAGTCTTCAGGAAAATGTCGGTTCGGGTGTTAATGAAGGCCGGAATACCCGACGTCTTCACCGCCGCTGCAGCCGCTTCGATCCGCCTCACCTGTATGGCGATGTCGTGCAGCCCACTGCCGCCGACGATCTGATCCTCGAAATTAAAGCCGACGGCTCCAGCCTGCACGGCGAGCGTCACGCTGCGGGCGACAACCTCCGGAGCGACCCCGTAACCCCCCTCGAGGTCCATGGTTACCGGCACATCCACCGCCGCAACGATGCGTTTGATGTTTTCGAGCGCCAGTTCCAACGGGATTTTCTCGCCATCGGCGAATCCGAAAGCGGCCGCGACCGGCCAGCTTCCGGTGGCGATGGCCTTGGCCCCTGCTTTCTCGATGATCTTGGCGGAGCCTGGGTCCCAGGCATTGTAGAGGACAATCGGGTTTCCCTTGACATGGAGGGAATGGAACGTCCGTGCGCGGTCGAACTGCTGGGTCATTTGATGTTTCCCGTCTTCCTGCTGTTTGATGCAGAGTCTAGGCAGGACTGCCGGTCTTGGCCATGTGCCATGGGTTGCGAAAGCGGCAGCCACCCCACAGACTTTCAAACCTGTTGCGCATACCGCTTTTCGCGGCTATGGATTTCGCCATGAATATGCGTTCGATCAAGACCATTTGGTGGTGGGCTCGCTGACAGCGGCCTGTTCGAACGCGTTCGCGTGACAATAGAGGGTGGCCGCAGCGGAATGTCCGGGCGGCCATTTGTTTTTTCAAGCCATTCCCGGGTCCGTTGCCCCAAAGACGCTGATGGAGACGGCAATGACGACGAAAATTCTGGAGAATGGCGCCGAGCGCTTCGTCACGGCGGGTGGCGTGGCGATTACCCGCCAGCGCCATGACCGGCCTTACGAGGGGGCGATCGACGGCTATGTCGATGGGCTGAATTCGCGCCGCGGCGCCGTGTTTTCCTCGAATTACGAATATCCCGGCCGCTATACGCGCTGGGACACCGCCATCATCGATCCGCCGGTGGTGATCTCGGCACGCGGCCGCGCCATGCGCATCGAGGCGCTGAACCGTCGCGGCGAGGTGCTTTTGCCGGTGATCGGCACGGTGCTTGCCGGCCTTGACGACGTAACGATCGCCGAGACGTCCAACAAACTCATCCGCCTCGAGGTCGCCAAGCCCGATCGTATCTTCACTGAAGAGGAACGCAGCCGCGTTCCCTCCGTCTTCACCGTGCTGCGCGCCATCACGGCTTTGTTCAAGACCGAGGAAGACGCCAATCTCGGCCTCTATGGCGCCTTCGGCTACGACCTCGCCTTCCAGTTCGATCCGGTCGACTACAAGCTCGAGCGCAAGCCAAGCCAGCGCGATCTCGTGCTGTTCCTGCCCGACGAGATCCTCGTCGTCGACCACTATTCGACCAAGGCCTGGACCGACCGTTACGACTATTCCGGCGATGGCTTTTCGACCGAAGGCCTGCCGCGCGACGAAATCGTCGAGCCGTTCAGGACCGCCGACCGCATCCCGCCGCGCGGCGACCACGAGCCCGGCGAATATGCCAAGCTGGTGCGCAAGGCGATGAAGAGCTTCGAGCGCGGCGACCTGTTCGAAGTGGTGCCGGGGCAGATGTTCTACGAACGCTGCGAAACCCAGCCCTCCGAGATTTCCCGCAAGCTGAAGAGCATCAACCCTTCGCCCTATTCCTTCTTCATCAATCTCGGCGAGGGCGAATATCTGATCGGCGCCTCGCCGGAAATGTTCGTGCGCGTCAACGGCCGCCGCGTCGAGACCTGCCCGATCTCCGGTACCATCAAGCGCGGCGACGACGCCATCTCCGACAGCGAGCAGATCCTGAAGCTGCTCAATTCGAAGAAGGACGAATCCGAACTCACCATGTGCTCGGACGTCGACCGCAACGACAAGTCGAGGGTCTGTGAGCCGGGCTCGGTGCGCGTCATCGGCCGCCGCCAGATCGAAATGTACTCCCGCCTGATCCACACCGTCGACCACATCGAGGGGCGGCTGCGCGAAGGCATGGACGCCTTCGACGCCTTTCTGTCGCATGCCTGGGCGGTCACCGTCACCGGCGCGCCGAAATTATGGGCCATGCGCTTCATCGAGCAGAACGAGAAGAGCCCGCGCGCCTGGTATGGCGGGGCGATCGGCATGGTCAATTTCAACGGTGACATGAACACCGGCCTGACGCTTCGCACCATTCGCATCAAGGACGGCATCGCCGAGGTGCGCGCCGGCGCCACGCTGCTCTTCGACAGCATTCCCGAGGAAGAAGAAGCCGAAACCGAACTGAAGGCATCCGCCATGCTCTCCGCCATCCGCGACGCCAAATCAGGCAATGCCGCCAGCACCGAACGCAGCACCGCGCGTGTCGGCGACGGCGTCAACATCCTGCTGGTCGACCACGAGGACTCCTTCGTCCATACGCTCGCCAACTATTTCCGCCAGACCGGCGCCAACGTCTCGACGGTGCGCACGCCGGTGCCGGACGAGATCTTCGACCGGCTGAAGCCAAACCTGGTCGTGCTGTCGCCCGGCCCCGGCACACCGAAGGACTTCGACTGCGCCGCTACCATCAAGCGGGCCCGTGCGCGCGACCTGCCGATCTTCGGCGTCTGCCTCGGGCTGCAGGCGCTGGCCGAGGCCTATGGCGGCGAGCTGCGCCAATTGCACATCCCGATGCACGGCAAGCCGTCGCGCATCCGCGTGTCGAAGCCGGGCATCATCTTCTCCGGCCTGCCCAAGGAGGTGACGGTCGGCCGCTATCATTCGATCTTTGCAGATCCGGTGCGGCTGCCCGATGGTTTTGTCGTCACCGCCGAGACCGAGGACGGCATCATCATGGCCTTCGAGCACCGCAAGGAGCCGATCGCCGCGGTGCAGTTCCACCCGGAGTCGATCATGACGCTCGGCCACAATGCCGGCATGCGCATCATCGAGAACATTGTCGCGCACCTGCCGCGCAAGGCCAAGGAAAAGGCCGCTTAATTCGAGGGCTCAGTGTTGGGATCTTTTCCCCAGTGACCGCGGCAGAAATCAAAGCCGCCGCCAGGCAGAAGGTCGCCAGCCTCGCCTTCTGGTCGATCGTCGTCGCCTGCATCGTGCTCGGCCTGAAGCTGGTGGCCTGGTACGTCACCGGTTCGGTCGCGCTTTATTCGGACGCGCTGGAATCGATCGTCAACGTCATTGCCTCTGCCGCCGCCTATTGGGCGATCCAGGTCAGCTACAAGCCAGCCGACCAGGACCATCCGTTCGGCCACCACAAGGCCGAGTATTTCTCGGCCGTCCTCGAAGGCGTGCTGATCGTGCTTGCCGCCTTGCTGATCCTCAATGAGGTCTGGTGGTCCTGGCAGCATCCCGCCCTGCTGGAACAGCCATGGACCGGCCTTGCCGTCAACGGCGTCGCAACGGTCATCAACGCCGTCTGGGCCTTGACGCTGATCCGCACCGGCCGAAGCGAAAAATCGCCGGCTCTCGTTGCCGACGGCAGGCACATCATGACCGACGTGGCGACCTCGGTCGGTGTGTTCATCGGCCTGGTCGGCGCCGTACTGACCGGCTGGCAGGTTCTCGATCCGGCTCTTGCGGTGATCGTGGCGCTGAACATCCTGTGGCAGGGCTGGCACGTCATCGGCTCGTCGATGAACGGGCTGATGGACCGCGCCGTCGACACCCAGGAACACATCCGCATACGCGACATCATCTCGGCCAATTGCAAGGGCGCGCTCGAGGTCCACGACCTGAAGACGCGCATCGCCGGCCGCGCCACCTTCATCGAGTTCCACCTGGTCGTCGACGCCGACATGTCGGTCGGCGCCAGCCACGTTATCTGCGACCGCATCGAGGACGCGCTGCAGGCAGAGATCCCTTCCGTGCGGGTCATCATCCATGTCGAACCCGACGACGAAGCGAAACTGCCCAAGGGCACGACGGCCGTGCCGTTCGCGTGAGGTGGCGGCGCGGAGAAAAATCGCTCAGTCGTGATCCTTCGCGCCCCCCTCTGTCCTGCCGGACATCTCCCCCTCAAGGGGGGAGATTGGATGTCGCTTTGGCTTTCGCCAATCTTCAAAGAAGAACGCTGTCGGTGAAGCTGCCGATCTCCCCCCTTGAGGGGGAGATGTCCGGCAGGACAGAGGGGGGTGCTGTCTCGCCGGCATCGCGTCTCTGAACTGCTACAGCCCGCAGGCAGCCTGCGGCATCGGCTCCAGCCGGTAGACCTTGTCGTCGGAGCTGGTGTCGCCTTCCGCCGCTTTCGAGCACAGATCGATGATCGGCAGGCCGCTGTTCGGGTTGGCCAGCATCATCGTGCCGTTGGCGCCGCGGCGAAGGAAGACCTCCTGTTGCGCGATATCGCAGGACGCATCACCCGTCTTCGCGCTCGCCGCGCAGCGCCACTGGTCGCCCTCGCCCTGACAGTTATAGACCTGCGTGACCTTGGCCGATTTCTGCCGCGTGGTAACCGAAACGGCGATATCGGCGCCGCTTGGCCAATTGGCCGGATCGCCCTCCTTGGCGAAAGACGCCAGCTCGACCGGTCCGCGGAAAACCCTGATCGACTGGGTCAGCTGATCGGGATGCGAGCCGAGATGCTCGGCGTCGTAGTCGCGTCCGTAGCAGAAGGCCTGGTCCGGCTTCAGCCGCTCGCGCAATGGCGGGCCAAGGGCCGGGTCGATCGGGTCGATGCGCGCGAACTCCGCCTTGCAGGTGGCGGCCGGCATCGGGTCGAGCCTGAAGCCGTTGTCGTCCTTGCCCAGCGCCTGCCTTTCGTACTCCGCCTTGCCGAGCTCGTCTTCCGATCCGGCGTCGAGATAGAGATCGGGCTGCACGTCCGAGACGATCAGCCGGCCTTTGTCGTCGACCTTCAGCGAAGCCATGGTGCGGTCGCAGTCCATGCCGCAACGGATCGGCCCGGTCTTGCCGTCCTCCGACTCATGACTGCACCAGCCGCCGAGCCATTCAGGCGCCTCGGCGCCGCGTACCGTCGTCGCCATGAAGCCATTGTAGGAGGAATCGATGCCGGTGCTTGGCTCCTCGTTTGGTCGGCTGACCGGATCGCGGCCGTAATAGAAGAAGATGCGCGCCACCTTCTGCTGCGGATGCGACTTGAGATGCGCGGCCTGCTGCGGATGCGACTTGAGATGCGCGGCGTCGTAGACGCGGCCGAAGCAAGCGTCCTTGCCGTCGGGGCTGAGCTCGGTGAGTTTGAGCGTGTCGTCGGCGAAAGCAGCACCGGCGACGGCGGCAAGCAAGGCAACCCCAACTCCGGCGCCCATCACGGTCCTTGATATCATGCTGGCTCCCCCTGCCCCGACAAGACGTGGCTTCAATTTATGCTAGGATTGAGGTCGAGGCCACGCAAATTGCGCGGGCCGACCAAATGGGAGATGAAGCCATGCGACGCCGCGATATTTTCCGCGTCGGTCTTGCCGGGGCCGCCGGGCTGTTCGGGCTGCGCCCCATCAAGGCCGCAGCTAGTGAAGTCAAGCCGGCGGCTGCCGAAGAGGAAAGGCAAAAGGTCGCCTATCACCTCAGCGACCTCGACAAGGTCAATTTCGTGCTCGGCAACATCAAGAACCACTTCGAAGGCACCGACGGCAAGGTCGACATCGCGCTTGTCGTGCACGGCCCGGCACTTGCCGCCTTCAAGTCGAAGGGCATATCGGCCGCCATTTCCGGGCGGTTCGCCGGCCTTGTCCAGGATGGGCTCAGCCCGCACGCTTGCGCCAACACCATGCACGGCATGGATATCGGCCTGGCCGACCTGCTCGACGGCTTCCATGCAGCCGACAGGGGCGGCGTCGTCAAGCTCGCCGAATTGCAACGCCAGGGCTATGCCTATCTCAGGCCATAGGGCAATTCCAGGAAAAGTGTGAAACGGTTTTCCGTCCGGAATTGCGTCAAGACAAAGAGGGAGCGGTTCGCCGTTTCCGTGAAACGGTGAACCGCTCTAAACTTTTACGGACTTGAACGCGAGGACTGCGAGGGCCTACGAAGAGCAGGCAGAGTCCCCGGAGGAATAGACGTGCCAGCCACCACCACCCTTGTCAGCCCCTCTCTGGTCATCCCCGACCTTGCCGGAAAGGCGGTGCTGGTCACCGGCGCCTCGACCGGCATCGGCGCGGCGCTCGCACTCGCCTACGCCGCGCAGAAATGCCGCGTCGCGCTGCATTACAATTCGAGCCGCGCGGCTGCCGAAAACCTTGCAGCGACCATTCGCAACGGCGGCGGCGACGTGTTCCTCGCCCAGGGCGATTTCTCGATCCCCGCCGATGTCGAGCGCGTCGTCGAGGACAGTGCGCAACATTTCGGCCGGCTCGACGGCCTCGTCAACAATGCCGGCGGCATGCTCGGCCGCGTGCCCTATGCCGGGCAGACCGAGGCGCATTACGACGCGGTGATGGACCTCAACGCGCGTTCCGTGCTGACAGCTTCGCGCAAGGCAATCCCATGGCTGAAGCGGCAGGGCGGCTTCATCGTCAACACCTCCTCGATCGCCGCGCGCAACGGCGCCGGCGGCGGCGCCGGCCTTTACGGCTCGGCCAAGGCCTTCGTCTCCAACGTCACGCGCGGCATGGCCAAGGAGCTGATCGGTTTCAACATCCGCGTCAACGCGGTGGCGCCCGGCACGATCGCGACACCTTTCCACGAGCGCTACTCGACCGACGACCAGATGAAAGGCATGATCGCCACCATCCCGCAGGGCCGCGCCGGCACCGCCGAGGACTGCGTAGGCGCCTATCTGTTCCTCTCCTCCGATCTGTTGAGCGGCTACATCACCGGCCAGGTGATCGAGGTCAATGGCGGCCAGTTGATGCCGTAGGCGACGAACTGCATACTCCTGGTTGCGTCATCTCAACGGAGCAAAGCGAATGTACGGACTGATCGGCAAGATGCGGGCGATGCGCGGCCAGCGTGACGCAATGATGGATATCCTGCTCGCCAGCACCGGCGCCATGCCCGGCTGCCTGAACTACATCATCGCCACCGACCCGGCCGATGCCGACGCGATCTGGGTGACCGAAGTGTGGACCGACGCCGAAAGCCACAAGGCTTCGCTGCAGCTGCCCGAAGTCCAGGCGGCAATCGCCAAGGCCCGGCCGATCATTGCCGGCTTCGAGTTCCAGGTGGAGACGCATCCTGTTGGCGGGTTCGGGTTGGCGGCGGCGAAGGCGGGATAGAGGAGAGGCCGGCGGGACAGCGCCCCCCTCTGGCCTGCCGGCCATCTCCCCCTCAAGTGGGGAGATTGGCAGCTTCGCCGACAGCGCTCTTTTTTGGAGATTGGCGAAGGCCGACGTGACATCCAATCTCCCCACTTGAGGGGGAGATGTCCGGCAGGACAGAGGGGGGCGCGAAGGATCGCTGCGGATGGTTGGTGCCATTACCACCCAAGCCCTTTTCCGCGCAAAAAGGGTTCGCATTTTTTCGCCACCGGTCTAAGAGCCCATCTATGGATTCTTCCCCGAACCCGCCGGCCATCGAGCACCTGGCGCGGATCCACAAGGCTTGGCAGTGGCCGGTCCTGGTGGTGGTCTCGGTGCTGTTTGCCGGCGCGCTGGAACTCGCCGCCCTGCCCGCCGCGCTCTTGATCGGACCGATGCTGGCGGCCATAGCTGCCGGCACCAACGGCGCCACGGTGCGCGTGCCGCGGGTTCTGTTCGGCTCAGCCCAGTCGGTCGTCGGCTGCCTGGTCGCCAGTTCCATCTCGGCCGATATCTTTCCCGTCTTCTACAGGGAATGGCCGCTGTTCCTTGGCGTCGTGATGGCGACGGTCGCGGCATCCAGCCTGCTCGGCTGGCTGATCAGCCGCTGGCGCATCCTGCCCGGCACCACCGCGGTCTGGGGCTCGTCGCCGGGCGCCGCCACCGCCATGGTGCTGATGGCCGGTGCCTTCGGCGCCGACCAGCGCCTCGTCGCCTTTATGCTATATCTGCGCGTCATCTGCGTCTCGATGACGGCAGCCCTGGTGGCCAAGCTCTGGGTCGACACCTCGGGCATCGAGGTGCCGGCCATCGTCTGGTTCCCACCGGTCGACCCGCAAGGCTTGGCCGCAACATTCGGCGTGGCGCTGGTCGGCGGCCTCGCCGGAAAGCTTTTCCGGCTGCCGTCGCCGTTTTTCCTCGGCACCTTCATTTTCGGCACCGTGATCCATCTCGGGCTCGGCGTGACCATGCAGTTGCCACCCTGGCTGCTTGCCTTGAGCTATACGATGATCGGCTGGAGCATCGGCCTGAATTTCACCAGGGCCATTTTGCGCCACGCGGCCCGCGCGCTGCCGCAGATCGTCGGCTCGATCATTGCCCTGATCGTCTTTTGCGGCGGCCTCGCCTTCCTGATCAGCCGCCTGCTCGGCATCGATCCGCTGACCGCCTACCTGGCAACCAGCCCCGGCGGCATGGACAGCGTCGCCATCATCGCCGCCGCCGCGCAGCATGTCGACATCTCCTTCGTCATGGCGCTGCAATCGGCACGCTTCCTGATCGTGCTTCTGGTCGGCCCAAGCGTGGCGCGGCTGGTGGCGAGAAGCCTCAAACCATAGCAGCTTGCCTCTCCTTGATTCGCAGCCGGTTTTCCTGAAACCGGTCGCACTTTGCTGCCGCCGACCGTATCGGGCCAGCACGCGCACGAGCTCAAAAAATAACTTGACTCAAATACTCAGATTTGAGAGCCCCTTTCGTCAATGTACGGAAGAGTGGAGACGAGTTGATGCGGATACGGACGATGACATGGCTCCTGGGGATATCATTGCCGGGCAGCATGGCCCTGCTCGGCCCGTCCGCGCCGGCTCACGCCCAGGACCAGGGCGGCGTCACCGTTCTCAACAAGATCGAGGTCGATGCCGAGAGCGACGAGATCCTCGTGCAAGACGGCTACGTCGCCAAGAAGGACCGTATCGGCACCAAGACCGACACGCCGATAGTCAAGATTCCGCAAGCGGTTTCGGTTGTGACGCAAAAGCAGATCGAGGACCAGAAGCCACGCACGCTGAACGAATCGCTCGGCTATGTCGCCAGCGCCAATCCGAACAGCTTCGGCTTCGACACCCGCTATGATGCCTTCTTCCTGCGCGGCTTCCAGGCCTTTTACAACGGCATGTTCCGCGACGGGCTGCGCCAGTACAACGGCCCCTCGGCCTGGTTCAAGACCGAGCCCTACGGCATCGAAGGCGTCACCATCCTGAAGGGTCCGGCCTCCTCGCTTTACGGCATCAGCGGTCCGGGCGGCATCGTCAATCTGGTCACCAAGCGCCCCAAGGAAGAACAGTTCCGCGAGGTCGAAATGCTGCTCGGCGAGCACAATCGCTTCCAGGCCGCACTCGACGCTTCCGGCCCGGTGAACGAAGACGGCAGCATTCTCTATCGCTTCACCAGCCTCGGCCGCACCAGCGACACCGACCTGGTCGGTTATCCCGACGACAAGATCTATCTGGCGCCGGCAGTCACCTTCAAGCCGGATGAGGACACCAAGCTGACCATCCTCGGCGAATATTCGAAATCCGTCACCGGCGGCACCGCTGCCTTCTACAATTCGGGCGGCGCTCTGACGGACCTTTATGAGGGCGATCCCGCCTGGAACGACTTCGACCAGACCCAGGGCCGTATCGGTTACGAGTTCGAGCACCGTTTCAACGACGTGCTGACCGTCCGGCAGAACCTTCGCTACAGCGCCGTCGACAGCGACATCGAGTACAGCGGCCATTACCCGGACGGCCCGGATCTGAAACGCTACTGGGGCCACTACACCGAGACCATGAAGAACTTCGTCGTCGACAACATGGCGCAGTTCGAATTCGATACCGGCCAGGTCAGGCACACCGCGGTAGCCGGCATCGACTACGCCTGGTCTAATTATGACGCCGGCAGCGGTATCTCCTATGTCTCCGTCGACGACATCAAGGCTGCTCCGGTTCCTTACTATGACGGGCAGGAGATGAACCAGCTCGGCGCCTATCTGCATGACCAGATGGAGTGGAACGATTTCACCCTGTTCGCCAGCGGTCGCTACGACTGGGCCGACACCACCTCGACCGCCGCCGACTTCACCAAGTCCAAGCAGGACGACAGTGCCCTTTCCGGCCGGCTCGGCCTGTCTTACCAGACCGAATGGGGCATCACGCCCTATATCAACTATTCGACGTCGTTCTCGCCCAATATCGGCTTCGTCTATGACGATGTCAGCAGCCCTGTCGGTCGCGTCGCCCGTCCGACGATTGCGACGCAGAAGGAAATCGGCGTCAAATACGAGTTTGCCGATTACAACGCCGCCGTCAGCGCCGCTCTGTTCGACATCGACCAGAAGGACGGCGTCGTCTTCGACGCCTCGACCGGCATCAACAAGCAGCGCCAGCTCGACCTGAACTCGCGCGGCGTCGAACTGGAAGCCAGCGCCTCGCTCGACAACGGCCTCAGCATACTCGCCTCTTACACCTATCTGCGCGTGAAAATCGAACGCGGCGCCACGGGAACCGCAGGCAAGGAACTGTCGGCAACGCCAAATCACATCCTGTCGCTCTGGAGCCAATACCAGTTCGAGAGCGGGACGCTGCGGGGGCTCGGGCTAGGCAGCGGCGTTCGCGTTGCCGGCTCGAGCTATGGCGACGACACCAACACCTTCAAGAACGACGCGCGCGCCTTCGTCGACGCCTCGCTCTCCTATGATTTCGGCTACCGCAACCCCAAGCTCGAGGGCGTGAAGCTGCAGGTCAACGCCAAGAACCTGTTCGACACTCAAAAATCCATCTGCTCGGCCGGCTATTGCTACCGCGACGAGGGCCGCTCGCTGTTCGCTAGCCTGCGCTACCGCTTCTGATGTCGATCGCCGTTTCCAGCCGGGCATCGACGCCTGTCGCGATCGTCCTGGCGATCGGCGGGCTCTACGTCGCGCAGAGTGTGATCGGCGGCATCACCTGGGCGGGCCTGCCGGCGGTGATGCGCGACCAGGGCCTGCCGCTCGACCGGATCGGCCTGGTTTCGCTGATCGCGCTGCCATGGGCGCTCAAGTTTCTATGGGCGCCGGCCGTCGAGCGCTATCGGCTGCCGCCGGTCGGCAAGAACCGCACCGGCGCGATCGTCGCCGCCGGTGGGCTCGTGTCCATCGCCGGGCTGTGGGCCGTCGGCGCGCTCGGCCCGGAGGCCTGGTGGCCGGTTCTGGCCTGCCTGACCGTCGTCGCCTTCGCCGCCTCGACCGTCGACATTGCCTGCGATGGTTTCGCCGTGCAGAGCCTGGCGCAGGAAAACTACGGCTGGGGCAATGCCGCGCAGGTCGGCGGCGCCTATCTCGGCTCGGCCATCGGCGCCGGCCTGTTTCTGCTTCTGGTCGACGCTTATGGCTGGCGCATCGCCGTTTGGGCGATGGCCTTGCTGCTCCTGCCGCTCGGCCTTCCCTTCCTGCTCGGCGTGGCCAACCGCGCGCGCGAGGAGACGCGCGAGCATGTTGCCAGCCTCCTCGACGCGTTGAAGCGTCCCGAAATTCGGCGCGGCCTGGCAGCGTCGGCCATCTATGTCCTGGCCCAGAAGGCGGCGCTCGCCATGCTCGGACCATTCCTGATCGACGCCGGGCTCGACCTCTCGATGGTCGGGCTTGTCAACGGCGTCGGCAGCATGTTCGTCGGCCTGGCTGCCGCACTCGCCGGCGGCGCTCTCGTCAAATGGTTCGGCCCGCGCAACGTGCTCGTCCTGGCGCTTTTCCTGCAGGCCGGATCGCTGTTCTTCTTTTCGGTCTTCGATTTTCTTGGTGGCTTCTCGACCACCGCTTTGATGGCCGTCGCGGTGCTCAGCTCGTCCGGCTTCATGGCTCTCGGTTTCGTCGCGCTTTACGCGCAGTTCATGCGCTGGTCAGATCCAAGACAGGCGGGCGTCGACTTCACGCTGTTCCAGTGCATGGACGCACTGATGAGCATGGCCGGCGGGATCGCGGCCGGCTACGCGGCGAAGTATTTCGGCTATGGCGCGTTCTTCGCAGGCGCCGGCCTCGTCGCGCTGCTGGCGGTGCCGGCGATTGCCTTCGTATCCGACCGCCGCTGACCGCGGAGCATCGTCGCGCACTATTCTTCGCCGCCGTCCGCCGCTTGCGTCCCGCGGCGCCAGTAGGCGGTGACCAGGTGCCGGTCGCGCGGCACACCCCATTCCTTGCGGACGATCCTGCGGATCTCGCGGAAATCACCGAACTCGCATCCGGCCCAGACATAGAGATTGTCGATAAGGGCGGTGCGGTTCCGCTGCTGCAGCACCCCCGGTAACAGCCTGGCTGTGCCGGCCTCGCGCCCATGCCGATAGAGCCAGGTGACGGCAACGGTCTCGCCCGCGGCCAGCGCGATCCGGTCGTCCGGGCCGTCGACCTCGATGAACGCTTCGGCGCGGGCTGACGGCGAAAGCTGCTCCAGGATCCTGCCGATCGCCGGAAGCGCGGTGTCGTCGCCGAGCAGCAGCAGGTTTTGCGCCTCGGGCACGCCACCTCCGCCCGGTCCGATCATGCCGATGATCTCGCCGGCAACTGCCTTTTCGGCGAAAGCGGCCGCCGGCGTATCCATACCGGGGTGGAGGACGAAATCGACATCCAGCCAGCCGCTTGCGGCGTCCAGTGCCCGGATCGTGTAGACGCGCACGACGAGCGCGTCCTCGCCCGACGGCCAGACCATCAGGCCGTCGGCGCCCATCGACGGCCACACCGGCAGCCTGCCGCGCGGCGGCAGCAGCAGCCGCACATGCAGGCCGCCACGGCCAAAGCGGCCCAGATCGTTGCCGGTGAAGCGGACGCGCTGCATATGCGGAGAAATCCGCGTCGAGGACAGCACCGTGATCTCGCGGAAGAACACCGGCGTACCGGCATCGCTGCCGTCGCCCTGCCAGGCGATGCCCCTGGTCGTGCCGAGATGTTGCGAAAAATGGCCGGCGACCGCCATCTTCATGTAGGACAGGCAGGTTTCATCCTCGGCCGCGACGCTAATCAGCACGCTGTTATCACCGAGCGTCGCTTTCAACGAGCCGTAGTGCGTGTGAAATTCCCAATGATCGGCAAGGCCGGTATCGATCTCGGATTCGCCGTGCTCGGCGCGCAGCCTGTCCATCACCAACCGGATGGCGGCACCGCTGATCCGGGTTTGCGCACTCAATTGCTCCATCGCTCAGCCTTTCGGTGCCATTTGAACCCGAGCTCGCCATACGGCGTCCTCGCCACGCCGGAATGCCACAGCCGGCCCGCTGTTTCCACTAAAAGATGATAAATAAAGTCATGTTTTTGCATCAAGCCAATGAGTCCCGCGCGAGCAACGGCGGCCGTGTCGGCGAGGTGGCCTAAAGGGCCTTGAAAATATCCTTCAGCTGATCACCAGGCTGGAGATGCGATCGCCGTCCAGGGTGAACGCCATGTCGCCCTCGCCGTCGAAGCCGTTGCCTGTGACGGCAATGCGGACGTGATAGGTCTCGCCCGCCGGTTCGATACCAATGATGCTAAGTTTGGACTGCACGCCGATATTGTCCGACTGGTTCCAGCGCGCAATCTGCTCGCGGCCCTTGAACGACCGGCCCCAGTCGCTCAGGAAGGCATCGGGCGTGAACGTCTCGAGGAAAGCTTTGGTGTCGCCGGCATTGGTGGCTTCGACAAAGCGGCGGATGGCATCGGGCCTAGTCATTTCCTTCCTCCAGGTGGCCTAATCCAGCCGGTGCATCAGATCGTCGTCCAGCCAGCGAGCGAAGAAATAGACCAGTTGCTTGTGCCACCACGGCCATTCATGCGCGACATCGCCGCCCCAATAGTCGACCCAGGCCGGAATCGACTTGTCACGCAGGATCTGTTCCAGCGCCTGCGTATCGGCCAGCATCCGTTCCTCCCAGGCACCCTGCCCGCAGCAGAAGATCAGCCGCAGCGCCTTCAGCCTGCCAAGCAGCCCCGGATCGACGATACCCGGCAGGTAGTCGAGCGGCGAGTTGAAGAAAATCTGTCCGTCGAGCGCGCTGCCGAAGAAATCGTGGGTGGAGTAAACCCCCGACAGCGCGATGACGCCGCTGGCCAGTTCCGGAAAGCGGAAGACGAAATTCGACGAATGGTAGCCGCCCATCGAGCAGCCGCAAAACAGCGGCTTCAGCGTACGCCCGCCATTGGCCTCGGCTGCGACAGACAGGAGTTCCGGCAGCGCCTCCTCGCGCACATAGCGGAAATACGCTTCATGCCGGGCGATGCGATGGGCCGGCTCGGCATGGCGGTCGAAGAAGGATTCCGCATCGATGCCGTCCAGCGTGAACAACTGGATGCGACCGGTGTCCACGAACTCGGCGAGAGCCGAGACGGCGCCGGAATCCTCGAACTGGTAGAACCGCCCTTGCGAAGTCGGGAACACAACCACGGGTCGGCCGGCATGGCCGTAGCGCTTGTATTCCATGTCGCGGCCGAGGTTGCGGCCAAAACCCTTGTGGTAGGAAACGTCCATCGCCTCACGCCTTTTCCGCATGGATGTAGTCGACCGCCCGGCGCAGCGCCTTCGGGTCGGTGGAGCGCAGCTGATAGGCGTAGTTTCCCATGGCGCGGCTGAAAACCTCCTCGATGGTGTGATGATGGACGATCATGTCGCCATGGGCGGCCAGCACGTCGGCATGGCTGTGCACATAGTTGAGATGCCGCTTGCGGCTGGCATAGGCGGTGAAATACTTGCCCTTGTAAGGGCCGCCGGCGGCGTCCTTGACCACCATGTCGGCCCAGGCGGCATAGACATCGATATCGAAGGTGTAATTGATGGCATCGGTCATCCAGGCGCCAGGCGGCCGCATGTTGACCTCCAGCGCGATGACCCGGTCGTCCCTGGTTTCGAACAGCTCGATGTGGAAGAAGCGCTCGCGCACGTCGAACGCCTTGAGGATTTTCCTGCCGGCCTCCTCGACCGCCCGGCTGATCTCGGGAAAACAGACATAGCTCATATGGCGGTCGCGGTTGACCACCTCCATGACGCTCTGGTCGTAGCGGTGGCTGGCGGCCAGCACCACCTCGCCGTCGCGGTTGACCAGCCCGTCATAGGTGACCACCAGCCCTTCGATGAATTGCTCCATCACGAAGCTGACGCCTTCCGGCTTGTCCCTGAAGAAACTGTCGAGTTCGCCGGCGTTGGAGATTTTGAAAGTGTTCGAAGCGCCGGAGCCGGAATCCGGCTTCACCACCACGGGATAGCCGACACGTCGGATGAAGGTCATGGCGCCGGCGCGGTCGGAGCATTTGCGTTGCGGGATGGTTTCGACGCCGCTCTTGCGGAAGAACGCCCGCATGCGGCTCTTGCGTTTCAAATTCTTGACGAAGTCGAGCTTGGTGCCGAAGATGTTGAAGTCGGTGCGGATATTGGCTTCCAGCTCCAGCCAATGCTCGTTGAGCGATTCGAACCGGTCGACGCGGCCCCATTTGTGGATGAAATGGCCGATCGCCCGGAACACCGGCTCGTACTCCTCCATGTCGTCGATGCGGTAATATTCCGAAAGGGCTGCCTTCAATTTGCCGTCCAGCGCATCGAACGGCGCGTCGCCAATGCCGAGCACGGTGGCGCCGGCCTTCTTCAGCCGGTCGCAGAAATCGGCGCCATTGGCCGGAAAATGCGGCGAGAAGAACACGAAGTTCATGGACGATCCCTCCCGGCGGCGAGCCATCGTACCCCCGCCGACAATCGACTCTGGCGCATTTGCCGGGCTCGGGGAAGAGCAACTGGATCAGGTGAGCGGCTGGGTCCGCGAAAGGTGACGCCAAAACCGTGAAATAAAAAACCCGCCTCGACGGCGGGTCCTCGGCGCCAATCAGCACCATACCCAAATTAGTAGCATAGCTGCCGGCACAAAGCAAGAACAAAGTTGCTATAATCAGCAAAAATCGCTTTCATGTCGGCGCCGCGCCTTCATTGCAGCTTGGGTTCCTCGCCCCACGAAAATGGGGAGAGGTGGCTCGGCGAAGCCGAGACGGAGAGGGGACTGCGCCCTACGAAGGCCCTCTCTCCGGCCGCGGAGCCTGTCCTCGGGCTTGCCGAAGGCAAGACCCGTGGGCGGCCACCTCTCCCCCGTTTCGCGACGGCGAGGAACCCAGGTCTTGAGGCTGGATCGGCAGCTTCTGCGACAGCGAGGCTCCCACTTGCCTCGCTTTGCCCGCTCCTGTATGAAAACCGCCATGAGCCCGCGCGCCACCTCTTTTGCGTCCCGTCCGACCGGCATTGCCGGCCAGACCGTTCGCGCGCTTGCCTCCACCCTGCTGCTTCTCGGCCTTATCGGCGATCGCCGGGTTCGCTGAAGGAGCGCCCGGCGGTCGAATTCGCCGCTCACGCGCACGCTCCTTGGCCAAATTGGCACGTCACATCAAGCGAACGAAATTCTGGTAAAGGCGCCGCTCGCCACCAATCCGCCTGAAGCTGGATCCGCGAGCCGCCGGGAGAAAAGACGATGAACGCACGAGAAGATATCCGTCTGAATGTAGAGGAAACCGCCAAGCCCGCGAGGGGCATGCCGGACGCCGCCCGGAAATACCAGCCCTATCCGACCGTCGGCCTCGCCGATCGCACCTGGCCTTCGAAAGTGATCGACAAGGCGCCGATCTGGTGCTCGGTCGACCTGCGCGACGGCAACCAGGCGCTGATCGATCCGATGGGCCAGGAACGCAAGGCGCGCATGTTCGCCCTGCTGCTCGACATGGGCTTCAAGGAGATCGAGATCGGCTTCCCGTCGGCCTCGCAGACCGACTTCGATTTCGCCCGCTGGTGCATCGAACAAGGCAACGTGCCCGCCGACGTCTCGCTGCAGGTGCTGGTGCAGTGCCGGCCCGAACTGATCACCCGCACTTTCGAGGCGCTGAAGGGCGCCACCAACCCGATCGTCCATTTCTACAACTCGACCAGCGAATTGCAGCGCCGCGTCGTCTTCGAGAAGGACGTCGCCGGCATCAAGCGCATCGCCACAGATGCGGCCAAGATGATCACCGACATGGCGGCCAAGGCCGGCGGCGGCTACCGTTTCGAATATTCGCCGGAGAGCTTTACCGGCACCGAGCTCGACGTGGCGCTGGAGATCTGCAACGCCGTCACCGAGATCGTCAAGCCGACGGCGGAGAACAAGCTGATCATCAACCTGCCCTCCACGGTCGAGATGTCGACGCCCAACATCTATGCCGACCGCATTGAATGGATGTGCCGCAACCTCGACAATCGCGAGAACCTGTTGATCTCGCTGCATCCGCACAATGACCGCGGCACCGGCATCGCCACCACCGAACTCGGCCTGATGGCGGGCGCCGACCGCGTCGAAGGCACCCTGTTCGGCAACGGCGAGCGCACCGGCAATGTCGACATCGTCACGCTGGCGCTCAACATGTACACGCAAGGCGTCGATCCCGGGCTCGACTGCTCCGACATCAACCGCATGAAGGACGTCTACGAATACTCCAACCAGCTGAAGATCCCCGAACGCCATCCCTATGTCGGCGAGCTCGTCTACACCGCCTTTTCCGGCTCGCACCAGGATGCCATCAACAAGGGCATGAAGGCGCTGCGCAAGGCCAACACGCCGCACTGGGAGGTGCCCTATCTGCCGATCGACCCGGCCGATGTCGGCCGCAGCTATGAAGCCATCATCCGCATCAACTCGCAGTCCGGCAAGGGCGGCATCGCCTATGTGCTGCATGCGGATTACGGCCTCAACCTGCCGCGCAACCTGCAGATCGAGTTCAGCCAGGCTATCCAGGCGATCACCGACGCCGAAGGCAAGGAGGTGCCGGTCAAGCGCATCTACGAGCGCTTTCTCGACACCTATGTCGACCAGCCCGGCGCGCGGCTGAAGTTCCTCGACCACCACACCTACCCCGACACCGAGGTCAAGGGCCGGCGTGTGGTCGAAGCGGTGATCCTCGACAAAGGCAAGGAGGTGACCATATCAGGCACCGGCACCGGCCCGATCGACGGCTTCGTCGATGCGCTGTCGCGCCATGTCGGGGTGCCGATGTCGGTGCTGGATTATTCCGAGCATTCCATGCAGCGCGGCTCGAATGCCTCGGCCATTTCCTATGTCGAGATGGAACATCCGGGCGGCAAGCTGTTCGGCGCCGGCATCAACACCAACATCGTCGCCGCCTCGCTAGAAGCCGTGGTTTCGGCCGCCAACCGCATCGTCGGTCGAAAGCGCGGCTAGCCGAAACGGTCAGGCTCCCGCCATCGGCCCACCGGAATTTATCCGGTGGGTACGCTATCGCACCATAAGCACATGCTTGTAAGGCGCCGCCAGCGCGATATGATTGTACCTCAACCTGTGCCGAATTCGAAGGGATCGACACTTGCAGCATACCACGCCTGCCGCCCCCGCAGTGCGCGAAACGTTGGAGCGATTGCTTGCCAGCGAAACGTTCGGACGATCCGAGCGCGCGCGCAAGCTGCTCCGCTACCTGGTCGAGCGCGAGCAGGCAGGCGAAGCCGACAGGCTCAAGGGCTTCTCCATAGCGATGGACGTCTTCGGCAAGGACGGCGATTTCGATCCGTCGACCGATGCGGTGGTGCGGGTGCAGGCCGGCAGGCTGCGCGAGCTTCTGCAGCAGTATTTCGCCAATGAGGGCGTTGCCGAACCGGTCCGCATCGCCATTCCGCGCGGCGGCTATGTTCCGTCCTACGAACTCAACGCCATTCGCTTGCCGGCAGAGGCTGAGGCAGAGAACAAGCCGCAGCCGGCGACAGAGGAGGCGGCGACCGCCCCGCCCGGATCGCCGGAAGATGCCCGCAACCGGGCACATCCGGCTGCATTGCTGAGCGTTCCAGCCGTCGCCCCTGCTGCTCCTTCGCTGCAGCGGCATTTGCAGTTCTTCTGGCTGGCGATCGCGCTGGTCATTCTCATGCTGGGTGTGCTGATCCTTCGCCAGGGTAGCGTGGTGTTGCTGACCGGCGGCGACACGGCGGTCGAGACCGCGGTGGCTACCGGCAGCATTGCAGCGCCTCCGGTTGAAAACCTCCCCCAGGTCTACATCGCCATCAAGGCCGACAGCGACCTGGCTCGCCGTGTCGCCGCATCGCTGCGCGCCGGCCTCAGCGGCTTCGATACCATCAATTTCATCGGCCGTGATGCCGACAGCCCGCCCGATCCAGTGACCGACGCCGCCAGCTTCGTATTCGATGTCCTGCCCGGGCCGCGTAGCGGCGACATCATGCTCGAGCTGCAAAGCGTGGCGACCGGCCGCGTGCTGCTGTCGCGCAACCTGACCGCCGGCGACAGCGCGAACACCGCCATCGAGGACCAGATCTCCGGCATTTTGAGCTCGGCTCTTCCCGCCTCGGGCACGATCTACAACTACATCGAGCAGAGCGGCATCCAGACCGGGCTGACGGCGTGTCTGGTGCTCAACGGCAAATATTATCTCGACCAGAACGCCCAGACGCACGAAGCCGCTTACCGCTGCCTCGAAGATCTTGCCAACCGGGAGGCGAAGTCGTCGCTCGTCTATTCGGAACTCGCTTCCTTGCATCTCGAAGCGGTCACCGACCACTATCCCTACCCCGCCGACGCGACGATCGACAAAGCCATGACGTTTGCCCATCGCGCCATCCAGATGGGCCCGACCAGCCCCTACGCGCACCGCGCCCTTGGTTATCTCAATTCGCGCATGGGCGATTCCGCGGAATCGATCCGCTGGATGCGCAAGGCCTATGAGCTCAATCCCTACGATCTCGCAATGGCCGCCGCCTATGGCTACGGGCTGGTTTTCGCCGGCAGGTACAGCGAGGGCGCCCCGATCCTTGCTCACGCGGTGGACATCGCGAGCGCCCATCCGACATGGTGGGATTACGGGCTGTTCGCCGGAGAGTTCATGATGGGCGACATGAACAAGGCCACGCTCGCCAGCGACGGCTTGCGAACGACGGAAATGAAATCGCATTATCTGGCGGCGCGGCTGATCGGCGCCAAGGCTGCCGGCCGCGAGAAGCTGGCGAGCAGGCTGCTGCAGGAACTGACCGCCAAATTCCCGAAATTCGCAGCCGATCCGCGCGCAACTTTCGTCGAACGAAGATATCCCGCCAATCTGACCAACCGGCTGGTGGAAGCCCTGCGCGCCGCCGGCCTTGGCGGCGCCAGCTGACGTCTCCCGGCGCGTGCACGACGTCAGGTGATCGCGAAGATTTTACTGGCCATCCGGACGGCCAAAGCGCAATTCAGACACAATTTGAACCGGCCAATCTGATCCCACATAGGTCTGATCCCGCATAAGACTGATCTCCGCATAAGTCTGACCTCCCGCAAGACTGATCCGCATAAGACCGCCCCCGGCATCCTGACTGATCCCGGCACCAAGCCATAAAGTTTGCATGACCCCATCCCTTTACGCTGCCGAACGGGGCACCGGCCCGACAACGATTGCCTTCCTGCATGGTTTCGGTGGCTGCCACGACGACTGGCGCGATGTGGCCGCGTCCCTGGCACTCGGCGCGCGGACGTTGGCCTATGATCTGCCGGGGCATGGGCTGTCGCTCGATTTTCCTGGCGGCGGTCCGGCCAGGATTGCAGCCAGTGCCGTCCTTGCCGATCTTTCCGCTCGCGGCATAAAGCGGGCTCATCTCGTCGGTCATTCGATGGGCGGCGCCGTGGCCGCCCTGATGGCATTGAGCGAGCCGGAAAAGATGGCCTCGCTGACGCTGCTGTCGCCGGGCGGTTTTGGTCCTGAGATCAATGGTCCGCTGCTGCGTCGCTACGCCGCCGCTGCCGGCACGGATGAAATCCGCGCCTGTCTTGCCGCCATGTCGGGACCGCAAAGCCGGCCCTTGCAGCATAGGGTCGATCTCGTCAACGAGATGCGCCGGCGTCCCGGCCAGTCGCGGACACTTGTCGAGTTCGCAGCCGCCATGACCAGGGATGATCGGCAAGGCGTCATTCAGCGCGAACGGCTGGAAACGCTAAACATGCCGGTCATGGTGGTTTGGGGAACCGACGACGCGGTGCTGCCCGTCAGCCAGGCGGACGGCGTGCCGAAGCATTTTCATCTGCACCACGTGCTGGAAGCCGGCCATATGCTGGTCGAGGAAGCGCCCGGCCTGGTCGTCGAGGCCGTCCGTCGCAATATGCGACGCCGCAGCAGGCGGCTTTGTCGGGGATTCGCCGCTGCGGCGAGCTGATCGGTCTTCGCGCAGGCACGGCGGCGGCGCTGGTGCTCATCCAGCGAACCCTTGCCCGCTCATCGATCTCGCAAGTGCAATTTGCCGGCGGCTGTGTTAATTCGGTGTTAACCAAACCCCGCGAGGCAACGCCGATGAAGGACGCAGGCGAGAACATCACCCAGATCGATCAGTCGCGAAAACTGTCCGATGCCATTCGCGACGTCAAGAACGCCTTCGCCGACCGCGACGACGTCGTCGTCGAGATGCGCGAAGCGCATCGCATGCGGCTCGATCTGCTTGCCGCCGAACTCGCGCCGGTCTTCGGCGACGTACCTGCCGATATGGACAGTTTCGACTTCGCCGTCTCGTCCGGCCTGCAGCCACGGCTGTGGATCGACGCGATCAGCCATGTCGCCATGGGACGCGACCGCCGCACCTATCGCTTTCTCAAGGACACGCGCATCGGCCGCGTCGTGCTCGCCGAGTCGACCGAGATGAAGGTCGTTGCCGATCAGGTGACGCGCTATGTCGCCGAGCGCGTCGTCGAACGCCAGAGGATGATGGAAGGCGGCATCGAGCAAGCCGTCGCCGGCCTGAAACGCGCCCTGGTGGCGGAGGCCGAGCCGCCGCTGCATGTCCCTGCACGCAGCAACGGCTGGTCGGCGTTCTTCTCGGGCCTCGGCCTGATCGCCGCCGGCGCCCTGGTCGGCCTAGCGATTTCGCTCGTGTTGTTCTGGGACCGCATCGTTGCAATGAAAATCAGCTTCTAGAGCGGTTCAGCGTTCACGGAAACGCTGAACCGCACTATCTCTTTGTTTTGACGCAATTCCGGACGGAAAACCGTTTCACACTTTTCCTGGAATTGTTCTAGCCACCGAGGCCTCGGCTTCGACGCCAAGCTCCAGCGTCTGCAGGTCGCTGGGCGGCAATGCCGGCCCGGTCAGGCCGCGGCGCGTCAGCCTGATCCGCCAATTGGCCTTTTCACCGTCGATGTCGAGCAGATTGTATTGCGCCGGCGCATGCGAACTGCCGGGCGCCTGCCCGGCGGCGGCGACCCCGACCACCGGGATTTTGGTCTTGCGGGCGCCGATGAAGAAGAGCGACGGCACATGCGAATGGCCGTGCAGCACAAGCTCGGCGCCGTGTCGGTGAAGAACCTTGTGGAAGCGCGAGATGCCGAACAGCCGCTTGTTCTGCGAAACGGCGCCGCGCACCGGCGGGTGGTGGATCATGATCACCCGGAACAGGCCGCGCTTGCCCGTGGCGTCGAGCATGCCGCGCAGCCTTTCCGCCTGGCCTTCCAGAAAGAAGCCGTTGGCCATGAATGGAGCCGTGGCGCGCGCCGTCGTGACGCCAACCAGCGCAACATTGCCGCGTACGCGCAAATAGGGAAAGGTGTTGCGGTCGACCGGCGTATTGACGCCGTCGCCGGTCATCCACGCCGCCCAGGACCGGCAGGTCTTGTCGAAGGCGCCCGGCACATAGGCGTCATGGTTTCCAGGCACCACCGACACGTCGTTGGGCGAGCCCAGCGTCTCCAGCCAGTGCTTGGCCATCTCGAGCTCACCGTCGAGCGCCAGATTGACAAGATCACCGGTGATGGCGAGATGGTCCGGCCCGCTGGCCTTCATGTCGGCGACGATCGTGTCGATGACGGCATCGTGCATGTAGCGGCGGCGGTTGCGCTGCCAATTGACGTAACCGACCACGCGCTTGGAGGCGAGATCGCGATAGGTTACATCGGGAAGCGGCCCCAGATGGACATCGGAAATATGCGCGAGCCTGAACATCTTTTCTTCATAGGCGAGCCGCGCGCGGCTTTCCACTCACGGTTTCGCGGACGATGATGCCGGATCCGGAGCAAGCCCTGCGCCAGACCGGCTGGCCGGGCGTCAGGGCAAGGCTGTTTCACCTGTATTTCGTACTGCGGCGGCCGATGACGCTCGGCGTGCGCGGCTTGATCCACGAACGCCCCTCCAATTCCGTCTTCCTCATCCGCCACACCTATGTCCCGGGCTGGCACCTTCCGGGCGGTGGCGTCGAGTTGGGCGAGACGATGATCGAAGCGCTGACGCGCGAACTGTTCGAGGAAGGCAACATCGCGCTGACCGGACCGCCGGTGTTGAAATCCCTGCATTTCAACCACCGCGCCAGCCGGCGCGACCATGTCGGCCTCTATCTGGTCGAGGAGTTCGACCAGCCAGCACCCAAGCTGCCCGACCGCGAGATCGCCGAAGCCGGCTTCTTCCCGCTCGACCGCTTGCCGGTGGGCACGACACCGGCAACTTTGCGGCGGATTGCCGAGGTTTTTGAGGGGAATTCGGCATCGCCTTACTGGTAGATCATCTCTTCAACAGCTTTGGCTGCGTCGGTATAGACCGGCAGCATCCATTGTTCTCAGAGAGATAAATGCTGAGCGATGAGGAGAAAAAATGCAACACAGCCAAAACGATAGATTTAGAATCGCGCTCTATGTATCACTGTACACGGGAATGTATGTGATAACATTTTCTGTGGCAGCCTTAATTTCTACAATAGTTCTTGCGATAGATCCATATATGTTAGCAAAAATTGGAAGATTTATCCAATTCTCAATACAATTAGTTGCGGCATTCGTGACATATTTCGTTTTTATAAAGCGACATGCTCAGCTTTTTACTCGCACTGAATTCTGGAAAATGGTCGGCTTCTCAACCCTGATAGAAATGATTTTGGGAATGGCTGTGCTTCTGCCGTCGGGATTGTTACGCGCAATCCCGCCCCAGACGTCGGTCCTGGCCGTCATGATCGGCGGCATCGTTGCGTTCCTTGCAACGTCGCTCGGCTACTCCAATCGATTTGGAAATACCATATTGAAAGCTGAACTCGTTAGAAGGGCAAAGATGGACTCCGAAACCTTCCGCTAGGTCGCCGGTCTCACGCAGCCTTCCTGAAGCGCGCGCGGTCGTGCGGCGCGGAATAGTCGAGCTCTGGCCCGACCGGCACGATGCGCGTCGGGTTGATCGTCTCGTGGCTGCCGTAATAATGCGACTTGATGTGGTGCAAATTCACCGTGCCGGCGACGCCCGGCACCTGGTAGAGATCGCGCAGGTAATTCGACAGGTTCGGATAGTCGGCGATGCGGCGCAGATTGCACTTGAAATGGCCGACATAGACCGCGTCGAAGCGGACCAGTGTCGTGAACAGCCGCCAGTCCGCCTCGGTGATGCGGCCGCCGATGAGATAGCGCTGCCTTGACAGACGGTCCTCCAGCATGTCGAGCGCCGAGAACAATTCGCCGAACGCCTCCTCGTAGGCTGCCTGCGTGGTGGCGAAGCCGGCACGGTAGACGCCGTTGTTGACCGCGGGATAGACCAGCGCATTGACCGCATCGATCTCGCCGCGCAACGGTTGCGGATAAAAATCGAGCTTGGCATCGCCCCATTCGTCGAAGGCCGAATTGAGCATGCGGATGATCTCGGAGGATTCGTTGGAAACGATGGTCTGCTCGCGTTTGTCCCACAGCACGGGAACGGTGACCCGGCCCGAATAGCCGGGATCGGCCCTGGTGTAGATCTGGTGCAGGAAATCGAGGCCGTAGAGCGTGTCGCCGGTGGCGCCGTCCTCGGCCAGGAACGTCCAGCCGTCGGCGCCCATGAAATGATGGACGACCGAGACGGAAATCACGTCCTCGAGTTTTTTGAGCACGCGAAAGATCAACGTCCGATGCGCCCACGGGCAGGCGAGCGAGACATAGAGGTGGTAGCGGCCGGGCTCGGCCTTGAAGCCGCGTTTTCGCCCTTCGGCCGACGCGCCGTCGCGGGTCACCCAGTCGCGCCACTGCGACTGCGCGCGCACGAATTTGCCGCCGCTCTCCCCGCTATCGTACCGGCGGTCCTGCCATTGGCCTTCGACTAGCAATCCCATGCAATATCCTTTCGCGTTCCTACCCGATGTAGGGCACCAAGCGGCGCCGCGGAAATCCCCGATGCTGAACAGATCGTCAACGGCTGCGTCGTCGAGTGCGGTCGGCTGCGCCGGCCGATTGCGGCGGCTGAAAATTGGTGCTAGCGGACATCCGCATGTTCGACTTTGCCATGATCCGGTTCGACCGACGACGAAAGAGCGCCCGCGCTTGATGAAGCGCTGACTGGCGAACGCTGCCGCTTGCAGCAAACCTTTCCTCGCATACCGGAACGCAAAGACCATGAGCCTTGCCGACTTGAAATACCTGGCCGACGTGAAATACCTGCCGGAAACTCCGGCGCACGATCCTGAAATCGAAGCCATCAATGACGAGGCCTTCGGGCCGGGCCGTTTCGTGCTTGCCGCCTACAAGATCCGCCAAGGTGGCCCGCATGAGCGGGCTTTGTCCTTCGTGGCTGTCGACGGCGCAATCGTCGTCGCCTCGGTCCGGATGACGCGCATCGCCGCCGGTGCCGGCCGCGCGCTGATGCTCGGGCCGCTCGCTGTGCGGCCGGCCTTCAAAAATCTCGGCATCGGCCGCCGGCTGGTGGCAATCGCGCTGGAAGCCGCCGCCAAGGCCGGCGCGCCGGCCGTGACGCTGGTCGGCGACGAACCCTATTACGGCCCGCTCGGCTTCAAAAGGCTCCCGCGCGGGCAGATCTCGATGCCGCGTCCGGTCGACCCCGACCGGCTTTTGGCGCACGAGATCGTGCCGGGCGCGGTGGCGAGGCTGGCGGGCGAGGTTTGCCACGCCGACCAGGCAAGGATTGCCGCGCACATCGCCGCGATGGCGTGACCATGCCGGTGCTGTCGCACGGTGGCTTGGCGGCATAGTCTGGGCACGGAGGAGGACGTCGAGATGAACCCGAACGGCCAGATTGTGATCGTCACCGGTGGCGGCTCCGGCCTTGGCGAGGCGACGGCGCGCGCTCTTGCCGCCGGCGGCGCCAGGGTTGCCGTCCTCGATCTCGGTATCGAGCGTGCGGCCAAGGTGGCGGCTGACATCGGCGGCATCGCCGTCCGATGCGATGTGAGCGACGCCGAGAGCGGTGCCGCCGCAGTCGCGGAAGCGGCAGAGACGCTCGGCGCACCGCGCATCCTGGTCAATTGCGCCGGCATCGTTATCGGCATGAAGACGATCGGCAAGGACGGACCGCATCCGCTCGATCAATACCGCAAGGTGATCGAGGTCAATCTGGTCGGCACCTTCAACATGATTCGCCTGGTTGCCGACCGGATCGCCAGGCTCGAGCCGCTGCAGGGCGGCGAGCGCGGCGTCATTATCAACACCGCGTCGGTCGCGGCCTATGACGGCCAGATCGGTCAGGCCGCCTATTCCGCCTCCAAGGCCGGTGTCGTCGGTATGACGCTGCCGGTGGCGCGCGATCTCGCCCGCTCCGGCATTCGCGTCTGCACCATCGCCCCCGGCATCTTCAGGACGCCGATGATGGCCGGCATGCCGCAGGAGGTGCAGGATTCGCTCGGCGCCGCTGTGCCCTTCCCTTCCCGTTTGGGCGAGCCTTCGGAATACGCGGCACTTGCCTTGCACATCATCGAGAACCAGATGCTCAACGGCGAGACCATTCGCCTCGACGGCGCCATCCGCATGGCGCCGAAATAAATGCGACGGTGATGCCTTGGACGAACCCAGGAAAGACGTGATCCGCGCGACCGATACCGAGGCGATCAGGCTGGCAAAGACGCTGATCCGCAGCGCCCGTTTCGGCGCGTTGGCAGTGCTCGAACCGGGAACCGGTTCGCCGCTGGCCAGCCGGGTCGGCGTCGCCACAGACATCGACGGCACGCCGTTGATCCTGGTATCGATGCTGTCCGCCCATACCGGCGCCATCCTTGCCGACCCGCGCTGCTCGTTGCTCGTCGGCGAACCCGGCAAGGGCGATCCGCTGGCGCATCCGCGATTGACGCTCGTCTGCCGCGCCCTGCGGCTCGAACGCGGCTCGAACGAGCACGCCCGCGCCGAGCGGCGCTACCTCAACCGCAATCCCAAGGCAAAACTCTATGCCGGGCTCGGCGACTTCTCGATCTTCCGGCTCGAACCGGAGCGCGCCAGCCTGAACGGCGGCTTCGGCAAGGCCTATCTGCTCGACCGCACCGATCTGGTCGCGACGGGAGCGATCGTCGAAGAGCTTGCCGCCGGGGAGCAATCGGCGCTCGACCACATGAACGCCGACCATCTCGATGCGATTGCCCTCTACGCAAGTCATTTCGGCGGGGCCGAGAGTGACGGCTGGATCGTCACCGGGTTCGACGCCGACGGGATGGATCTCGTATCGGGCGACAATGTCTGTCGGGTTTTCTTCCCCGAGCCGCTGAGAGCGGCGCGCGACCTCAGGCCTGTCCTGGTCGACATGGCCAAGGCCGCCCGATCGGCAAAATAATCACAGCCGCACGGTTAATCGGCTTGCATGGAAAGCAAGCCTTGAGATTTGAGCGAAATGTTCTACCTTTGCGAGTGACGCTGAATCGCTGGCGTGCATCTATAGGGAAAGTCTATGGAATCCGACGCTATTGCCCCCATAGCGGCGGATGAGCAAGAAGGCATGGGGGATCTATGGTCTCGAACAAACTAGTCGCCAACGCCGGAACCGCGGCTGCGTTTCTGACGCTGATGGGCAACGAAAAACGTTTGTTGATCATGAGCTATCTAGCCGAGGGCGAGATGTCGGTCGGCGCCATAGCCGAGAAGGTGTCGCTCAGCCAATCCGCCCTGTCACAGCATCTGGCCAAGCTGAGGGCTTCCGACCTTGTCGAGACCCGCCGCGACCGGCAAATGATCTATTATTCCTGCAAGTCCGCGGCGGTGCGCGAATTGCTGCACATGCTGGACGGCATTTTCGGCGAAGGTGAACTGTCGCAGATGGCTCACCGGCTGCGTCGCGCCGGGACCTGAGCGGCCGGGCGGAGAACGCCCCGCCAAATCCGCTTTGCTGCCAAGTCCGCCTTGCTGCCAAGTCTGCCTTGCTGCCAAGTCAGCCTTGCTATTGAACGCGCTCGTCGGCGGCCTGCGCAATCTCATCCTTGAACTCGACTTTCGTGCCCGGCTGCACCATCGAGGCAAGGTCTCCGGCATCCCAATTGGTCAACCGGATGCAGCCATGCGAAAAGGTCGTGCCGATCTTGCCCGGTTCGGGCGCGCCGTGGATGCCGTAGCTTTCGATGGAGAGATCGATCCAGACCGATCCCACGGGATTGTTCGGCCCGGCAGCGATGGTGAAGGGCCGCTTGGTCTTGACCCCCTTGAAAGCGAAGTCCGGATCGTAGTGATAGGTAGGGTTGTGCACCACGCGCCTGACCTCCGCCATGCCGCTTGGCGCCGGCTTCTCGTCGCTCCCAATCGAGGCGGGGTAGACCGCCAGCCATTTGCCGGCACGGTCGAGCACACGCACCAGGCGGGCGCCCTTGTCGACCTCGACGGCGGCAACGCCGGCGGGAGGGTCGCCTCTGCCGACATCAGGCACCACCAACGTCCTGCCTGGTTTCCTGAGGCTGGTGCCCGGATTGAGCATTCGCAGCAATTGTTCGCTGACGTGGAAGCGCTCAGCCAACCTCTCCACCGCATTGCGGTAGCCGAGCCGCCGCAAGCGGGCCATCCTCTCCAAGCGGGCGGGAATACGCCGGGTGAACGGTCCACGCACATCCTTGCGCATCACCTCATAGGTCACCAGCACCGGCTTGGCGGAGGTTGCGATGAGGTTGCTCCAGGTCTGTGGATCGAGCTTGCCATCGGGCGGAAGTCCGTTTGCCGCCTGAAACGCGGCGACGGCTTTGGCGAAGTTCTGGGAAAGGCGGCCGTCGATGAGGCCCGGCGAGAAGCGGGCGCGATCCAGAAGGATCTGCGCCTTCAGCAGCATCGGATCGACGCCCTTCGGTTCGCCGATGGTGAATTGGGCCTGATTGACGGTGGCTGGATCGAGCTTGGCCGCGCGAGCCACGCCGCATGCGAGGGCAAGCGTGGCGGCAAAGACGAGGAGGAGCCTGATCATCGATGTCCTCCCAGGACCGCAGCAGGAGCCCGCCTCTATGACGCGGCATGGCCCTGTGTGGTTCCTTCGCCCATCGAAATTCTGCATTGAAGCGGCTTGGCCGAAGAGCCGCGCCGCGGAAGTCAAATATCGCCGTGCCGCCAGGAGGGCCAGGCAGGGCGTCTCCGCCCGGCGCCTAGTGATTGGATTTGACCGTTAGAACGGCGTGCATCCATTTGGACGCTGAGATACGGTCAGAGCTTCGGATCCGGCATCGTGCCTTCCGAATCCGAATCCCGATTCGCGGCCGACGCCAGGGTCCGCCGAGGAAGCCATGAATCCGATCCGCATAGACGACCCGCAGGATCCTCGCGTCGCCGCCTATCTCGACATCCGGGAACGCGATCTTGCCGGCCGGCAGGGCCGTTTCGTCGCCGAAGGCAAGGTGGTGCTCGACACGCTGCTTGCCGCCCGTCGGTTCGAGGCAGAATCGGTGCTGGTGCTCGAGAACCGGCTGGCCGGCCTCGATGACGTCCTGCGCAAGGCGCCTGCCGGGCTTCCGATCTATGTCGCATCCGGCGAAATCATCGACAGGATTGCCGGATTCCACATGCATCGCGGCATATTGGCGATCGGCCGCAAAGGTGCGGCCATCTCCGCTGAGGTCTTGCTCGGCACACTGCCCGCCCGCGCGCTGATCGTGGTGCTGGTCGGCATCGCCAATCATGACAATATGGGCTCGATCTTCCGCAATGCCGCCGCCTTCGGCGCGGATGCCGTGCTTCTCGATCCGACCTGCTGCGATCCGCTGTACCGCAAGGCAATCCGCGTCTCGGTGGGCGCGGCCTTGAAAGTCCCCTTCGCCTGCTTTGCCGATACCGCCGGCTGCACCGCCATGCTCGACCGGCAAGGCTTCAGCCAATTCGCCTTGTCGCCGCGCGGGCAGATCGACATTCGCGATGCCAAGAGAAACGAGCGGCTGGCGCTCTATCTCGGCACCGAGGGCGAAGGCCTGCCGGAAAGCCTGCTTGCCCGCCTGCAGACGCTGCGGATCGGTATGGCGCAAGGTTTCGACAGCCTGAACGTCGCCGCCGCGTCAGCCATCGCGCTGCATTATTTTTCCGGAATTTGAGAGTTGGGCATTTTGCGGCCAAGTGGCGGCATCTCAGTCGGTCGAAGCGGCCTTCTGCAGCGCCCGCACCCGATCGGCAAGGCTGCGTCCGCCTCTCCCCGGCCGCGGATCCTCAGGCGCTGCAAGCGCCCGGGCGATCGGTGAATCCGGCCCGTCGAGCTTTGCCGTCAAGGCCACGACTTGCGCCGCCAGATCGTTCATCTCTTCGCGCAATGCGGCGCTGGCGCTGCCGGTATCGTCTCCGGTCCGCGATTTCGACGTTTCGACGGCAGCAAGGTCTGTCTTCAGCCGTCTGTTTTCGCGTGCCAGCGATGTCAGCCTGGCCTCCAGCCGCTCGCGGTCGGCATCGAGCTTGGCGGTTGTCTGTTCGATGTCGCAGTTAGCGGCCACATTGACCTGACTGCCTGGCACGCCGGCAAGACCCACCGCAGGCGTTCTTTCAGCGCCTTTCGGCTTTTCGCGAAGGCGCACCAGTTCCTTCTCGCGGCGCTCCAGCCTGTCCTCGCGATCGGCCAGCGAGGCGAGCAGGCGTTCGACCTTCTTTTCCAGGTCGCCGGTTCTTTTCTTCTCGGCCTTCAACGCGTCCCGCAAAACCTTGCTTTCGGCTGCCAATTCCTGGCTGCGCCTGTCCGCCTCCTTGCGCTGGCCGCGCAGCAGCGAAATGTCGCTCGCCAGCTTCTGCAGCTCGGACTCGCGCGCCACCAGTTCGATCTGCCGGCTGCTGGATGAAAAACTGGCGTCGTCATACATGTGCTCCAGTTTCCGCAGTTCGAGCCCGCGCTTTTCGAGGGCGCGCTCGGTCTCCGCAAGCCGTTCCGACAGCTGCTGCAGCTGCTCATCGCGCTTGCGAAGCTCCTCGCCCCTGGCTGTAAGATCGGCGACGACCCGGTTCTTGTCCTGTCGCTCGGCCGCCAATTCCTTCAGGGCTTCGCGGTCGCGGCCGATCTCGACCAGCTGTTCGGCGGCCTTCTCGCGCAATGATTTGGCGGTCATTTCAAGCCGGCGCACCGAAACGGCGAACTCGGCGCGAATGCGATCCTTGTCCGCCTGGATCTCGGCCAGCGTCAACGGCATCGAGCCCTCGACGCGCTTGCGCGTCAGCGCCACCGCCCGCCGCCACACGGCCGGAGCAATCATCAGCGCCAGAAAGCCCGCGCAGAGAAAGCCGAGGACAAAGAACAGGATCGACTGGACCAAGATGACTATCCGTTGTGCATGGCAACCGCCAAAGGTCGACTTTGCCATCTTCGCATGACGGAAATCCGGCGCCACGGCAAGAGTATGCCGCGGCAAAGCTCAGACCGTGGGATCACAGCTCCAATCGCAGTGGCGCCATCATGCAGGTCAGAACGGATTCCAGGTCGCGCGTTGGGTGAGCTTGAGGTAGCCGAGATTGACGCCGAGACGGGCGCCGACGCCGGTACGGATCGGCACGAGCAGCACATTGTTGTTCTTCAGCACGTTGAAACCGACGCCGGCGACGACATAGGCGGAGCCGGCGACGCCGCCAAAACGATTATAGAGGCTGCTCACATCGTCGAGATTGTAGACCAGCATCATGACGCGCGAGCCCTCGCCGCCGAAATCCCAGCCGAGCGACGGGCCTTGCCAGAACACTTTGTGGTCGCCGGCATTCTTGGTGTAGAGCGTGCCTTCGCCATAGGTCAGGCCACCGATCAGCGCCCCGGACCCCTCTTCGCCGAGCAGATAGCCGTTCGGCAGGCCATAGGTGGCGAAAATCTTCTCGACGACGGTGGCGAGCCCGCCCGATGTCGCGCCGAAGAATTTATGACCGGAATCGACGATCTCCTGCGCGGTGTATTCCTGCGCCCGCGCGGCCGATGCCGAAAAGGCGACAAGGCCGATGAGCGCGATCGTCATTGAGATGACACGGAAAAAAGTCCGGTCGTAGAATCGGGAAACCATGCTTCCAATCTCCGTCAGGGAGCACTTTCGCCGACGCCTCGCACCCGTACGGCTCTTTGGCGGCCGTTAAGGATGACTGTTAGGGCAAACTATGCCGTAATCCTTTTTCAACCATTAAACTCCCACATGAAGATGGCGGTTCGAAGGCTGTTTTCACATCGCCCGCGCAGCACCCTGCTGCGTGAACACGCCATTTTCGACAATCATGATTTCGGATTTGTTGCTGCACGCACAAGCGCTGTGTATTCAGAATGCTTGGGAGAGAGCGTGATTCGTGTGGACAGGCGGGATCATGATCGCCCGGTCATTGTGTTGTGAAATTTGCAGGGATTTTTGCCGATGGCCGAGCTTTTCACCCTTTCCGCACCCGATCTGGCAGCGCTGCTGTGCAGCCGGGTCTGCCACGACATCATTTCGCCGGTCGGCGCCATAAACAACGGGCTTGAGCTGCTCGACGAAGGCGGCGCCGACGAAGACGCCATGAAGCTGATCCGCCAAAGCGCCAAAAACGCCTCCGCCCGCCTGCAATTCGCCCGCATCGCCTTCGGCGCCGCCGGTTCCGCCGGCATGCTGATCGACACCGGGGACGCCGAGGCCGTGGCCATCGCCTTCCTGAAGAACGAGAAGCCGGAACTGATCTGGAACGGAACCCGCGCACTGTTGCCCAAGAACAAGGTCAAGCTGCTGCTCAATCTCATCCTCGTCGCTAACGCCGCCATTCCGCGCGGCGGCAGGCTGGTGGTCACGCTGGAGAACCTCGAGACCGAGCCGCGCTTTGCGCTCGCGGCGAGCGGCCCGATGCTCCGCGTGCCGCCCAAATTCCTGGAATTGCATTCCGGCCACAGGCCGGAAGAGCCGATCGACGCGCATTCGGTGCAGCCCTATTACACGCTGCTCCTGGCCCGCGAAGCCAACATGACGATTTCGATCCATGCGACCGCCGACGAGATCGTCCTTTCTGCAGTCTGAAGTTCTGCTAAGAGCCGGAAAAGTATTTTCTCCAAATCATATTTGCGGCGTCGTCTTAACATCTGTGAGACCGGCTTGCAGATTAATTGCGTGAAGCATTGCGAAAGAAGATTTCGCTTAAAACACCTTCAGGAAAATTTTACCTAACGGCTTTTCGGCTTCTTTACCAGATCGGCCTATGTTCCCCGGCAGATGCCACGACGCTGTCGGTTTGCCGCATGGCAAAGAGGGTCCGGGAATGAAACGCTGCATGTTCGTCGACAATTCGAGCGTCATCAGGAAGGTTGCAAGGCGTATCCTGGGCGGTTCCGGCATGATGGTGATCGAAGCCGCCAGCGGCCATGAGGCGATCGAGATGTGCGCGGTCGACATGCCTGATATCATCGTCGTCGACGGCGCCTTGCCGGACATGCAGGCGCAGGACCTCATCCGCCGCGTGCGCGCCATGGAAAGCCCGGTAGTGCCGCAGGTTTTGATTTCGCTGGTCGAGGTCGACGTCGGGGCGATCATGCGGGCAAAGCGCGCCGGCGCCCAGGGCTACCTGCTGAAGCCGTTCAACCGGCCGCAACTGCTCGAGTGCTTCCGCGCCTTGAAGATTGCCGCCTGATCAGAGCCTGTTCAATCTCGATGAAATCGGGATGAGCTCTATCTTATTGTTTTACTGCGTTGTTTTCCGAAAAACGGCGCCCACTTTGGGATCATGCCCTCAGTTCAGGCGCTGACCCGGATATCTTCAGGCTCACGCAGCACATAGCCGCGGCCCCAGACGGTCTCGATGTAATTCTGCCCGCCAGACGCGGCGTCGAGCTTCTTGCGCAGCTTGCAGATGAAGACGTCGATGATCTTCAGCTCCGGCTCATCCATGCCGCCATAGAGATGGTTGAGGAACATTTCCTTGGTCAGCGTGGTGCCCTTGCGCAGCGAGAGCAGTTCCAGCATCTGATATTCCTTGCCGGTCAGATGGACGCGCTGGCCACCGACTTCAACGGTCTTGGCGTCGAGATTGACCACCAGGTCGCCGGTGGTGATGACCGACTGGGCATGGCCCTTGGAACGCCGCACGATGGCATGGATGCGGGCGACCAGTTCGTCCTTGTGGAAGGGCTTGGTCATGTAATCGTCGGCGCCGAAGCCGAGGCCGCGCACCTTGTCCTCGATGCCGGCCATGCCGGAGAGGATGAGGATCGGCGTCTTCACCTTGGAAAGGCGGAGTGTTCTCAACACTTCGTAGCCCGACATGTCGGGGAGATTGAGGTCGAGGAGAATGATGTCGTAATCATAAAGCTTGCCTAGATCGACACCCTCTTCACCAAGGTCGGTCGTATAGACATTGAAACTTTCTGATTTCAGCATCAGCTCGATGCTTTGTGCGGTTGCACTGTCGTCTTCTATCAGCAGAACGCGCATTTCATTCCCCTTTTCTGCTGCCGGACCATTTCACGACCCGTCCAGGACCGGAGCAGTGATTGCCCTGAGCAGAGGCTGCCATCGAATGGTTAATAAAACCTAATTCCCCGTCCGTGACGGTATCAGATTTTTTAACCCCTTTCTACACCTTGTTGAATCCAATAACGAATCACAGACCCAAACCGTTAATGCGGCACATTAATAAGCCAGACTAAGTGACTCTTCGGACTCGTTGGCCAGGTTTCGCGATGAGAAGCAGAATTTTTACCCGCCCTTAAGTCCTGAGCCGTATGATTAACAATGCCCGTAAACGAATGGTTACCGCCGGCAAAAAACTTTAGGAGTTTGTTTCCCATAGTTCGGGGAAAGCCGGTGGAAACGGGTCAGGCCTGGGCCTTGCCGGGTGAATTGGAAGATATGTGCAGGTGTGCGTTTCCGGGAGTACCGAATCATGAAGTCACGTGAAAACCTCGTTCGGCTGAAGCAATTTCAGGTGAGCGAGAAGCGGCGGCAGCTGCTGCAGCTCGACATGATGATCGCCGAGTTCGAGCGCATGGCCGTCGAGCTGGAACTTCAGATCGCCGCCGAAGAGAAGAAGGCCGGCATCACCGACATCAATCATTTTGCTTATCCGACCTTCGCCAAGGCGGCACGCCTGCGCCGCGACAACCTCAGGAATTCGCAAAGCGACCTCGCCCAGCAGCGAAATGTCGCCGAATCATTGCTGAGCGAAGCCGAAGCGGAGCTTTCCAAGGCCGAGATGCTGGAATCGCGCGACACCAAGGCGCGCGACACGGAAGCCGGCGGCCGCAGCGCCATGATCGGCTGAACAAGACTTTAACGCGCGTCGCGCTTGCGCGCTATTGCTGCGCACCGAACTGTGCCCGCCTCAGGCATCCAGATCTTCTTGCTGTTCCGCCACCCGTGCGCGCGCATTTTTGATGTCGGGCACATGCTGCTCCGACCAGGCTCTGATCTGATCGAGCAGTCCTGCCAGGTTCTGGCCGAGTTCCGTCAGCTCGTATTCGACCCGCGGTGGAATGACCGGGAAGATTTCGCGCCGCACAAGGCCGTCGCGTTCGAGGATACGCAGCGTCTGCGTCAGCATTTTCGGCGTGACGCCTTCGAGCTTGCGCGCCAGTTCGCCGTTGCGAAGCCGGCCGCGGCGCAACGCACAGATCACCAGGTGGACCCATTTGCTGGCGAGCGTCTCGAGCACGGCGTGTGACGGGCACGAACGCCGAAAGGCGTCATAGCCGAAAGGGGAAACATCTTCACTATCCATGAGATGCGTATATATCAAAAAGGTACATACTAGACAAGAGAATGTAACTATCCAAGTGATAGTGGCACATCAAAACCAGCAGGAGAGCCTTCCATGCGTGCCATTATCCAGAATTCCTTCGGCGGACCCGACGTCCTCGTCATTGCCGATCGCCCCGCGCCATCACCCGAGGCCGGCGAAGTGCTCGTCCGCATCGAGGCGGCCGGCATCAATCCGGTCGATGGTGCGGCGCGCGGCGGCCACTATCCGCTGCTCGGCGAGCCGCCTTTTGTCCTTGGCTGGGACGTTTCGGGAGTTGTCGAGGCGCTGGGCTCCGGCGTCTCCGGCCTCAAGGTCGGCGATGCCGTGTTCGGCATGACGCGCTTTCCCAAACAGGCGGCAGCCTACGCCGAACTCGCCGCTGTCCCGGCTGATGAGCTTGCGCCGAAACCTGAAGGCATAGATCACGCGCAAGCCGCCGCGCTGCCGCTGGCCGGCCTGACGGCCTGGCAAGGCCTTGTCCGCCATGGCCGGCTCGATTCTGGCAAGCGCGTGCTGATCCACGCCGGAGCCGGCGGCGTCGGCCATCTGGCGGTGCAGATCGCCAAGGCGCACGGCGCTTACGTCGTCGCGACCGCCAGCCCGGAAAAGCTCGATTTCGTCCGCTCGCTCGGCGCTGACGAGGTGATCGACTACACAAGGGATGATTTCACCGGGAAGGCCCGCGACATCGATCTGGTTCTCGACCCGTTCGGCGGCGTGCATGCGGAGCAATCACTGAAAGTGCTCACGGCCGGCGGCGTTCTGGTGTCGCTGCTCGATGTCAGCGATGCCACCAAGGCAAAGGCCAGGACGCGAGGCATCCGCGTCGAGCGCATGTCCGTAGTGCCCGACCGTGCCGCTCTGGTGGGGCTCGGCAAATTGATCGACGCGAAAAAGCTGGCCGTCCACGTGGCAAAGGCGTTTCCGCTCGAACAGGCCGGTGCCGCCCATGCCTTTCTCGCCACCAGGCCGATCGGCAAGGTGGTGCTGACGGTCTGAAATTGCAGATCGTCGCCCCTCGCAAACGTAAGGGCGCTGATCAGCGCCCTTATCGGCCTAATGCCGGTATTGCTGGATGCGCGTGGTGCGCAGGCCGGCAAGGCCGTATTCGTCGATCGACGCTTGCCAGGACAGGAATTCCTCGGTGGTGAGCTTGTAGCGCTGGCATGCCTCTTCGAGGCTCAAAAGCCCGCCACGCACCGCCGCCACCACTTCCGCCTTGCGCCGGATAACCCAGCGACGTGTGTTTGTCGGCGGCAGATCGGCGATGGTAAGTGGGCTGCCGTCTGGCCCGATAACATATTTGACTCGCGGTCTAATTAGATCGGTCATCGTACTCTCTACAAAAAACTCAAAGACCCAATCCCCACCACATTACCGCCACAGCTTTAAAATTTGCCTAAGCAGACCCTAATGGTTAGGTAAGGATCATGAACGCGGCGTTAGCCTTTTCATCGGCATTTGAAACATCTGCCGGCAAGCGCATTGAACCCGGCAGGAAAAATGAGCCGGCCCGGCAAAGCTGGCGCAGCCGAGACGCTTGACCTATATTCCGGCCATTGGCATTGAAGCGCCGCGCAGAACGAAAGAACCATGAACAGCCTCGATCTTCCCGGACGCCCCGAAAACACCCGCGTCGTCGTCGCCATGTCGGGCGGTGTCGATTCGTCGGTCGTTGCCGGCCTCCTGAAGCACGAGGGCTACGACGTCGTCGGCGTCACGCTGCAGCTTTATGACCACGGCGCGGCAACGCACCGGGCCGGCTCATGCTGCGCCGGCCAGGACATCGACGATGCCCGCCGCGTCTCCGAGACGCTCGGCATCCCGCATTACGTCCTCGATTACGAGGAGCGCTTCCGCAAGGCGGTGATCGACCCGTTCGCCGAGAGCTATGTCGCCGGCGAAACGCCGATCCCTTGCGTTTCCTGCAATCAGACGGTGAAATTCGCCGACCTTCTTGCGACCGCCAAGGAACTCGGCGCCGACGCGCTGGCGACCGGCCACTACATCCGTTCCGGCGCCAATGGCGCCCACCGCGCGCTTTACCGGCCGGTCGACGCCGACCGCGACCAGAGCTACTTCCTGTTCGCCACCACCCAGGCGCAGATCGACTATCTGCGTTTTCCGCTCGGCGGCCTGTCGAAGCCTGAGGTTCGCGCCATCGCCGAGGAGATGGGACTGACGGTTGCGGCCAAGCAGGACAGCCAGGACATCTGCTTCGTGCCGCAGGGCAAGTATTCCGACATCATCGCCAAGCTGAAGCCGGCTGCCGCCAATCCGGGCGACATCGTCCATATAGACGGGCGCGTGCTTGGCCGCCACGAGGGCATTTTGCGCTACACCGTCGGTCAGCGCCGCGGCATCGGCATCGCCTCGGGCGAGCCGCTCTACGTCGTTCATCTCGACGCCGACCGGGCCCGCGTCGTCGTCGGCCCGCGCGAGGCGCTGGAGACCCACAAGATCTTCTTGCGCAACATGAACTGGCTGGGCGATGGCCCGCTGACCGCTATCCCGGCGGCCGGGCTTGAGCTTTTCGCCAAGGTGCGCTCGACGCGGCCGCCGCGCCCGGCCGTGCTGCATCACCGCGCCGGTGTCACTTCGGTGGAACTGGTCGACGGCGAATCCGGCATCGCGCCCGGTCAGGCTTGCGTGCTCTATTCCGACGATGGCAACGAGGCGCGCGTGTTCGGCGGCGGCTTCATCGAGCGCTCCGAGCGCGGCGCCGAGGCCGAGGCGATGCTGACGCGGCTTGCCGTCCAGCCGGCGCGGGTTCCCGCCGAATAGACGGCGTTTTCTTTTAGGGCCTTGTATGGGCGGGCCTTGTATGGGCGACGGTGCCGGCGGTCAGGATGCGCAGCACGCGGATGGCCTCCTCGCCGCTGGTGCGCGGTTCGGCCCGCGTCTCGATGCAGTGGATGAAATGCTCCAGCTCGCGCGTCAGCGGCATGCCCTCACCGACCGCGACATAGGACGGCTCGTTGGCGGTGAACGCCCATTGGCCGCTGTCCTGCCACACCGCGTGGCGATAGACGGCAAGCTTGCGCTCCCACGGCTCGACATCGTCGAACACCGCCATCGCCTTGGTGCCGACAACGGTCAGCCGCCGTTCGCGGTAAGGGTTGAGCCGCGAGGCGAACAGATGGCCGCGCAGGCCGTTGGGAAAGCGCATGTGCAGATGCGCAAAGTCGCTGAGATTGTCGAGAAGAGCAGCGCCTTCGCCGCGCACTTCGACCGGTTCGGTGCCAGTGATGGCCAGGATCATCGACAGATCGTGCGGCGCCAGATCCCATAGCGCGTCGTTTTCGGTGTGGAACTTGCCGAGGCCGAGCCGATGCGAATGGATGTAGCGGACTTCGCCGAGTTCGCCATTGTCGATCAGCGCCTTCAGCGTCTCGAAGGCGGGATGAAAGCGCAGCACGTGGCCGACCATGAAGACACGGCCATTATCGGCGGCCGCCTGCACCGAGCGTTCGGCATCGGCCACCGTCAGCGCGATCGGCTTCTCCACCAGCACGTCCTTGCCGCCGAGCACGGCGCGCACCGCCATGTCGGCATGGAACTGCGGCGGCAGCGCCATGACAATGGCGTCGACATCGTCGCGGGCAAACAGCGCCTCCGGCTCTATCGCCAGGCAATCCTGCTCGCTGGCAAAACCCTCCGCACGCGCGGGGTTGACGTCCGAAACCGCATGCAGCGCGCCGAGCGCCTTTAGGGTGCGGATGTGGTTGCTGCCCCAGTATCCGCAACCGAGGACTGCAATGCGCGGTTTCATCAATTCATGACCATGGCTTTCGTGGCCGAGACATAGCGACGTGCCTCGCTGAACTCAACCCCGGCCTGTGCGCCCAAATGTCTGCCCGGCAAAGCTTTAGGCGCCAGCAATATGCCGGCGCGGCAGCCACTTCGATGCTTGACAGGCTTGGCCTCGCAACCTTATATCCGCGCGACCTTGGCGAACGCGCCGATATGCCTGCCGATTTAAGCTGGATTTCGGGCCTTCGCCGCCTTGGCGGGGTAGCTCAGTTGGTTAGAGCACGGGAATCATAATCCTGGGGTCGGGGGTTCAAGTCCCTCTCCCGCTACCATCACTGCAGCGCTAGGCGCTGTTCCTGGTTTACGATTTGGCAGGTTCAGAAGCTCCGGCAGCGCACCGCGGACTTTCAGCTCAACCTTTCCCCTACCCTCCGTCGGAATGATATCAATCCCCGTGACCAGCGAGCGGATGATCCTCGCCGCCTCGTGGCGCTCGCGCTCATCGGATTGCAACGCGTCCTGGAGCTCGGATACTTGCCGACGGTAAACCTTCACCGCAGCCGGATGAAACTCCACAATGCTTTCCGCGGCCGCCATCGCCTGAAGCTCTCGGGCTAGATTCTCCTTTTCGCGCTCGAGGTCCAGCAGCTTCGATTTCAAGCTGGTCGTCGCGACACCGTCAGCGATAGCATCAACGATATTGCCGATCTGTCTGTCGATGCCGGCATGCCGCCTTTCGGCTTCCCTTTGCCGTTCGCGGTTCATGGCGTTCAGTCGCTTATGCTCAGCATGATATTCAGCAAGGAAGCCCGCAATGGCACCTGGCGCCAGCAAGCGCCGCTGGATGCCTTCAAGCACGCGCTTCTCTAACTCGCCAACGCGGATCGTCTTGTTGTTGGTACAAGTGCCTTTCTCACGGTGCGCGGCACAAGCAAGCTGGTCTCTATTCTTCACCGTATAGGAAGCGCCACAGCAGCCGCACCGCACAAGCCCCGAGAACATGTGCTTCGGCCGTCGGCGGTGATGGAGTTTCATGCCCCCATAAAGCTTCTTGCGGGCTTGCACCGCATCCCACAGCTCATCGTCGATGATACGCAGATGCGGCACTTCAACAACCTGCCAGGTTTCCGGCAGATTCGGCCGCGAGATGCGCTTCCCAGTCTCGGGATCCTTGCGCATTTGGATACGATTGAAGACGAGCAGCCCGATATAGGCTTCGTTGTAGAGAAAGCCGCTTCTCCGCTTGAGATTGCCATTGATGGTCGAGGCGCCCCACGCACCCCCAAAGGGTGATGGAATACCTTCCTTGTTGAGGCTTGCAGCTATCGTACGTGCTGATTGACCAGCCGCGAACTCCCGAAAAATCCGACGTACGACCTTGGCTTGATCCTCATCGATCTCGCGTAGACCGCGGATCGGTTCGCCGCGTTCATCGAGCTTCTTGATCACGCGATAGCCGTAGGAGAGACCGCCGGCGTTGTAGCCGTTCAATATGCGGCCGCTTTGGCCCCGCCTGATTTTGGCGGCTAGGTCGCGCAGGAACAACGCGTTCATCGTTCCTTTGAGGCCCACGTGCAGTTCGTCCACGGCACCCTCCGAGAGGGTGACGATCCTGACCTCGGCAAAGCGCAGTCGCTTGAAGAGGCCGGCTACGTCTTCCTGATCGCGAGACAAGCGATCGAGTGCCTCGGCTAGGACGATCTCGAATTGCCCGCTTTGAGCATCTGTCAGAAGGCGCTGGATGTCTGGTCGACGGATGATGCTTGCACCGGATACGGCGGCGTCGGCATAGGTCCCAACGACAGTCCACTTCTCCCTGGCCGCGTGCTCTCGGCAAAGCCGCAACTGATCCTCGATAGAGGCTTCGCGCTGGTTGTCGGATGAGTAACGAGCGTACAGCGCGACACGGGTCATGGACCGCTCCTCAGCCTCTGTTTGCTAATGTCCGCCGCCGCCGTCCACACCCTCCCCTTCTGACGTTGCTTTCTCAGGAGGATGAACTTTGTTGTCGTTGGCCGTCTGCAATTCCTCGAAATGCTCCCGAGCAACCCGCCGACCCAACAAACAGGCGATCGACAGGACGGCTCGTTCAGCCATGCCTCGTGCCGACATGTCAGCTTTGTAATCATGGCTTGCGCTGTCGTTCCCAGGTTTGGCCTCGTCCACCATGGCATGCCCGCTCTTCTGTGTAGATCAAGGGCATTGAGCGGCGTGATGACCAGCAAGACAAGTTCAGTTGCAGCGCGGTCGTACGGTGGCGTGCAAATACTTGCGCGCTGCGATTTGGGGATTCCGAAACCAAGCCAAATTGTCAAAGCTCGAGGCTCCTGCAATATCACAGGCGATATCCAATATGCTTGCATGAGACTGCTTCTCGATACGGCGACCTTGGTGGCGGCGATCCGAAGTGACGCTGGCGCCTGGCGCCAACTGTTGGTGGCGGCTTTGGAACGCCGGTTGACGATCATTGTTTCGGTGACGTTGATGATCGAGTACCAGGCGGTCATGACAAGGCCCAAGCACCTTGAGGCTTCCGCCCTGTCGCTTCCACTTCGGAGTCGGGCAGGCCCAGTTGAAGACAGGCGACTACCCGAAACCAGAATGGGCACTTTCATGTCCGACCGTCGTAACGCCCCGACACGGCGCACCAAGCGATTGCGGTCGCGGCTGTCTCTCTTTCGCTGCCTCTGCCGCTTCAGGCACGGTCCCTTTTTCCAAGGCGGCATCACGGTTGAAGGCGTCCAGCAGATCGGGATCTGCTCGCCGCCGGATGGTGAGATGCCGCAGAAGCGTCCAGTCCTGCCAATTCCCTGGCGGTTGAAGGTGACGGGAAATAGATGCTTCGCTGCAAGTCGAGGGATTCTCCGCTGAAGCGGGACGTTGAGTTGGGTGGATCTTCATACCCCCTCCTCCAGTTTCATCGTTCAGGCACGGAAACAGCAGCCAGCCCCGGGCCTGCGGAGCTTGGGACGCCGCTCGCCGGGAAAGACCTGCTCCGGCGTCATCTGCTCGGCGATGCGCACAAGATCGCTGAGCGCCGAGCGGATTTGCGGCCAGGGAAACTCGGAGCATTCCTCCCAGGCCTCGCCCTCGCGCAATACGGCATCGAGCTTGCCCGCCACCCCGGCGAGAGTCGTGGCGGGGGTGGCTGAGAACGCTTCCAGCAGATCCTCTGCCCTATCGCCAGCCTCGCGCTCGGCCCTGAGCGCGGCGGTGTAACCGGTCTCCTCGGCAGCCGCATTCCAGCGCCGCCAACTCAGCTTCTGCCTTCTGGCGGAGAGCCGTCAAATCCGGTCCTTTGCCGAGCACTTCATTGAGCGCCTCGATCGAGTGGATCGTCACGTCCCCACCCTCGGGCAGGCGGACGGTCACACAAGGAAAGCCGACACTCTCGACAAGCCTCGTCTCCATGCGCTGTTGGCTGCGGCAAAGCCGCTCGGTCAGCGTGTGGGCTGTCTCCCATTCCCGCCAAAGCGTTAGCGCTGGGTCGGGCAGCGTACTTGTTGCAGCTCCGTTGCTGGCAAGCGCGCTTTTCTCAAGCACCAAAGCGGTGGACGTAATCATCCCTCCCGCAAGCACTCGCCTGCGGGTGACGAAAGGCAGAGTCATGCTATTGTCGGAATCAGCCATGATCCGAGCTCCCTTACAGCTTGGGTGCGGTCAGGTCGGGCGGTGTGTGTCATCACTCCGTCCGACCGTCTTGTGTGCAGTTTCAGAATACAGGTCGAGACGTGAGCGGGCAACAAAAATCATTACAGTGTGATGAAATCAGCCCTATCCAGTGCAGGATGGCGCGAGCAGCTCTTGGTTGGGGGGTGCGAGAACTGGCAGAGGTTGCTCAAGTCGCAACGCAGACGATTACTCGCCTGGAGCAAGGCGATCAGCTCAAGCCCAGCACTCGTCAGGCCGTTCGTACCGCCTTTGAAGCAGCAGGAATCGAGTTTATTCCCGAGAACGGAGGGGGACTAGGCGTCCGGCTTTCCCGTCGGCAGGACGGGAAATGACACCAGTCGAAAACTGATGCTTCCTATGACTTTTGTCGCCCACCGCGAATGAAGTGTCCTGACGCAAGCGACGACTACTCCTCAAGATCCGCGTGTTCCGCCTACCGGCGTTTGGGAGCCAGTTCCTCATCGTTCTGGGTGTTCGGCAGGCTAAGCTCCTCTCCCAACGCGGCTATCAGGGCCGAGACACGGTTCCGAACTCGCGGATGAAGGCGCATCAGCCCCTCGACTAGCCGCCGGCCTTCCGCACTAGCGATGAAATCTATGCGTTCATCCACCGGCAAAGGCGAAGCTTCCCCATTAGCTTGCTGATTCCCCGGCAGCCCCTCAAAGAAGCGGCTGACGGGAACACCCAGCGACTTGCCGATTTCGTAGAGCATCGACGCGCTCACGCGGTTCCGCGCGTTCTCATATTTTTGAAGCTGCTGGAAGCTAATGCCGATCGATCGGGCGAGCTGTGCCTGCGAGACATCCGACTGCACGCGAACCGTGGCAACCTGCCTGCCGACATGCTGATCGGCAGGCCGCCGCCGCCAGCCGACTCCCTCTTCGGAGCTTCCGCGATCATGGCCTCGGTGGTGACAAGCAAGCCGGCGACCGAGGCCGCGCCTTGGAGAGCCGCCCTCCGCGAACTGTCAAACTCTATGATCATCCCGACATCCGCTAGTTCCACGCTTGAAAATTGCGCATGGCTTGCGCAACCGGCCTACAGGATGGCATCTTGGCTCGCGATTAACAGCATGGCACTTAAAATCTCGCTCATGACAACTGAGGACTATTTCTGACCGCGAATGCCTCTTCCTCCAAGCTGCTGAGCAATCACCTGGTCTGGACGGTGCTGCGGGATCGCCGGAGTTTCGTGGTTCGTCTCGTCGAGCCCAGCGTTTACGCACCTGCCGCCCACGGCGACATCTTCGAGCAGGTCATCATGGAACTTATCAATCCGACGCCGCGTGCGATGGATGGCTATACCAGGACCAGCTTCCAAGCGGGTGCGCCCTTCGACCTGCTCACTTTCCCCGAAGCGTTCGCGCCGGCAGAGGCCTTGCTGTCGGTGTTGGGGTCGCTCAGCCAAGTTCAGACGCTTGGCTGTATTCATGTCGGCCTTCGGCCGGATGGTGATGATGAGAACCATCTCTTCTCGAACGCCGAGATCACGTCACTCCTTAAGGCGCTGCTCGCTATCCCGGCCATTGTGCCGCAGGATCTGGCGTCCTTTCGTTCATGGTTCGAGAAACAGCCGGCCCACTTCCATTTCAATCTGGGCTGCCTGTTCACGCTAGACGTGGACGCGCGCCCACGTATTTGCATCCATCCCAAGCTGGTGCGTTCGCAGTACGAGAATAGCCCGCTTCCCGAGAAGACGATGGCAGAAGCGAACCTGCTTTCGCTCGTGACGCTGTTGCCTGCAGACAAGCGCTACCTGTCGGTTACGATCCAGCCGTTGATCTGCTCGGACGCTCTCAACCTCCCCACGGACCGCGCCACACCCCCGCCGCTTACTGCTGTGAACTCCGCCGAGACACCGTTCGACAACCCACCTGATCATATCGACGTGGTGTCCATCTCGACTCACACGCCACAAGTCGAATATGGGCCGCAGGCGACCCAGCCGCGTCCGCGGGAATGGCACCTGGAATTTCGCGACACCTTCTGCCGCGCAGCACAAGACGGCGAGTTGCCGCGCCACCATTTCGCGACCTTCATCCTTTCAAACTTCGAGACCCTGAAAGGAGGATCGAAAGGCGGGCTCTCGGGCATCTTCCAGCCGATCGATCCGCGTGAGCAGCAATTGCACCGTGCGGTCGGCCTGAACCGTTATGGGCGCAGCAAAATTGATGGTGGGAACAATGGCTGGCATCAGTCCGCGCCAGGCAAACCGGGAGACTGGCAATGGCGCGGCTATATCGCCGCACTGACGCAGCCCTCCAAAGACGAGGCGGTGCGCGTTCTCGGGTTCAATCTCTCGAGTATGCTACGCGATTCCTCCATGTGGCGGCCGATTGGCGCGCCAAATAGCTGTGAGGTATTGCTTGGTCGCTGGCAGTCGCCGAACCACCTCGCATTCGCCGATTGGGGGGCAGGCCAGACATGACGGATCCTAGCACGCTACGAATGATCAGCTTCGGTAGCAACGCTCCGGCATGGGCTGCACTGAGCCATTTCCTCTCCGCCGGTCTGGTCCGCGAGCTCTGCGCTGCGACCATCGACGCGACAAGCGACGGCACGATCCAACTCGGCGACTTGTGCATCGAGCAGATGTCGGGCGGCCCGCCGCACCTGGCTACCTGGACGATCCGCCTCAAACCCGGCCAGGAAGGCTTGGCGGGCTATCTACAGAATGTGCTGCGTGTCTTGACCTGGCAATCCGATGCGAGCGTCCACTACGACGACAGCCGCATCCCAGAAGCTTTTCGTGAACGCTGCCGGATGATCGCATTTGCCTTTGAACTGGCCACCGTCGACTTCGGCTCGATCAGCTCTTGGCTCGCCAACACCGAGGGTGGATCCGCCTCTCTGAACGTGATCGGAAAGGCGATCGGTCTTGTCGCCGCCATTGGCGACCAAGCGGACCCGGCGACCATTCGAACGGCCGACGAGGCCCTTGCGCCGCTCGACCCTGCACTGCGGATAGTCGCCACAAAGCATCTGGGCGACCTCGCGCTGGACGCGGACCGACCGAGTCTCGCCGGCGCGTTCTACGGGACGACGCAGCGCTTGTGCGACGGTTTTTCCGATCCGAGCTGGTCCGAGTTGGTCGAAGCCGTTGCGGACATGACGCTCCAATCGCTTGCCACCGTCTCCGGCATGACGGGTTCGCTCAAAACCACCCACGCCATGCTCGGTGCGGTCCAGGCGCCCGAAATCCTTGTGACCAGGCCCTTGCTCTCGCTGAATGCAGCGCTGGCGGCAATGCATGCCGCTTATCAAAGCAGAGAAGGGCTGTTTTTTCCGGATGTGCGCGCCTGCGTGCTCGACACGCCCTTGCTCCAAAACTCGCACGATCTGGGCGCCCCTCTCGATCATTGGGCAAACAGGAAGTTCACCGACGCTCATCGACGTTTCTGGGCTGCGCTTCGCCGCCTGAACGCGCTGGGCGGCTCCACGCTTTCGAGCGAGGCCATGGCATTCTACGGGCGGTCGGTTTTCGACGAACTGTACGAGCAGATTGGGCGTCATCGTCGGCCAGAGAGTTTCGATCTCGCGCTTCGGCTGGTGATCACCAGTGGGCGTGAGGGTGCCGTTGGCCCCGAAGCCAGCCGCGAGGATCTTGTTGATGCCTATGTGACACAAGAGGTGATCGGCGTGGCGACGGAAGTCGCCCAGAGGCATACCGGCGTCCGGCGCGAGCGTCTCAATGTGCTGGTGAAGCTCTTCATCGCCTGGCTGGGCACGTTAAGCGCCGAAAAGGAGCATCTCGCGCGTCTGTTAATTGACGCCATCGCAAAGCTTGCTCAGGAACCGCCAGGAGACTCATTCATCGAAGGGCATAGCCTGCCGAAGACAAGCCTTGTCGCAATTAAGGACATTGCACGGAAACGCCCTGAATTTGTGCAGCCCGCTTCGCGGATCATTGCCGACGCGATCCTTGCCGGGTTTGCTACCAAGCAATTTGACCTGACAGTAGCTGGTCTGGAAGCGGCGGTCGATTGTGCGGTAGCGTTTGCCCCCGATGATCTGAACCGTCTGACAGATGTTATTCTCACCATTCTCGAAGACGGGCCGCCTTCAGAAAGCGCCTGGCCGATCGTCTCACCCGCCATCACCTTCATTTCCTGCGACGAGGTGCGGGCGCTTTGGGCAGAAAACTCAGAATTCGGATCCCGGTGCGCACAAACGATCTTGCGACACGGTCTCGGCGCCGCAACTGAAAGCACCCGTCTCCTCGCGTTGCTCGACGATATTGTTCCTTATCTCGATGCGCCGGTTGTGAAGGACGAGCGCATTCAGGAGGTCGTTCGGGCGGTGCGGGATGGCGCCCTGAAGTCGAATCACTCTGGCGTCACGGGAAATATCGGTGTGCTGTTTGCCACGCCTGCGTTGGCCGGCCGAGACGGGATCAACGATGCCGTGCGCGGCCTGATTGTCCTGCTGGGCACGGCAACCACGCAGCGGCACAACATTGCCATCGCGACTGCCTACCAGCCTCTCAGCACCCTGACCTACCAACTGGACACGATCGCCGATACCCTGTCCCTCTCCCCAAGCAACGTGGATGCACTGCTTGATCCGATCGTGAGCGCACTTGAACAGTTCTGGCGAGCGGCTCGGCAAAATGCGTTGCTCTTTGCACCCTTCGCAATCCCATTGCCCACGGCGCCGAACGTCATCACGGTACAGAATTGGGCTTTTGTGACCCTCGGCTTCGCGCGCCGGGCAGGCGCGTTCGACCGCCTCAGCAAGGTCGTCGAAGAGGCTGCGGACAACGATCAGCTTGCTGGCCCCATCGCATTGGCGAAGGCTGTCCGCATGACCGCAGGCGATCCGATCGTGCTCGATCCGGACGCCGTCCGTTTGGAGCGTCGCGAGCCCTTCTATGCAGCCTTGGGCGAGCGCATGACCTACATCGCGGCGATGCCGCCGAGCGAGGATACGACAAGGGCGGTCGCGGCTCTAGTCGAGCGGTGTCTGGTACTTGGCCCCGACGGCCTTGATGCCGGCGTGTTCGTCATCGCGTTGCGCCAAGAGGCGATCGACCTTCCGACTGCCGCCGTCAAAGGCTATCGGCAACGTCTCGAACGCAATCGCGCATTGATGCGGGGCTTGTTCCCGCTGTTTCGATCACTGACAACGCAAAGTCAGTAATGATCGTCTTTCGTTGCAGCGTAGAAGCTGCCGAGCGAACGAACGACCGCATTTGGGACCGGCGACGCAGACAGCGAACGACCATTGTTGGGCGCGAAGCTGCCGTTCGCATTTCGCGAAGTTGTACGTCGACTTCGGGTCGGACGAGGCCTTTCGCTTGAGCCATTGTCGACCCGTTCTGACCGACATTTGCCATATAAGCCGCCACGCTCACAGCCCCAGCCCCCGCTTTCTGCCGAAAGTCCGTTCGATACCGCCGCCGTCACGTGCGATGCCGGCGATGTGCTGGCCGATATATTTTTCGAGTGTTGGTTGCCAAGGCACCAGCTGGAAGCCTGTTGCGTCGTCGATCATAGCAAAACGGCCGGAGGCGAGATTAGCCGCTCCGACCAGCCGGCCGCTGATATATTCGCCAGCCTGAGCCTTCATGAAGCTCAGCCCGCGCTCGGCCGCCATCACACGGCCGACGCGGGCGACTTCGGCCTGCTCGAGCCGCTGCAGCAGATCCTTCGGCGCCCGGATCCGGCCGTCGTCCAGCCGGCTGGCGTAGCCCATGTCAACGAGGCTCTGCCGGCGTCGATCTATTGCCTCGGTGACGTCCCGGCCGAACCCGACCTGTGTGAGCGGCGTCCGGTTTGCCGACGCCAGTTCCCGATCGAGCCAGGTCGCGCCATCGCTTGTCACCTGGTTGTCGAGGTCGAGGAAGGAGAGCGTGCGGACAGTAAAATCCCTGCCCCGGTTGCGGGCGTCGTAGGCCGCACCTTGCTCGGCGATGTCGTGGGGGATTTTCCAGTGGTCGGCATCGATGCGTTCGACAACACCGGCACGCCGCAGCGCTTCAAGGCGGCGCACGTGGGCGCGAATGAAAGCATCGGGATCACCCTTCACGCGCTCGATCCGCGGCCGTGCCGCTTCCAGATGCTCGCTCGGTCGGTAGATACCGCCGTGTTCGGCTGCTATTTCGCGGATGTTGAGATCGGCTACGCGGGGCTCTGCCTTTGTCGGGACCGGCTCGAGGGCGACGATGTGGCCGCGCGTAACCTCGTCGAGCTTGGTGTCGTCGCCGGTCTCAAGATAGTGGGTGCGTCCGTCGACGCCATCGACGACGACATAGAGCCCGCCATCCATGCCGTCGCCGGCAAGCCCTTTGGCCAGCACCCGTCCTATCACCGGCTCGGTGATCTCTCTGCCATGGGTGATGTACTGGCTGGGGCCGCGCTCCTCGGCGATGCCATGGTCGGCGAGCGCTTTGTGCATGGTCTTGATAATGTCGTTGCGCGTGCCGAGATCGCGCAGAACGTGCTCGGCATCATCGGCAATCATCCACCGGCCGGGCTCAGTCTCGGAGGCGAGGCCATACTGCTCCAGACGCTTGGCACGATCGACCAGGAGATGGCGGTTGGCGCGCAACGTGTAGGTCTCGCTTACACCGGGCCTTAGGTCGACGATGCCACGTTCCTCTTGCTCGGCAAGCAGCATCCGGTCGAGGCGGGTCAGCCGCTCGGCCTCCACCTCGGCTCTCAGCTTGTGGGCGATGTCGATCTCGGTCTGCGGTCCGAGCTCAAGCGTCACCAACTCGCCAGCGCGATGGCGGATGCCGTGGGCGATATAATCGCCGGCGATGTTGAGCACCTTGCCCTGATCAGTCACGCCGCGCACCAGGATGTGAGTGTGAGGGTGGCCGGTGTTGTGGTGGTCGACGGCGATCCAGTCGAGCCGGGTTCCGAGATCGCTCTCCATTTGTCGCATGAGATCGCGGGTGAAGGGGCGCAGATCCTCCATCTCGACGGCATCCTCGGGTGCGACGATGAGGCGGAACTGATGCCGGTCGCCACGGCAGCGCTCGATGAACGCTCTGCCCTCCTCTCTGTCGCGACCGTCCTCGAGCGCGGAATAAACCCGGCCATTCTCGCCGTCGCGCGCCACGCCGTCGCGTTCAAGATAGCGCAGATGCGCATCGACTGCCCGGGTTGAGACGCCACGCATCTTCGGGCCGCGCGCGCCACGCTGGGACGTGAACTTGACCACGCGTGCCTTGACCATCACCCGCCGCGTCCGGAAGCGGCCTCCGCCCCCTTCCCGGCCCCAGCCGCTGCCGTCGTGCGACAGGCCGGCGGCGATGCTTGCGCCGCGTCCCCTTGTGTTGAACCGGCCGCCGCCCTTGCTCCCCGCAGAACCACCGATCCTGCCTGGGTTGCCGCTGGCCTTGCGCACGGCGACTTTCACCTGCGCGAGGAACGGTTTTGCACCTGGGGCGACCCGCGTGCCACTGCTTCGCACACGCCCAGGTCTGACACGGAAATCTCTGTCGTCACGGTCCACCATGGCGGCAGAATCAGCGGCGGATTGCGGCTCCGCAAGACGCCGCAAGCGCTGATCGTGCTCCAGCGTGCAAAGACAGGCTGTGGCGCGGAAACGTCGGATCGCACATCACGGCGGCAAATCGGATTTGCAAGCATCACCAGTGCCTTACCGGCAATTCCGCCGCTGCCCATACACCTCAAAGTTCCGGAAGGGCTCTGTTTTCGCAGGCGAAAACAATGTGCAGACAACAACTTACCGAGCAAAGCGAGGTGCGAGCGCAAGCTCGCTTTATCTTGCCTTACTAATCGCCTTACTAATCGGGCCCCAAAGTCAACTACAATAATGACTTTTCCGGCTGCATAACATCTCCAATTCCGATTCACATTCTCTGCAAACTTCGTGCGCACTTCTTGCAACCAAGCTTCCCTCGGCAGGGTCCCTGCGTTACCACGCGCTCGACTCAAATCAGCCGTCGCATGCTCTCCTTCGGGCCGTATCAATGGCCTCATGACGAGACGGTCCTAGCGATCACGGCGCACTCATCCCGGTGGCGGGCGGATGCCGGCAAGATAGCGGACTCAGTCTCATCCAACGCCCTGCCAGGGCGCCGCCCCTGCGCACGGGAACTCTTTGAACTCAGACTCCAGAACCTCCTGCAAACTATCGAGACGCGACCATCGTCAAGCCGTTCTCAGCGCCTTCAGCGTCGCGCGCATCGTCGGCGTGACAACCGCCCCGGTACCCGGATCGAACACACTGCCGTCAACCCACATGCGATGCAGGATGCCGGCAAGCTTGCGGGCGACCGCCGTGATCGCGCACAGCATCGAGCGCTTCTTGGCGATCTTGAGCCCCCACGCCTTGAGCGCCGAGCCGCGGCGCGACCGCAGCAACATGGCCGCCGCCTCGCACAGCGCCTCGCGTGCAGTCATGTCGCCCTGCTTGGTGATGCGCCCTGTGAAGTCGATCGAGCTGCCGGACTGATGGCGTCGCGGCGTCAGGCCAAAATGCGCGCCGACAGTGCGGGAGCGGGTGAGCCGATGCGGATCATCGATCGCTACCTTGTACGTCAAAGCCGCAACCGGGCCGACGCCAGGTACGGTCATGAAGCGCCGGCAGACAGGATCGGCAGCGACCACATTTTAGCAACATCGTGTGCAGTCGTTCGTAGCCTTCAAGGACCACGCTACGGACCGCCAGCAAGCTGTCGATCATCCGTTCGAAGACAAAATCCGCGCCGTCCAGCAGTTCGCGCACGCGGGCCTCGAACTCGCGCCGGCCGACGGGGCCAACCTTCAAACCATGGACGCGCAGCGAGCCGCGAATGTGTTTCTCCAGATCCACCAGCTTGCGCTTGAGAAGCTTGCGGTTGGCCAGCATCGTGCGAAACCGCTGGTTCTCAACGCCCTTGACATGAACGGCGCGAAACCACCCCATGCGCATCATCTGTGCAATGCCGCGCGCATCGTTCTTGTCGGTCTTGTTGCGCATGGCGCTCAGGCTCGTGCGCATGTGGCGGGCCTCGACGACGATCACCGGCAGCTTCCGGAACAGCAGCTCACGCGCCAGCCAGACGCCGATCGATGACGCCTCGATGCCGATGCGCTGAGCGCCCTCCACCTAGCCCTTCAAAGCGCAGTGGAGCGCGTCCGGATCGCTCTCCAGCTTCGTCTCGAATACGATCTTGCCATCGCAATCGACGACGCAGATGCTTGTTTCATCCAACGATGCGTCAAGTCCAACGTAAACCGGGTTGTTCATCAATCTCTCCTGACTGCAGTGAACAATTACGCTGTCAGGCTCTCAGATTTCTTGCGCCCCCACCACTCTCGGCGGTCGATCTTAACGGCGAGCCCGATTAGGAGAGCCATCCCTTCCCATGCGCTTGCCTTGCCTTGCCTTGCTAATCGGGGTAAGCGTCCGCTCTCTGCACCTCTTTGGGTCGTGCAATTTCGCTGCATGTGGGGTTCCTTCTTGTCGAGGAGGATTTCCGGCGGTGGCTCGACGTTCCTGGGACAAGGCCAAAAACGCGTACTGGTCGTCGCATGTCGCGGCCTGGTATCGAGGCCGCTTTGAGGCGGAGGAATATTGCCGCCGCTGTAAGCTCTCGACGACGACGTTCGAGCTGTGGGCGCGCCATCTTGTGAGCCCGGAAGATCGGCGCAAACGTGGGGAATATCTGCGGAAATTGCACCATGAAAGGCTGAAAAGGCAGAGCCGGAAGGGGCCGCCGAAGCGGCGGAAGCGACCAGCGCGCTATCGCTACGGCGCTCGCACGGACACCGGTCCGATTGCGCTGCAAGCGTTCTGGGGCATGCATGTGGAGGCGATGAACTGGAGCGGGTTGGGGCTTGCCGAATATGCGGCCGCGCTCGGGCTTTGATCGATTGCCAAATCTGCGAGTAGTCAGGGCCGCGCCAGAAGCGACCTGCTGCTTCAGCAGGCGCAGACAATCGGAAACGATCACGAATTCTTCGGGCCGATTGTCGCAAACCAATCAGCGCAAACCTTCGCTATGCCGCATCCGTTGTGGCCAACTTGCATCTCTTCGAATACGGAGTAGAGTTTCATCCTCGGCCTAGTCATGACTTCGCGTCCAATACGGCTGCCCTCGCTCTTCTCGGTCCCGATAACCTGAACTGCTGGCCTACACGGGCCACGATGACCACGAAAGGCCACCGGCTCGAGCGCGCATGTATCAGACATAGAAACGGGACCTGTTGGCGATCACCGTGAGCCACTGTCAACCAGGTGACATCTAAGACAAACGTCTGTAAGTCAAACGAAAACATCGGACGACAACTATCGAGGGGACCAGCATGACATCAGCTAATATCTTCTTGCAGAGTCCGATGCGGAACGCAAGTGTAGTTGGCGCTAACGTTTTTAGTCATAGCGGCGAATTCTCTCCCGCTGTCGTAGATTTTACGCTTCCTGGCCGCGGCGTTTCCTTTCTTCTTGCGCGTAAGTACCGCTCAGCAAACTCACACGCAATCGGTATGTTCGGCCGCGGTTGGACATTTACCCACGCAAAGTCCCTCGCGAGAGTCGAAAACGATCTTCTTTACCATGATGGCCTTGGGCGAAGCCACTTCTTTGAGGGACCGGCATCGAAGGACACTTATAAAACGCCCAATGGTATGTATGCGACACTGGAAGCAGAGAAATACACCTTCTGCCTCAAGCAAAGAGGCGGCAGGGCATTGACCTTTGAAGCGCCTCCGATGGGTGGGCGTTTGCTGTCCGTCGAGGACCGCAACAAGAATGCGATCCGATTTAATTACGTTGAAGGTGCAATACAAATCAGCGACTCTCTCGGACGCCAAGTTGAGCTGCGCCTAGAGCAAAACCTCGTTGTCTCAATGAACTATGCTGGGCGAGTGTGGCGATACGTTTACGACGATAACTCGTGCCTAGTTGAAAAGATCGGGCCCACGACAAGCGAATCCCCGTCTGGGGCACGGACGCAGTATACTTATAATGAAGCATTTCAACTAACCTCGATATCAGATCCAAATGGAGCGACCTTCTTACGAAATTCATACGATGATCGCGGCCGAATTTCGCATCAGAGACACGGAAACGGATCATTCAAGTTCGAATATGAAAGCCTCGGGGAAACAAACTCAAGATTCCCGATCTATCGCACCCATGTTCAACTCAAGAACGGCTCGTTGCTCGCCCTGCAGCACGATGACTTCGGCCACGTTGTCAGAAGAGATTTTCCTGTCGCAATTAAAAATATTTCGACTGACGATAGCGGCGGAGCGATCGACGGAACGCTGGTATTGAGTACCATTTCTACTTTTAATCGGCACGGCGAGAACTTGAGCCAGCTTCGCCCTGCCGGGGATGCAGTTAGTCGGACTTACGACGATCAGAACACAGATCCTCGAGCCCGCGGCAACCTGCTTCAAGTAAGCTGCACTCCCGCAACTGGTGCGGATAACGATCAAAGTGAGCTCGTCACTCAATTCTCATACGAACCGCAGACTCAACAGGTCGTTTCGATCACGGATCCCAGAGGGAGCGTCATTCGTTTTGAATATGATAACCGGGGCAATCTCGTCTCCAGATTACTCCCAACCACGACGATAAGAGGCGGTTTTGACGAAAAGCATAGTTCTGACATCGCGCAACTGGCAGAACACTTTGCTTATAACGACGCCGGACAGTTGACGCGATCGACCGATGTTCGTGGCTTTATTACTGAATACTATTATCATCCGATTTCGGAGCCAAATGGGCGCGGCTGGAACGAAAATCTCGCCGACACTCAGAAGCCCGGAGGCTATTTTGCTCGCTCTGTCCGTGACGCGTCGATTAACAAGCGGGACGACTCGAAGAAACCTGTCCGACTTACCGTTCGCTGCCACTACGATGCGTTTGGAAATCTCACAACGGTTCTGGATGGAAAGGCGAACGCATCGCATTTCGAGTATGATTCCCACAATAGACTTATTCAAGTCGTCTCACGTGCGCCATTCGGCTACAAGATCGGCTTCCGATACGATGCAAATGACAATTTAACGGAGTCGTCCACCTCGTTTGTTCGGTACTATTTTGACCCAATAAAGGACCAGGCCGAAGGCAAGGAAGACACAATCTATAGAAGGTTTGAATACAATAATCTCAACAACGTCGTTCGTCGAACAATAGTGGCCGACGGGCGCGAACTATCCCACTCGATTATCCGCGATGCTGATGAAAGCGTAATTCGCGAAATTCAGCCGATGGGCAACGTTGTGGAGCGTGAATATGACGAGCGCGGCCTGCCGATCAGCCAGCGGTTCAGCCCAGGGACGCCCGCAGAGATCCATACTCGATACACTTATACCCTCAATGGCGACTTGGGCAGCGCCACAGATGGGCGGGCAAACACCGTTCATCATCGTTATGACGGATTTCAACGATACAAAGGGTTCTCCAACAAGAAGGGTACGGTCAAGACACAGTGGTTTGACGAGTGCGGAAACGTTATTCGCGCTCAGGTATACGGTGACTTTCTTGTCGCGAATGAGTTAGGAGACGTTCTTGCCAAACAAGGCGTGCCGCTTCTGGAAACTTGGTTTCAGTATGATGAGCTAAATCGACTGGTTCGATTGGATCGTGCATGGAACGATCCCTTGACCGGCGCTTCTCTTGGCCAAAGCACGCTGTGTGGCAAAGACGGGTTGGTATCGGCGGCGATCGAATACGATGGACATCTGCCATCGAAGGTGCGGCATGAGGCGGGAAAAGTATTGCAGCTGCATTTTGACGGAGCCGATCGTTTCGTCTCTCTAGCCGATGATACGGGCGAGTCGCTATCCGTTCGATACGATGAGAATTGCAATCCTATTCGCCTCGAGAGGCATGGACCGACGCAAGATGGAGGGACGGGACGACTCCTACATATCCTCAATCAACGGTTCGATGAACTTGACCGTGTTGTGACGCGCTCGACTGACAACGAGCCGCCGGAGCAATTCACCTATAATTCTCTTGGGCTCGTGGTGGAGCACAAGAATCAGGTCGACACTTCTACGAAACAGTTGCACGACCAGTTCGGTCGTAGGTCAGGCAGAGTGACCGTCACGGAGACCCCTCCGATTGGTGGCGCGAGGCAATCAAAGCAGATTCTCGCGCAGCGCCTCGACTGGGATGACAACGGCAGGCTCGCAGCATATACAAACGGTACAAATCATTCTACGAGGTACGGATACGATTCCAACAACTTGCTGAGTAGTGTGGTCTTCGCAGATGGCACGGCTAAGAATTTTCAGCGGGACGCGAATGGAAATGTAGTTCGCAAAGTCGACGCGAACACGACCACAGTCACGAATCGCTTCGACGAGCAAGATCGGCTGGTAGAACGCAGTATTACGCGGGGAGACCTTGCGACACCGACGATCGAAAAGTTTTCCTACGACGGACTCAACCGGCTTGTCAGCGCGTCGACCGACAGCGCAATCACCCTGCGACACTACGACTCACTGTCTCGCGTCCTGTCCGAGGCCCAGTCGGGAAAGGTGCTAAGATACGCCTATGATTCAGCAGGAAATTGCGTCAGTTTGCTGTATCCTGGTGGACGCGAGGTTCGCAAATCGTATGACGCACAACAGCGGATTACCGAGATCCGCGATGGACAATTGGTAGCGGCGTATAGTTACGCATCAAGCACGCAGATCAAGGAGCGACGGTCGGGCAATGTTCTCAGATCGACTTATGTCTTTGAGAACGGTAGAGATCGGTTGCGCAGCATCACTCATCAGGCGGGCGACTCTGGAAAGATTATTGGAGAGTCCACGTACACCTACGATGTATCCGGCAATGTCATTAGAGAGGATCAACTGCAACTTGAATCGAGGTATTCGCAGGACCTGATCTATGATGATTCCGGTCGCTTGGTTTCCGTCAGCTATGGGGCTGCGCGTTCGGCCAAGTTCGACATTCGCGGGGAAACAGAAGTCATCTACAAGCTAAGCCGTTCCGGAACATGGCAATCGAAGATAACACGCGATGGACATGGGCAGACGCTAGAACAAGACGTCGGAGTTGCTAACGAGCGAGACGTTTACCTGTCGCTCGGGAAGTACCGCTTCGAATATGATGCGAACGGCAATCGCACGTTGGAAGAAGATCAAACCGGAGAAGGACGTTCGAAGAAGTTCAGCTACGATTACGCTAATAGGCTTATCCGAATTGATACTCTGGCTCGTAGCGGGATGATCGCCGAGACCATTGAGTACGCTTACGATACGAACAATCGTCAAGTTCTGAAACGTCTCACAAAGGACGGCCGTGCCCGCGAATTCGTCCGTGTATGGAACGGCGATCAACTGATCGAAGAGTGGATCGATGGCAAGCTTGCTAAAAGCGTCACCTACGGGGCTCGAAATAACGAGCCGCTGAAACTGAGCCTTACCTCCAACACGGTATCTACTGATTACTGCTATGTACTCGACGGGCGGGGGTCGATTACGGGCCTATTAGACGAGCGCTCCAGAGTGTTTGAGGGATATAGGTACGATGCATTTGGTCAACCGGTCCTGACGATGCGCGACAATCACCATACCGACGAACAGGTTTCCTTCGCTACTGCCAACCCCCTTCTCTCTTATGGCCGGCTTTACGATGGCGATGCGGAACTAAGCATAAGCAACTCTTCCTTGTACGATGCGAAGACAGGCCAGATCATGGCCGACACCGATCCACCGCCGGGGCCGGTTGAGATCGGGCCGCAGGCGTCATTTCCTTGGACGCCGGATCCTAGATCGTATCTTGGGAACCTTTCCACCTGGACTCCGCCATCATCTTTTGATGGCGACGATCAAAATTACCCCGCCAGTGTTGGCGCGAATGGACTGGTTGTTGTTGCTGCGTCGTACGGAATTTACCGACTGACAGCTGGAATTCCGGCACAAGGCTATTTCGGCTATCTAGTCAGGAAGGCTGTGGGTGGGTTGCTGGTAGAAGGGTTGCTCCAATTTCCGGGAGACGCGTCATCGACGCCAAGCGACAGCTCCCAAGGCAGCGGCAATCGGGGCAATAGTTCATCGAATGGTGGATCATCCAGCAGCAACTCGTCGGGCGCTGGGCATCCTTCCGGTCAGCCGGAGTATCGTCCATCCGGCAATGGAATTGATTACGGACATGAGGGCGGTACCGGTGACGGCGAGCCGACGACCGGCGGTGTCGATGCGCCAGCATCAAATAGTCCGAAAGACGCCCCGTCCAATAAACAACCGACGCTCACAAATGATGAAATGGTCGTCAACGGCGAAGCGACTACGGAAGGAACCGACGAGCCTATCAACAATGACCCCCCGAAGCCGTCCACCGAAACGCCCAACCCTATCGATGGTGGTGACGGCGACATTGATAAGGATTGGTGGCGCAACTTGCCAAATCGGGACGCGGCAGCCGCGCTCCAGTCGGGACTCACCGCAGATGAAAATTTGGTAGAGCTTTCCCGCAGCGTTCTCGGCGGGAGCTCGTATCTAAACAGCGTGCTATCTCCTTCGCCCATCAGCGTCGAGGCTGGCGGCGAAGGTGTTGTCCTAAATCTCGCTGGATTGCATTCTCGCGGCTCATATGCCGGTACGGCGACCGCTGACGGTTGGGGAGATAAGCCCCGGAGCCTCGCCGAAGCGGCGGTTGCCCCGCGAATGAGAGATACATCCGTCTCGCGATTCTGATGGTCCCTGCTCTTAGGTGTTCCGTACACAACCGCCTTCAGGGGGTTCAAACAGCCGCGTCTGCGGCGCGACAATGAAGCTGCGAGCGTTGCGTCAATCAAGATGAGAATGCCGCCAGCGCCGCTGCCTTTCGGGGGCGTTTGTCTGGCGATCGCGGTCGACCGGGTATGCCGGTGGTTTTTCCGATTTGGAGGAATCACTTTGTGCCCGGCCGCCACGTAACCGATCACCAGATGAGGCTCTACATGAAGTTCCGTCAGACCAATTCGACAGCCGTCGTGGGGGCAAAGGCGTCGATCAGCACAGCCACGGCCTATCGCATCGAGAAGGATTCGAGGCTGCCCTCGCAGAAGAAGGCGCGGCGGGAACGACGCCGTGCCGATCCGCTTGCCGATATTTTCAGACCGAGGTCGTGCCGATGCTGCAAGCGGCGCCCGGCATTCGCGCGATAGCTATCTTCGAGGAGATGCTGCGCCGCCACCCCGATCTGGGCAACGGCGTTCGCCGCACGCTGGAGCGGCGCGTCCGCTCCTGGCGCGCCGCCCACGGCGCGGAGCAGAAGGTCATCTTCCGACAGGTGCATGAGCCCGGCCGCCTCGGCCTGTCGGATTTCACCGACATGGGCAAAGCCGGCATCACGATCGCCGGCCAGCCGCTCGACCACCGGCTCTATCATTTCCGGCTCGCCTATTCCGGCTTCGAGCACGCTCATGTCGTGTGTCGTGCTCGGCGGCGAGAGCTTCGTCGCCTTGGCGGAAGGCCTGCAGAACGCGCTGTGGTCGCTCGGCGGGGCTCCCCGCGAGCATCGCAGCGACAGTCTCGGCGGCATTCCGCAACCTGGACAAGGACGCCCGGGAGGACCTGACGCGCCGCTACGACGAACTGCGGCCACTACGGCATGACCCCTTCCCGCAACAATCGCGGCATCGCGCATGAGAACGGCTCCATCGAAGGCCCGCATGGCCATCTCAAGCGGGCGATCGACGACGCGGCTCTGATGAGAGGGATCGAGCGATTTCGGCGATCTGGCCTGCTACCGCCGCTTCGTCGACGAGATCGTCAGCCGTGTGAACGCCCGCAATTCCAAGCGCATCGACATCGAGCGCGCCGAGCTCCAGGAACTGCCCGTCCGGCGCACATCCGACTACGAGGAGGTCACCGTGCGCGTCACCTCATCGGGCGGCTTCACGCTGCGCAAGGTGTTCTACATCGTGCCCTCGCGCCTGATCGGCCACCGACTCAGGGTGCGCCTTTTCGACGATCGGCTGGACATCTTCATCGGCGGCACCCTTCTCGTGACGCTGCCGCGCGGACGTGCCTCTCCATCGGGCAAACACGACCAGGTCGTCAATTACCGGCATGTCATCCATTCGCTGCGTCGCAAACCGATGGCGCTGTTGAACCTGGTCTATCGCGACCAGCTCTTTCCGCGCGAGGCGTATCGGCACACCTTCGACATGCTCATGGAGCGGCTGCCGGAGCGGCAGGCCTGCCGCTTCATGGTGGATCTTCTCGCCATGGCTCACGAGCGCGCCTGCGCGAGCGAACTGGCCGACCAACTGGATGCCGCGCTGCAGGCGCGTCGATTGCCCGACATGGCCGCCTTGCGGGAACGCTTCGCCCCCGATCCCTCCCGGCTGCCGAATGTCGTCGTGCGCCTTGCGCCGCTCAATACCTATGAAGCCCTGCTCGGCGCCAGCCTGACGGGAGACGCGGCATGAAGACCAACACCACTGTCGATACCGCCAAGCTCAGCCTGCTCCTCAATGAACTGCGCTTGCCGGCCATCAAGCTCATGTCGCCGCAATTCGCCGAACAGGCCGACAAGGAAGGCTGGCCCGCCGCCCGCTTTCTGGCCGCGATCACCGAGCATGAACTGGCCGAACGCGACCGCCGCCGCATCGAACGCCACCTCGCCGAGGCCCGCCTCCTGCCGGGAAAGACCCTCGACACCTTCGCGTTCGAGGCCGTGCCGATGATCTCCAAGGCCCAGGTGATGGCGATCACCGCCGGCGACAGCTGGCTGGAGAAGGGGGCGAACCTGCTTCTGTTCGGCCCGCCCGGCGGCGGCAAAAGCCATCTCGCTTCAGCCATCGGCCTTGCGCTTATCGAGAATGGCTGGCGGGTACTCTTCACCAGAACAACCGACCTCGTCCAGAAGCTTCAGACGACACGGCGAGACCTGGCGCTCGAGAGCGCTCTGGCCAAGCTCGACAAGTTCCATCTCCTGATCCTCCGCCGCGAGGCCATGGAGCGAAAGCGTGGCCCTGGACGCCCCGCGTCCTATGCCACACCCGCCAACAGCGTCGCTGATTGACGCGCCGCGACAATCAAGCCGACAAACCCTCTTGGGCGCGACAATCAATGCCGCGATCATCACCTCCGCCGCGACACCAGATTCTCATCCAGATTGTCGCGCGCTTCTCATCAGAATTGTCGCGCCACACGCGTCGGCGCGATCACTCGTCAAGCGAGCTCAAGGGCTGCCAGTGGAGCCTGAATTTTCTCCGACACTCCCCGTACACTCCCCCGAGCAGCCTTCGACACGGCGGTGCCGCACATATTCCGCCGCTTTGCGGGTCGGCACCCTAACCCTGGATGGAGTATGCCGTACTGGAAGCGGGGCGGCCAAGGCTCGACGCCTATCACTGCGCAGCCGGCGCTCTAACTTTCGGTACAGGACCGCGGCACACGATTCTGCGGCAGCTTGGTAGCAGCTACACCGCACGTTCGAGACTCGGGACGCAATCGAGGGGGCATCCTTTGTGTCGACGGGTGTTCAGGTGCTCGATGGCTCCGAGACCCACTACCAACGGCAACCTCCATCGCTTTAAAGGAATGCGAAGGGTCCACCCTTTTTTTGGATACGCCCCCGAGGGAGTGACCTCACCACACCGATAACCCATGGGACCGGTGCCATGGCAGTACCTCTTCGATCCAGTTGATCGGGTGCCTTTGGCAAATGTGGGCCACAATCTTGCGCCGCAGGCGCCCCCACATTTCAGGCATTTCAAATTCACGAAACGCAAAAAACCGCCCCGGTCAGACCGGGACGGTTAGCGTACTATGACAAAAGTGGTTGCGGGGACACGACTTAAGGCTGGAAACCGCCCTATAACTTACAAAGCAGTCGAGTTAGCCTGAAAAATTCACGGTGGGTTGGCGGATGTGGTTCAAGCCGTTGAAATGACGTAGAATTTGGTTGCTAAGGCCGATCCGAATCATTTCCGGAGACCACACCCGCCATGAATGATCTTACGCTGCCGCTGAGCGGCTTGTCATCTGTCGGCGGCAAGTCCGTCGTCGCCCGTTTCGACGGCGGCATGCTGTCGTCGGACAGTGGCGTTCTGGCTCTAGCAGAGGTGGAGAAACGACTGCGGGTGGCCGACCGTCTGGCGCGCTGCATCGATGATCCACGCAGCCCGGACCAGGTCATCCACAACTTTGCAGATATGATCGGCTTCCGCATGAAGATGATCGCCGCCGGTTACGAGGATGGCAACGACGCCAACCGGCTGCGTTCCGACCCGGTCTTCAAGATGGCCCAGGATGCGCCCCCTTCGGGTCGGGATCTGGCGTCGCAATCGACGATGTGTCGGCTGGAGAACCTACCCGATGTGCGCTCGCTGCTCGCCATGGGCCGGACGATGGTCGACCTCTACTGCGCCTCCTTCCGGCAGATTCCGAAGCGGATCGTGCTCGACATCGACGACACGTTTGACGCCGTGCACGGCAACCAGCAGCTCCGCCTCTTCAATGCCCATCACGACGAGTACGGCTTCCAGCCGATCGTTGTGTTCGATGGCGACGGCCGGTTCGTGTCTGCTGTCCTGCGACCGGCCAAGCGGCCAAGTGGGGCTGAGATCCGCGCTCACCTGCGCCGCCTCGTGCGGGCGATCCGGAGCAACTGGCCGAACATCCGGATCCTGATCCGGGCCGACGGTCACTATTGCAGCCCGCAGATCATCGACTGGTGCCGCGCCAACGATGTCGACTTCATCCTCGGCGTACCGCCCACCACGACCCTGCGCAAGCATGTCGCGGACCTGGAAGCCCGCACGACGGCGCGCTTTGAAGCGTCACCGAAGACGAACAAGGTCCGCAGGTTCAAGGAGTTCCTGGATGGGGCCGCCAGCTGGAGCCGCGTCGAGCGCATCATAGC
>NZ_JAMYVK010000005.1:0-190520 GCF_040323975.1 Mesorhizobium sp. M0019 | reverse complement strand
ATCTGCAATCTCTTCTCTCCAATAGAATGCAGAAATTACTTCGCAGCCGCAGGGTATGGACTCACATGAAAGTCCGCCGCTCTAGCGGTTGAGCAGCCCCTTTGCCGCGTCTTCGTCGGTGATCAGAACCGATACCTTGGTGTTGGCGAGCGCAGCCCGCATTACCGCTACCTTCTCGCTGCCGCCCGACACCAGGATGATGCTCGGGATATCCGACAGATCCTGCAGCGGATAGGCGCAGACGCGGCGGTTGACCTCGTGGTCGACCGGGCGGCCCTCGGCGTCGATGAAATGACACAGAATATCGCCGACGGCACCGGCCGCCTGCAATTCCTCGAGTTCGCTTGGCTTGATGAAGCCGTAATTGGCGATCGGGCTGTCGTTGGAAAACGAGCCGACGCTGAGCACGGCGATGTTTGCCCGGCGTGCACGGAAGACGACGTCCTGAACGCTGCGCTGGCTCATGAAAGCGTCGCGCTGCTCCGGCCTGTCGGCATAGACCGGCACCGGCAGCAGGAAGCACTCCGCACCGATCTTTTCGGCGAAATCCCAGGCGCTTTCTGTCGGGTTGAGCGGCTGGGCATGGGTGAGGCCGCCAAGCATCGAAACCACCGTCGTCCTGGCGATGGGCCGCCGCGGCAATTCATTGATGGCGAATTTCAGTGTCCGCCCCCAGCCCAGTGCGATGACATCGCCGGCATTCACATGGTCGGCCAGGTAGGCGGCGGCGGCGTGGCCGATCATCAGCGGCGCGTTGCTTCGGTCGGCCGCCGACGGCACCACAACAGCCTGGCTGAGCCCGAACCGCTGCTTGAGGCTTTCCTCCAAAATCACGCATTCGACGACGCTGTCGCGGATGCGAAACTGGACGACACCCTCTTCGCGGGCGGCGGAGAGAATGCGATGCACCTTGATGCGGCCGACGCCGAGAATTTCGGAAATCCGCTCCTGTGTAAGACCCTCGACATAATAGTGCCAGGCGGCGCGAGCCTTGAGTTCGGCGTCGGGGAAGCGCGGGGCTCTTTCGTTCTCTACGATCGTCATCTGTTTGCCTTGCCGCAGCCGCCGGCTCTGCTCATGATATTCCAATCCGGCGACTTCGAAATGCCCAAGATTTCCGAGACCTTGCGTAAGGCAAACCGGCGGACAGCGCAAACCCGTCGTCGAATGAAGCCGCAGGCCTTGACAATTTTCCGACGAACAGTTTAGCTGAACAAAATTGCATGTTAAAGATAAATTGTTCACAGGGAGGGGCCTGGTGAACAAAGTGGCCCGGTGATGCAGCGCCGGATTGCTGTGGAGGAGACAAAGTGGCTGTGAGCAACGACGCAAGCAATTTGAAGGCAGGCGAGTTGAAGGCAGGCTCTGGCGCGCAGGCTACGGCGGGCGCAAGGTTTTCAGCTGTCTTTGCCGGAACCATGGGTCCGCTGATCGGGCTGGTTCTGCTGTGCCTGGCGCTCTCGCTGACCACCGACACGTTCCTGACCATCCGCAACATCCTCAACGTGCTCGACCAGGTCACTGTGCTCGGCATCATGGCGATCGGCATGACGCTGGTCATCCTGATCGGCGGCATCGACCTGTCCGTCGGCTCGGTGCTGGCGCTGGCTTCCATGGTGATGGGCTTCGTCGCCCATCCGGACTATCTCAATCTCGGCCTGCCGGCCGGCATCGCCGCAGCCCTCGTCGTCGCCGGCCTTTGCGGTCTGGTTTCGGGCCTGCTGGTGACGGTCACCAAGCTGCCGCCCTTCATCGCCACGTTGGCGATGATGTCGGTGGCGCGCGGCCTCGCCAACATGATCACCGACGGCTCGCAGATCGTCGGCTTTCCCGACTGGTTCACCAGCCTGTCGATAATCCGCCATTTCGGATTCCTCTCGGTCACCGTCGGGCTGATGATCGTGCTTGCCGTCATTTTCGCGATCTTCCTGAATTATCGCGCTACCGGCCGTAGCCTGTACGCAATCGGCGGCAGCGCCGAAGTCGCCCGGCTGTCCGGCATACCAGTCAAGTCGCTGACAAACTGGGTCTATGCGATCTGCGCCGTGCTGGCCGGTCTCGCCGGCATCGTGCTTGCCGCCCGGCTCGATTCCGTCCAGCCGAGCTCCGGCCTTGGCTACGAACTCGACACGATCGCGGCGGTGGTGATCGGCGGCGCCAGCCTGTCGGGCGGCGTCGGTTCGATCGGCGGCACAGCCATCGGCGTCCTCATCATCGGCGTGCTGCGCAACGGGCTGAACCTGCTCGGTGTCTCGCCCTTCATCCAGCAAGTGGTTATCGGCGTGGTGATCGCGCTGGCGGTGGCCACCGACACGTGGCGGCGCCGAGCACAATGAAGGATGGGGCACAATGAAGAATTGGGCTCAATGAGATTCGCCCCGATATTCGGGCGAAAACGGATCGGTGATCCGAAACTGGGAGTTGTTCGGCCAAGGGGCGCCGCGATGCGCGGGCAGGACAGATTGAACATCAACGGAGGAATAAACATGCTGACCAAACGTTCATTGCTGCTTGCCGCCGCGGCCGTCATCCCGCTGCTTGGCCTGTCCGACATGGCCTCGGCCAAGGAGGCCAAGAAGCTCGGCCTCGCCGTCGCCAATCTGCAGGCCGACTTCTTCAACCAGATCAAGCAGTCCGTCGAAGCCTACGGCAAGGAAAAGGGGATCGAGGTCGTCACCGTCGACGCCAAGGGCGATTCGGCGACCCAGGTCAGCCAGGTGCAGGACCTGATCACGCAGAACATCGATGCGCTGATCTACATTCCAGCCGGCGCCACCGCCGCCACCGTGCCGACCAAGACCGCCAAGGCTGCCGGTATCCCAGTCGTCAATGTCGACCGCAACGCCGATGGCGCGCCCGGCGATACCTTCATCGCAACCAACAGCGTGGCATCGGCCAAGGCGGTTTGCGACTACATCGCCAAGCAGGCCGGCGGCAAGGGCGAGCTGATCATCATCCACGGCCAGAAGGGCACGACGCCCGAAGTCGACCGCTCGAAGGGCTGCGGCGAAGCGCTGAAAGGCTATCCCGACATCAAGGTTGTCGGAGAATTGTGGAGCGAAGGCTGGCACCAGGACGAAGGCTTCAAGCTGACGCAGGATCTGTTGCAGTCGCACCCCGACGTGTCGATCGTCATCGGCCAGGCCGACGCGCTGGCGCTCGGTGCGGCGCAGGCCGTCAAGGTCGCCAATCCCGGCCACAAGGTCTGGGTTGCCGGCTTCGACGGCGACGTGGCGGCGCTCAAGGCACTGAAGGACGGCGTCTTCGACGTGACCGCGACGCAGCAAACCCAGGGCATGGGCCGGCTCGCCGTCGATGCAGCAATCAAGCTGGTGGCCGGCGAGACCATTCCCGCCGAACAGCTGCAGGATGCGACGCTGACCACCAAGGACAATGTCGAGCAGTTCATCGCCAAGCATCCCTGATTGAGACCAGTCCGGCAATCGACGAGCGCAACGATGTCCACCGATCCTCACCACACGCACAGCCCCCATAACGGGCTCGTCGTCAGCGGCCTCTGCAAAAGCTACGGGCCGGTGCAGGTCCTGGCCGATGCGAGCTTCGAGGTGCGGCCGGGCGAGGTCGTGGCGCTGCTTGGCGAAAACGGCGCCGGCAAGTCGACTGTCTCGAACATCATCGCCGGGTCGACGAAACCCGATGCCGGCACCATCACCTGGCGGGGGAACGCTTATTCCCCCGCCAATCCTGCCGCGGCGATCGACGCCGGCATCGGCATGATCCACCAGGAGCTGAAGCTCTTGCCCGATCTGTCGGTCGCCGAAAACGTCTATGTCGGGCGCCTGCCGATGCGTGGCGGCCGCATCGACCGCGCGGCAATGAATGCACGGGCATCGGCCCAATTGAAGCGCCTCGGCCTCGATGTCTCGCCCGAGCGCAAGGTGCGCACGCTGCGTATCGCCGCCCAGCAGCAGGTCGAGATCGCCAAGGCGCTGACGCTCAATGCCGAGCTGCTGATCTTCGACGAACCAACGGCAGCCCTTGGCGGCGAGGAAACGGAGCTCCTGTTCCAGCAGATCCGCAAGCTCAAGGCGGAAGGCATGTCCTTCATCTATATCAGCCACCGGCTGGACGAGATCGCCCAGATCGCCGATCGCGTGGTGGTGATGCGCGACGGGCGCATCGTCGCCCGGCACGAGCGCGCCGACATTCCGGTGCGCACTGTCGTCGAGCAAATGGTCGGCCGCAGTGTCGAGCGGATGTTCCCTACGGTATCGGCGCCGGGCAACGACACGCTGCTCGAGGTCGAGAACCTGTCCTCGCCGGAACGCAGCTTTCAAAATGTCAGCTTTTCAGTGCGGGCCGGCGAAATCCTCGGCATTGCCGGGCTGATCGGCGCCGGACGCACGGAGCTGGTGCGGGCGATCGCCGGTGCCGATCCGATCTCATCGGGATCGGTGCGCGTCGCCGGCAAGCCGGTGCATCTCAATGGCCCGGCGGCGGCGATCAAGGCCGGCGTCGTCCTGGTACCGGAAGACCGCAAGGCGCAGGGCGTGGTGCTCGACCAGACGATCGGCGAGAACCTGGCGATCGGCAATTTCGACCATGTCGCGCCGAATGGCTGGGTGTTCCCGAAGGCGGTGCAGAAATTCGCCGAGGCCGGCATTCGCCGGCTCGGCGTCAAGGGCCGGCCGAACCAGGCGGTCAGCAAGCTCTCCGGCGGCAACCAGCAGAAAGTGATCATCGCCAAATGGGTGTCGCGCCCGCCCAAGGTATTCATCCTGGACGAGCCGACGCGCGGCATCGACGTAGGTGCACGCGCCGCGATCTATGATGTCATCGCCGACCTTGCCCGCTCCGGCATGGCGGTGGTGGTGGTGAGCTCCGACCTCGAGGAAGTTCTCGGCCTGTCGCATCGCGTGCTGGTGCTGAGCCGCGGCCGGCAACGCGGCATTCTCGACCGCAGCGAAGCAAGCAATATCGCCGTGATGGAACTCGCCACGAGCTAGGAACAGCCCATCGAAACAAAGCGCAGCAGGTGGTATCCTCCCGGGCACCAGACCGCGCGGGGCGCCAGCAACAGAGTTGGCGCCCCTTTATTTCCGGAGGACGGCGGTTGGAGGAGAGGGACCGACGATGGAATTATTCGACCTTCATGGTGACGTGGCACTTGTGACAGGCGCCGGCAGCGGCATCGGGCAGGCAATCGCCATTGGGCTGGCCGGGGCCGGCGCCGACATAGCCTGCTTCGGCCACGCCTCGAAAGGCGGGCTGGAGGAGACCGCGCACCGGATCACGGCACTCGGCCGCAAGGCGCTGGTGCTGAACGGCACGGTGACTTCAGAGGCCGATCTCGCGGCCGCGATCGAGCGTACGGAGATGGAACTCGGCGCGTTGACAATCGCCGTCAACAATGCCGGCGTCGCCGGAGCTGAGCCGGCAGAGACGCTGTCGCTGGAGAAATGGCAGAAGCTCTATGACGTCAATGTCAGCGGCGTGTTCCTATCCTGCCAGGCCGAGGCCCGCGCCATGCTGACGCGGCGCAAGGGCTCGATCATCAACATCGCGTCGATGTCGGGCTCGATCGTCAATCGCGGCCTGACTCAGGCGCATTACAATTCGTCGAAGGCCGCGGTGATCCACATGTCGAAGAGCCTCGCCATGGAATGGGCCGATCGCGGCCTGCGCGTCAATATCGTCAGCCCCGGCTACACGCTGACGCCGATGAACAAGCGGCCGGAGGTCGCCGACCAGGTCAGGATCTTTGAGCGCGACACGCCGATGGGCCGCATGGCGGCGCCGGAAGAGATGGTCGGCCCGACCGTGTTCCTGGCCAGCCGCGCCTCGAGTTTCGTCACCGGCATCGACCTGATCGTCGATGGCGGCTTCGTCTGCTGGTAGGAGAAAAGATGCAGAAGCGATTCCTGGGAAAAACGGCGGTCATCACCGGCGCCAGCGGCGGCATTGGCGCGGCAATGGCCAGGCGCTTCGCGGCGGAAGGTGCCGCGGTCGTCGTCAGCGCCATCGACCCGCGCGTCGAAGAGGTCGCCGCCGATCTCAAGGCTACGGGCGCCAGGGTCGCATCGCTGCGCATGGACGTGACCAAAAAGGACGAGGTCGTCGCCCTCTATGACCTGGCCGAGCAACAGTTCGGCCGCGTCGACATCTCCGTACAGAATGCCGGTGTCATCACCATCGCCAGGATAGAGGCGATGACCGAGGCCGAATGGGACAAGGTGATGGCGGTCAACACCAAGGGCGTGTTCCTGTGCTGCCAGGAGGCGATCGCGCGCATCCGCAAGCATGGCGACGGCGGCCGGCTGATCAACACCGCATCCGGCCAGGCGCGGCAGGGCTTTATCTACACGCCGCATTATGCGGCCTCGAAATTCGGCGTCGTCGGCATCACCCAGAGCCTGGCCAAGGAAGTGGCCAAGGAGAAGATCACCGTCAACGCGATCTGCCCCGGCATCATCGACACCGATATGTGGGCCTATAACGATGCCGCATGGGGCAAGTTGATGGGCGACTACAAGCCCGGCGAGCTGATGGCCGAATGGGTGAAGAACATCCCGATGGGCCGCGCCGGCAGCGGCGAGGATGTCTCCGGCCTGGTCAGCTTTCTGGCCAGCGACGATGCGGCCTACATCACCGGCCAGACCATCAACGTCGATGGCGGCCTGATCATGTCGTGAGCGGCGGCGCGGGCCAACGTACCATCCACCGGGATCTGAAAGCCCCTTCGCTGCGTTCAGACCGGTCGGCCGGCCCGTGCCAATCCATGCTCCACGAGCCGGTCGATGATTTCGGAATAGCTGACGCCGCTCGCCGCCATTGCCTTGGAATACATGCTGATATCGGTGAAGCCGGGGATGGTGTTGATTTCATTGACCAGGAATTGCATGTCCGGTGTCAGGAAAAAGTCGACGCGCGCCATCCCGTCACAGCCGACGGCTCTGAAAGCCCTTGCGGCCACGTCCCGCATGGCTGCCTCGACCCCCGGCGGCAGTTCGGCCGGCACTTTAAGTGCCGCGCCGTTCTCGTCGATGTATTTGGCATCGTAGCTGTAGAAATCGTGGCTTTCGGCCGGCACGATCTCGCCTGGCCGCGAGACGAACAGGTCGCCTGCCGGGTCCTCCAGCACGCTATATTCGATCTCGCGCCCACGAATGAATTCCTCGGCCAACAGCTTGCAATCGTGCCGGAAGGCTTCAGCAAGCGCTCCATCGAATTCCTGGCTGGCATGGACTTTTCCGACGCCGACAGACGATCCCTGACGCGCCGGTTTGATGAAGAACGGCAGGCCGAGTTCGCTTTCCAGTGCAGCGAGGGCGGGCGCCGCACCTTCATGGATCGTCACTGAGCGCGCGATTGGCAGCCCCGCCGGTTCCAGGAGCCGTTTGGCGATGTCCTTGTCCAGCGCGGTTGCCGAACCCAGGATGCCGCAGCCGGCGAGCGGCACCCGAGCCACCTCGGCCACCCCCTGTACCGAGCCGTCTTCGCCATGAGGGCCGTGCAGGACAGGAAACAGGATGTCGATCTTCGGCAGATCATAGGGCGTGCCGTCGGCCGGGATCGCCATCATCCGTCCGCGCCCACCCGGAACCAGGCAAACTTCCGTGCCGGCCGCAGGTTTTGCGAGCGTACCATCCTGGAAGCTGCTCAGCAGCCACTGTCCTTCGCTCGTGACGAAGATCGGGAGGGCATCGTATTTGGCGGACAGCAGCGCACGCATGACATTGGTTGCTGAAAGCACCGAAACGTCATGTTCGGCGGAACGTCCGCCAAAGAGCACAGCAATTCGCAGTCTGTTCAAGGAAGAGGTCATGAAAGCCTCGGAAATGATCTGGTGTTGAAAGGTCACAAGCCGGCGGCGATCCCGCGGTTGGCGAAGGAGTAAGGCATTTTGGTCTGCTGCATTGTATCGGTACCCTGTCCTCGCGGCTCGCACACGGGATGACCGGCAACCTTGGCTTTTTTCAAACTCATCTACGGGCCCATGCAAAAAAACGGGCCGTGAAATTGGCACCGGCGTTAATCGTTGCGCGACGTGAACGTTGGTATATATAATTTCATCTCATGAAAGTGGCTCTGGGCGAGTTGCCGAGCCAACAGCCGAGATCATGGGACTTTGATGGTTTGCCCCTCAAGACCGGCGATCGATCCGTGGATGACTGCCTTGGCAGCAATCCTTCGGCAGTCATGACGCGGCCGGTCCCGCCACATCTTCACCAATTTGGGCACCACCCGCTTTGCGCCGGCATCCGCTTCGGCAGCATTGTGGCGCCGATGGTCTTGCACAACGACCAGCTTTTCCAACACAATCAAAAAAGACGCAAGAAGGGAACTAACGATAACGTCCACCAGAGCTTGACAGGAGAACAAGCATGTCACTTCGGAGCATGATTTCGAATTTCTCAATGGGAGCCTTAACACTTGCCGCAGCCGCACTGACATCTTCGGCCTATGCGGCAGCGCCGGAATCCAACGACCCGATCAAGATCGCACTGTTCGATTGGACCAGCGTCAATCTGAACGCCAAGATCCTCGGCGGCATCCTCGAAAAGCTCGGCTACACCGTCGAGTACCCGACCGCCGACTATCTCTCCAGCCTGACCACCGGCCTGACCAATGGCGACATCGATGTCGGCCTGGAATTCTGGGACACGACGGCCGGCGAGGCGATGAAGGCCTCGGACGCGACGGGCCAGACCGAACGCCTCGGCAAGCTCGGACCAAAGGCCAAGGAAGAATGGTGGTTTCCCGAATATATGAAAGAGAAATGCCCCGGCCTGCCGAACTGGGAAGCGCTGAAAGACCCGAAATGCGCCGAGGCCTTCTCGACGGCCGAAACCGCGCCGAAGGGGCGTTATCTCGGCGGACCCGTGACATGGGAAGGTTTTGACGACGAACGCGTCGAGGCGCTGAAACTGCCCTTCACCGTCATCCATGCCGGTACCGATGCGGCGATGTTCGCCGAACTGGACTCGGCCTATCAGCGCAAGGCGCCGATCATGCTGTGGATCTATTCGCCGCATTGGGCGCCGGCCAAATACAAGGGCGAATGGGTCGAATTCCCCGACTATACGACAGAGTGCTACACCGACCCGAAATGGGGTGTGAACCCCGACGCGAAATATGACTGCGGCAAGCCGCATGGCGAGATCTGGAAATATTCCTGGGCCGGCATGAAGGACAAATGGCCTGTCGCCTACAAGGTCGCGAAAAACTACACGGTCGATACCGGCGAGCTCAACAAGATGAGCGGCGAGATCGATCTCGAAGGCAAGACGCCGGAAGACGTCGCCGCCGCCTGGATCGCCGCCCACGAAGCCGACTGGAAAGCCTGGGCCGAGTGACCGTCTGACTGGAAATCCGACGACCCGGCCATCCGTGGCCGGGTCGCGATCCCGTGTTCCAGAAGGACGATCGCATGACCGATACGATTGAACAGGCGGCGAAAGCGGGCAACGATGCCCGCCCGACAAAGCTTGCCTGTCACAATGTCTGGAAGCTGTTCGGGGCGGACGCGGCCAATTTCATCCGCCGGCGCGACGGCAAGGCCAGCCTGGCGGACATCGCCGCTGCCGGACTGGTTGGCGCGGTGCGCGCCGTCGATCTCGAAATCCGCCAAGGCGAGATCTTCATCATCATGGGACTTTCGGGGTCCGGCAAGTCGACACTGGTGCGCTGCATGTCGCGGCTGATCGAGCCGACCCACGGCAAGGTCGAGTTTGAAGGCAAGGACCTGCTCAAGATTTCCGATGCCGCGCTGATCGAGCTGCGACGCCACCGCATGGGCATGGTGTTCCAGAATTTTGCCTTGCTGCCGCATCTCAACGTACTGGAGAACATTGCCTTCCCCCTCGGCATCCAGGGGCAGGACCGGCCGACGCGCGAGGCGCGCGCGCGGGAAGTGATCGAGCTGGTCGGCTTGCGCGGTCGCGAGCATTTCTATCCGCGCGAGCTTTCTGGCGGCCAGCAGCAGCGTGTCGGCATCGCCCGCAGCCTCGCCACGAAGCCGGAAATCTGGTTCCTCGACGAGCCGTTCTCGGCCCTCGATCCGCTGATCCGCCGAGAGATGCAGGACGAGCTGATGCGGCTGCAGACCATGCTGCACAAGACCATCGTCTTCATCACCCATGATTTCGACGAGGCCATTCGGCTGGCCGATCGTATCGCCATCATGAAGGACGGCGAGGTCATCCAAATCGGCACGCCGGAAGAGCTGGTGGTCAACCCGGCGACCGACTATGTCGCCGAATTCACCCGCGACGTCGACCGCGCCAAGGTGATCTCGGCGCGCAGCCTGATGCGCGCCTGCGACGGCGCCGAGTACGGCGGCACGGTCGCGCCGGATGCCAAGATATCAAGTTTTTCGGCAGATATCGTCTCTGCCGGCAAGCCCTTCGCGGTGGTCAACGGCACCGGCAAGCCGATCGGCTTAGTCACGCCGCAGGCGGTGATCGATCTTCTCGCCGGCATCGAGCGTCGTGGGGCCGGCGGATGACCGTCACGGCAAGCGCCAGCGCAGCGAGGCCCCGACCGGTTCAAACCTGGCTGGCGATCTGGGCCTGTGCGCTCGCCGCCGTGCTTATTGTCTTCCTGCTGCAGGAAAGCCTGCCCTGGGCGGTCAATTACCCGGCCGGCGCGATCGTTCCCGTCGCTGACTGGGTCGGTGCGCTGATGAACTGGGTGAAGTCGAACTTCTCCTGGCTGACCCGCTCGATCACCGCGGTGCTCGGCGTGCCGCTTGATTTCGCGCTCGCTCTTCTGGCCAAGAATTTCAAGATCGGCCATGGCGCGGATATGATCGTCTTGCCGCGCCTGTCCTGGGTCGGCGTCTGCGCTGCCGCCTACCTTGCCGGGCGCGCCGCCGGCGGCTGGAAGCTGGGTGCGCTGGCCGGCGGCTGTTTTCTCTACATCGCGCTGTTCGGGCAGTGGACCAGCGCCATGCTGACGCTGGGCTTGATCTCGATCGCCGTGCCGTTTTGCATTGTCACCGGGCTGTTCGCCGGCATCTGGGCATGGCGCAAGCCTTGGGCGGAGAGGTTGTTGATCTCCCCTGCCCTCGATCTGATGCAGACGATCCCGACCTTCGCCTATCTGATCCCGATGCTGCTTCTGTTCGGCAACAGCCCGGTCTCGGCAATGATCGCGACGGCAATTTTCGCGACGCCACCAATGGTGCGGGCGACGATGCTCGGCCTGTCGCGGGTGCCGTCGGAGATCGACGATTTCAGCGCGATGGCCGGCTGCACGGCACGGCAGAAACTGTGGCGGGTGCTGTTGCCGTCGGCGCGGCCGACATTGATGGTCGGCGTCAACCAGGTCATCATGCTGGCGCTCAATATGGTGATCATCGCCTCGATGATCGGCGCCGGTGGGCTCGGCTATGACGTGCTTTTGGCGTTGCGCGCGCTCAAGGTCGGCGAGGCCATGGAAGCTGGCCTCGCCATTGTCGCGCTGGCAATTGCACTCGACCGGCTGAGCCAGGCGATCGCGCACAATCACGCCAAGGGCAATGTCCGCCATCAGGCCAGCACCAGTTTCTGGCGACGCTATCCCAATCTGACGCTGGCCGTCGCCATTCTCGCCGTCACCACGCTGCTCGGCCTGTTCGTGCCGGCCTTTGCCGCGGTGCCGAAAGCGATCACCTTGACCACCGCGCCTTTGTGGAAGGCGGCGGTGAACTGGATCACCATCAACTTCTTCGACACGATCGAAGCGTTCCGCGTGGTGCTTATCCTCAATGTGCTCAACCCGGTGCGCGCCTTCTGCGAGGGCTTTCCGTGGCTGGGCGCGGTGTGTCTCCTCGGCCTTGCCGGCTACCAGCTCGGCGGCTTGCGCCTCGCCGCCCTGGTCGCGGCATTGACAGCGTTCTGCGCCGCCACCGGACTTTGGGAAAAGACCATGGCGACGGTCTATTTGTGCGGCATCTCGGCCTTTGTCGCCTGCCTGATCGGCATCCCGATCGGGCTGATCGCATCGCGCAGCGACCGCTTCGAAAAGATCGTCACGCCGATCATCGACACGCTGCAGGTGCTGCCGTCGTTCTGCTTCATCATTCCGGTGGTGATGCTGTTCAGGGTCGGCGACGTCACCGCGATGATCGCCACCGTCGCCTTCGCCGTGGTGCCGGCGATCCGCTACACCAATCACGGCATCCGGCAGGTGCCGCCGGCGCTGATCGAGGCGGCGAAGGTTTCGGGCTGCACCAGGCGGCAAACCTTCTTTCGCGTGCAGCTGCCGCTGGCGTTGCCCGAGATCATGCTCGGCGTCAACCAGACCATCCTGATGGCGCTGGCGATGATCGCATCTGCGCCATGGTCGGCACGCGCGATCTCGGCCAGGAGGTGTTCATCGCCCTGTCCAAGGCCGATTCCGGTCGCGGCATCGTCGCCGGCCTGGCCATCGCCTTCATCGGCATCGTCGCAGACCGGCTGTTCAACGCCTGGACGGCGAAGGCTCGGGCAAGGCTGGGATAGTCCGGAATAGGACGGCCTCAAGAAGCTGCCGCCAAGCGCGCCGTTAACGAGGCACCGATCCCTACGCCTAAAGACATAGCCATTCGGGATTATTGCTCGTTTTTGCCTCACATCGTACGGCTGCCATGGGACGGGTAGGCTCAACAGGAGAGCGGATAATGTCTAAACGCGTTCCCTTTACTACCGGTGATCTAGCAGATCATCAGTGGGGTATCGATGACGCCCTCACAGGCGATCCGAATACGAATATCTTGACCGGCGACGCTGGCGGCAGCCTGCTCGATTTCTCAAGAGGCGGCAACGACACCTTTACGGAAACCGCACCGTCGACCTACACCTTCTACGGCGACGCGGCTCGGAGCTTGTTCAATTTTGCTCGGGGCGGTGACGATACCTTCACCACGGGGCTGTCATCCTCCACCACCACTGCCTTTGGTGACGCGGGCGACGATATGTCGGACCATAGCAGGGGCGGCAACGATACCTTCAACAGTGGAGTGGCAAGGCAGGTAGTCGATACCTTCTATGGTGATGCCGGTGGCAAGATGTTCGGCTATGCTCAGGGGGGTGACGACACTTTCCTGACCCAAACCAAACAAGGAACTGCCCACACCTTCTACGGTGATGCGGGCGGCGAAATGTCGGACCACAGCAAGGGCGGCAACGACACCTTCCAGGGTTCCCAACAGGCCACCAACACTTTCTTCGGTGACGCCGCCACCAACATGTCCGGCCATGCGCAAGGCGGCGACGACAGCTTTACGAGCCGGACCGACTCCGTCAATATTTTCTACGGTGATGCCGGCGGCGATATGTCAGGCCACAGCAAGGGTGGCAACGACACCTTCACGAGCAGCTTCTTTTCCACCAACACTTTCTTCGGCGATGCCGGCGGCAACATGTCTGACCATGCTCAGGGCGGCGACGACCATTACACGGACACGGGTGGGGCTCTTCTGAGCAAAACTCTCTATGGCGATGCGGGCGGTGATCTTTCCGGTTTCGCCGAGGGCGGCAACGACACCTTCACGAGCGCTGGTGGGTCCCGGATAAGTTTCTACGGTGACGCGGGCGCCAACATGTCCGACCACGCTCGCGGTGGCGACGACGTGGCCGTGCTGCAAGGCACTCATAATTTGGGGTATGGCGATGCGGTCACGATGCTCGGCAGCGCTGTGGGCGGCAATGATTCCCTGACCGGCGGCGACAGGAACTCCGGTCCGGATGTTCTAAGCGAGTTGTACGGCGACGCCCTCGCTATGTCCGGTTCCGCCAGGGGCGGCAACGACATTCTTACCGGGGGCCACAACAGCGAAAGCGGCCAGGTCCGCAACTTCCTGTGCGGCGACGCTCTACAAATGTCCGGTTCGGTTTTGGGCGGAAACGATACCCTGTACGCCGGGAGCGCGGCACCCGGCTGCACCGTCATCAACGACATGTGGGGTGACGGGCAACTGAGCGAACTGGCTCAGGGCGGCAGAGATCAATTCATATTCAAGGACGATGGTTCAATGACGGTCGGAACCCAAAACACCATCTACGACTTCAGCCAGACCCAAGGCGACAACATTGTATTTAGTGGCGTGGAGGGCGTGCAATCGTTCGATGATCTCACAATTGCGCAAAGTGGAACCGACACCATCATTACCGCAGGAGTCGATCAAGTTACTCTCGCAAACTTTACAAGCCCGCTGACGACGAGTGACTTTTTGTTTGTCTGAAAGCGAAGCTCTTATCGCATTCGAAGAGGGGGAATGCGTGAGAATTCGTTGAGCATCGTCGCGCGGCCGGTCGCCCCAATAATGCTCGACCGGCCGATCGACAATCCCAGCCGCAAGTATGGATCAGGCGGCCAGGAATCTCTCGGTCAGTCGAGCCCAGAGCGCTGCGCCGACGGTCAGATTGCCGTCGTTGAAATCATATTTCGAGCTGTGCAGGATGGCTGAATCCTCGCCGTTTCCGAGGCGCAGGAAGCAACCGGGTTTGTGTTCGAGGAAATAAGAAAAATCTTCGCTGCCGGGGATCAACGGGCAGACGGACACCTTGTCCTGACCGACGAGTTCGACCGCGATGTCTGTCGCAAAGGACGTCTCGCGCTCGGAATTGACCACCACCGGGTAGCCGCGCTCGTAACCGATCTCGACCGTTGCGCCATGCGCCTGCGCCACAAGTGCTGCGATATTGCGAATACGCTGCTCGAGCGTGTCGCGGATCTCGGCCGAGAAGGAGCGGACGCTCAGCGTGATTTCGGCGTGTTCCGGGATGACGTTGGAGGCCGTGCCTCCGTGAATCGTGCCGACGGTGACGACAGCCGTCTCGATCGGGTTGACGTTGCGCGACACAACCGTCTGCAGGGTCATGACGATGTTGGCGGCAGCGACGATCGGGTCGACCGTCAGGTGCGGACGCGAGGCGTGGCCGCCACGCCCGGCGATCCTGATGGTGACGGTATCGCTCGCCGCCATCAGCGGCCCGGCGCGCATCAGGAACGAACCCGTCGGCGCGCCCGGGTGGTTGTGCAGCCCGAATATCGCATCGCAGGGAAAGCGCTCGAACAGGCCGTCTGCGATCATCGCCTGCGCCCCGCTTCCCTTGCCGGCTTCCTCGGCCGGCTGGAAGATAAGGTTCACCGTGCCGTTGAAATGCCGTGCGCGCGCCAGGTATTCGGCGGCGCCGAGCAGCATCGTGGTGTGGCCGTCATGACCGCAGGCGTGCATCTTGCCGCTGGCCTGGCTGGCATAAGGGAGATTGGTAGCTTCGGTGATCGGCAGGGCGTCCATGTCGGCACGGATGGCGATGCTGCGGCCGCTGCCCTGGCGCAGGCGGCCGACGACCCCGAGCCCGCCGACATTGCGCGTCACCTCATAGCCCCAGCTTTCGAGCCGTTCGGCAACGTATGCAGCCGTTTCGTGCTCCTGGAATGAAAGCTCGGGATGCGCGTGCAGGTGCTGGCGGGCCGCTGCAAGCTCGGCGGCCTTGTCGGCGAAGTCGGAAATGTCGGCGAACTGGTTGGAGGTCTTCGGCATGGGAGGTCCTTTGCCGGCCGAGCAGGTGCCGCGCCGGCTTTGCTTTTAGATGAAACGGCTTAAGAAAGCCCGCGTGCGCGGGTGCCTGGGTTTAGCGAGAACCTCGTCCGGAGGCCCGGCCTCGATCACATTGCCGTCGTCCATGAACACCACCCGATCCGCCGCTTCGCGGGCGAACCCGATCTCATGCGTGACCACGATCATGGTCAAGCCCTGCCTGGCGAGATCGCGCATGGTGGCGAGCACCTCGCCGACCAGCTCCGGATCGAGCGCCGACGTCGGCTCGTCGAAGAGCATCAATTTCGGGCGGATGGCGAGCGCACGGGCGATGGCGACGCGCTGCTGCTGGCCGCCTGAAAGCTGGCGCGGATAGGCGTCGATCTTGTCGGCAAGACCGACACGGGTCAGCAGTTCGCGGGCGTAGCCGATCGCCTCCTTGCGGTTCTCCCGGTGAACGCCGACCGGAGCCTCGATGACGTTCTGCAGGGTCGTCATGTGCGGATAGAGATTGAACTGCTGGAACACCATGCCGATCTTGCGCCGCTGCGCGGCGATCGCCCGCTTGGAAAGCTTGTCGAGGCGGCCGTCGTGCAGCCGGTAACCGATCTGCTCGCCGTCCACCTCGATCGACCCCTGGTCGATCGCCTCGAGATGATTGATGCATCGCAGGAAGGTCGACTTTCCGGAGCCGGACGGTCCGAGAATGACCACCACCTCGCCAGGCGCGACGTCCAGATCAATGCCCTTCAGCACCTCGAGCGGGCCGAAGGCCTTGTGAACGTTGCGCGCCCGGACCAGGGGCATGTCATGCGCGCTCATTGGCGGCCTCCAGGGTGGCGGTCGCGGTCTTCTCGCGCGCGCCGCGGTCGCCGCGGCTGTAGTGGCGTTCGATCGCGCCTTGCGCGACATTGAGGACCGAGGTGATCAGCAGGTACCACAGCACTGCAACCATCAGCAGCGGAATGATTTCGAAGGTGCGGTTGTAGATCGACTGCACCGAGTAGAGCAGGTCGGCCATGGCGATGACGCTGACAAGAGACGTCGCCTTGATCATGCTGATCAGCTGATTGCCGGTCGGCGGCACGATCGACCGCATCACCTGCGGGATGATGATGCGCCGCAAGGACCGCGCGCGGGTCATGCCGAAGGCTTCAGCCGTTTCGGCCTGTCCCTTGTCCACCGACAGCAGCCCGCCACGGATGATCTCGGCCATGTAGGCGGCCTCGTTCAGCGCCAGACCAAGAACGGCGGCCGTCAAAGGCGTGATCAGGTCGTTGGTGTTCCAACTGGCGAAGCCAATGGAAATGCGCGGAAACAGCGTCGAAAGGTTGTACCACAGGATCAATTGCACCAGCAGCGGCGTTCCCCGGAAGAACCAGATGAACAGGCCGGAGAGAAGGGATGCCAGCCTATCGTTCGACATGCGCGCGATGGCGAGCAGCAGGCCGAGCACGATACCCAGGATCATCGCCACGACCGTCAGGCCGAGCGTTACGGAAAGCCCCTGCATGACCGTCGGATCGAAGAAATACTGGGCGACGACCGGCCAGCCGAAATTCGGGTTGACTGCAACGATATAGGCGAAGCCGGCTGCCACGGCGACGGTGAACGCCCAGAGCGCCAGCCGGACGAGCGGAAACGGCCGGTGGGCTCGTTTGACGTCGCGCAGCGCGTCGTCGGGACGTCGCGGCAGCCCGGCCGCGTAGGCAGCGGTGGCGTCGGTCATGGCAGCCTCTACTGGCCCTGGTTGATGCCTAGCGCATCGATCATGTTCTTCTCGAGACCCCACTTCTTCATGACCGCGGCGTAGGTGCCGTTCTTCATCAGGATCTTGAACGCGTCGAGCAGCACGCCGCCCAGCGGCGAGCCCTTCTTGACGACGGCGCCTTGATAGATGTCCTTGAAGCCGTTGGCCTGGCCGACCCCGGCGAGTTCCAGCTGGCCCTTCGCCTGCTCGACGAAATAGGTCAGCGGCGCCTGCGAGGAGAAGAATGCGTCGGAGCGTTTCGACCGGACGGCCAGTATCGAGCTCGGCTGGTCGGTGAAGGATTGCACCTCGACGGCCGGCTTGCCCCCCTCGGTGCATTTCTGCGCCTGCTGCTTGATGACCTTTTCGGCCGAGCCACCCGACATGACGGCGATGCGCTTGCCGCACGCGGTGTCGAGCGAGGTGATGCCTTGCGGGTTGCCCTTCTCGACGGCGAAGACGACGTATTCGCGCACCCAATCGATGAAGTCGTTGGATTTCTGCCGGTCGGGATAGTCGCCGACAGGCCCCATCGCGAACTGATAACGGCCGGCATTGATGCCGCTCAGCAAAGCCGGCAGGCCGGCGACCGAGGCATGATCGATCTCGACACCGAGCAGCTGGCCGATAGCGTCGGAAATGTCCTTGGTCGCCCCCGACAGTTCGGTGCCGGTGACGATCTCATAGGGCGGGAACGAGCCGTTGTTGACGGCTGTGATCTTTCCCGCCGTGCGGATCTCTTCCGGCAGCCGGGCCCGCAAATCCTCGTTCACCGATTGCTTCTGGATATCCTGGGCAAAGCTGGCCTGCGCCAGCATGGTGACGAGCGAGGCGAATATGAAGCTGATTGTCCTCATGGCATTCTCCTTCGTGTTCTTCGTTGTGCGTTGTCAGGCTGCGGTGGCCCGCGATCTGGCCTCGAAAGGAAACAAAGCTTCGGCGGAAATCGGTTCCGCCAGAATGCCCTGGGCATGGAGCTCGGTGACGAAATCCTCGATCATGCGCCGGTTGGCCGGCAGGCCGCTGGCGTTCCAGGAGGCAGGCAGGTCGCGCCCCGCATGAAGCAGCTCCTCGAGGATCCAGGGCGAGGTGTCGGCATATTTTCGGCGCTTGCCCGTCCAGACGCGCTGGCTTTCGTCGATCAGCCTGGCGAGTTCCTGCGGCAGCCAGGGGTGCTCCCTGACCAGGGCGGCCTTGACGGCGACCAGATGCATGCCCGGGACATAACCGACGTCGGCGAAATAGGCGCGTTCGGCCGCGCGAAAATCGCGCAGCACTTGCCGGAAGCCGGAAGCCGGGCCGAAAAAGCCGTCCGGCATGAAGGGCGTGAAAACGGCGTCGAGCTCGCCTTGCGACAGCAGCTCCATCATCGGGCGCTCGCCTGGTGCTGCTTCGATGCGCCCCGGCCTGCCGAATCCGTCGAGGCGGTCGGCGATCGGGTGCCCCGATGTCAGCCTGCCGGCGAACCAATAGGCATCCTCGACGGCGACGCCTTCCCTGCGAAGCGCCGCGCGCGTCCATGTGTTACCGGAATCGCGCCAGCCGGTCACGCCGATGCGTTTGCCGGCAAGGTCGGAAAGCCGTTCCAGCGGGCTGGTCTCGACCGTTATGATGCAGCGATGGCGAAAGCCGCGCATGATGAAGCACGGCAATCCAACCACCGTATCGACGCCCGAAGCCATGGCCGACACATAACGGCTGAATGAGACCTCCGCCGCATCGTAGTTCGGATCGGTACCGAGATCCGGAATGAGCGTGGCGACACGATCAACCTTCACCGACAAGCGGCTCGAAGTGACGTCACCCAGCACCAAAGGGGTGAGATAGTCCCAATCGCGGGTGGCTACAGTGATGGAAACGGGCATCGGCATGAACTTCAACGCTATGTTTGACCGGCGATTGGTAAATGTTTATTTTTGGCCGATCAAATGTTATTATGTTATTGAACATTAGCTTTAATGGTCGCGGTGCCGATGGATTTCGATGCAGGATGGTTCGCTGATCGCCTTGGCGACCGCACGATGCGCGGCATCGCGCGCGAGACCAGTGCGCTGATCAGAAGCGGCGCGCTGCCTGTCGGCGCAAAGCTTCCGCCGGTGCGCGATCTGGCCTATGTGCTTGGCGTCAGCCCGGCGACGGTCTCGCAGGCGTGGAGCGAGTTGCGGCGCTACAAGATCATCGGCGGCCGCGGACGCAACGGCACCTGGATCATGGGCAACCGCTTTGCCGCCCGGCCCGAGCGCCACATGAGCGGCGGCAATTACGGACAGGATGTTCTGAACCTGGCGATCGCGGAGCCCGATGTGAGGCTCTTGCCGCCGCTCGACATCGCGCTGGCGCATGGTGCGCGCGCCGAAAAGCTCAACAGCTACGAGCGGGTGCGCATCCTGCCCGAGCTGGAGGCCGCAGTGCGCCCGTCATGGCCGTACGATCCCGGCGCGTTCCTGGCCACCAATGGCGGTTACAACGCCATCTACACCTTGCTGCATGCGCTGGTCCCGCCGGGGGCGCCGGTGGCCATCGAGAACCCAACGGCGCTTCGCCTGCTCGATATCCTGGAAGATCTCGACGTGCCGATCATCCCGGTAGACTGCGACAGCGACGGTCCCTTGCCGGATGCACTTGCCAACGCTCTGCGGCAGCGGCCCGTCGCGTTCCTGTTCCAGCCGCGCGTCCATTCGGTTACCGGCGCCTGCATGTCGTCGGCGCGGCTGGAAGTCATCGGCGACCTGCTCGCCGGCACCGACGTGCTGATTGTCGAAGATGACGGCGTCGGCGATATTGCCTCGGCGCCGCGCATTTCGCTTGGCCGGCGTTTTCCCGATCGCGTCGTCCATATCCTGTCCTATTCCAAGACCCACGGCCCGGATCTGCGGCTCGCCGTGCTGTCCGGATCGGCGACGATCGTCGAGCAGATCCAGTCCTACCGCAGCTTCAGCTCGGGATGGACCAGCCGCATCCTGCAGGCAGCCACCGCCTGGCTGCTGCAAGACCCGGCCACGGCCGCCCTGGTGGAGCAGGCGAAGGAGGTATACCGCGGCCGTCGCGAACGGCTCGCCGGCGAACTGGCCAAACGCAATGTCGATATCGACGCCGGACATGGGCTCAGCGTCCTCATTCCGGTTGCTTCGGAACCTTACGCGATGGTCACGCTGGCCGCCCACGGCATCGCGGTCCATGCCGGAGCGAAGTTTTCGACGGGAAAAACGAACGCTGTCCGCGTCGCGACCAGCATTCTGGACGAGGAGCACCTCGAGCACGTCGCAAATTCCCTGGCGCTGGCAGCCGATGTGAGCCGTTTCCACGGCCCGCGTTGGAGGTTTCCACGCTGACGCACACGCCTGCTTCCATACCGCTGGCCGATGACAGCTTCGAAGAGGTCCTTCGAGGTCAGAAACATGTCGAATCGTCAGGTATCACCAACTGGAGGCAGGGAGGTTCGGGACGGCGCAATACGGCTGCGCGGCCTGTTGGCTGCGGCGGGTGCCACAACCGCCATGGCGTTCGGATTTGGCAGCCTGGCGCTGACATCCGTCTTCATCAGACCGCTTGAGGCGGAGTTTGGCTGGTCGCGAGCCGACATCAGCCTTGCCTACACGTTATCAAGCGTCGGCATGGCGTTGGGCGGGCTGTTCTGGGGCCGGCTGTCGGACCGCCTGAATGTCAAAAGCCTGCTATTCATCGGCTCAGCTGGCATGGTGATCGCGCTCGCCGCGCTTTCCTCCGCCAGTTCGCTCTGGCAGATCTATGCGGCCAACTTCGCTTTGGGCGGGCTAGGCTTTGCCTGTCTGTACGCGCCGGTACTTGCAGTGACCGGACTCTGGTTCGACCGCCGCTGCGGCCTGGCGATAGGGATCGTCACAGCAGGCGGAGCCCTGGGCCAGGGCATAATGCCCTACGCCGCAAACGCCTTGATCGACGGCGTCGGCTGGCGCCTCGCATACGCGATTATGGCTGTGGCGACGATGGCTGCGCTGGCGATCTCCATGCCAGCGGTTCAGACGCCGCCCGTCGATCGGACCGTTGTCGCATCGGTGCATTTTTCAGCGAAACCAAGTTTCCAAGGTGGCCGCCTTTCCCCGGTGACGCTGCTATCTGCCGCAGCCTTCCTCTGCTGCGCCTGCATGGGCGTCCCGCTGATGCACCTCACGAGCTTCGTCACGGCTGTGTGCGGGTCTTCGGATGTCGGATCGCTCAGCCTGCTGACCGCCATGCTGTTCGGCGCCGTCGGACGGATCGCGTTCGGGCTCCTCGCCGACCGGGCAAGCAATCTTGCCGCCTATGCCCTGGCGTCGTTTATTCAGACGGCATGCGTTGCGATTTTTCCCGCGCTTGACCAGCAATTGAGCCTGCTGTCGCTGTCGGCGGTTTTCGGCTTCGGCTTTGCCGGGAACATGACGTGCCTGATCCTTTGCGTGCGCCAGTTTGCGCCAGCCGAACGCTTTGGCCAGTCACTCGGCATCGTCATGCTGATCGCCTGGGTGGGCATGGGCGTGGCCGGCTATTTCGGCGGTTTCGTCTATGACAGCTTCGGCAGCTATGGGCCTGCTTTCCTGGTGGCATCTGTCGCAGGCGCGGCCAATCTCGTGGTTCTGGGCGTATTGGCGGCGTCATCCGGCGCGAGAGCGCAGGTCCCATGCGGCCGCCTTCCGGACCCTGCGATGAGCCGCTGATTCAAACGTCGAAACTCCGCTTAATTCCACGTTGGTTCGAACGCTGCAAACCACGCCCTTCCTGCCAACCTCAGAGATCGAAGAGGGCGGAGCACCGTCATCACCAGGCAAGGACAGCTGAGATGAGCAGTATCTACGACAGCATTCTCGACACGATCGGCGACACGCCGGTCGTCCGCCTTTCCCGCATCAACAATGGTGCCGCTTCGCTCTATGCCAAGATCGAGGCGTTCAATCCTGGCGGCTCGATCAAGGACCGTCTTGCCGCCGCGATCATCGAAGAAGCGGAGAGTTCGGGTGCACTTCGGCCTGGCCAGACGGTGATCGAGGCGACGAGCGGCAACACGGGCATCGGACTTGCCATGGTTTGCGCGCGGAAAGGCTATCCTCTCGTCATCGTAATGCCGGAGAACGCCAGCCTCGAACGCCGCAAGCTGATGCGTTTCTTCGGTGCCAAGGTCGTGTTGACCCCTGCCGTCGAGCGTGGCAGCGGCATGCTCGCCAAGGCGGTCGAGCTGGCCGGAGCGCACGGCTGGTTCCTCTGCCGGCAATTCGAGACGCCCGTCAACGCCGATGTCCATGCCCGCACGACAGCGCTCGAAATCCTCGCGGCGTTCCAGGACCGTCCACTCGATTACTGGGTCACCGGCACCGGGACCGGCGGAACACTTGCCGGCGTGGCGCGAGTGCTCAAGCGCGAGCGGCCGGAAACGCGGATCATCGTCTGCGAGCCCGACAATTCGGCGCTGCTGTCGAGTGGCATTCCTCAAACTTTCGACGAACACGGACTGCCGACTCGGGCGCACACTCGCTTCCGGCCACACCCGATGCAGGGCTGGAGCCCTGATTTCATTCCGCAGATCGTCGGCAACGCGATGGCTGACGATCTTGTGGACGAAATCTTGCCCGTTTCAGGCGCCAGCGCTTTGGAAGCTGCGCGCCGGCTTGCGACGGAAGAAGGAATACTGGCGGGGATCTCCGGCGGGGCTACCTTGAGCGGGGCACTGGAAATCGCTGGACGCGTCGGACCGGAGCGGAACGTGCTGTGTATGTTGCCTGACACGGGCGAGCGGTATCTCAGCACGATCCTGTTCGATCACATCAGCGAGGAAATGTCGCCCGCCGAAGAGGCGATCTCTCGCTCCACACCCGGCTACCGCTTCGACCGGCCGCCGTCCTTCGCCCTTTCATCGGCGCCCGTGAACGAAATCCAAATCGATCAGTCGGCGCATGCGTTTGTCGATGAGGCGATCTATGATCCGGAGCATCCGGTGGTCATGTTCGCCCTGACATGGTGCGAATTCTGCTGGACGGTGAGAAAGCTCTTCGACCGTGCCGGAATCGTCTACAGGTCCATCGACATCGATGCTCCGGAATTCCAGAAGAACGGCCGGGACGGGGAAATCCGCAAGGCTCTGAGGGCCCGGATCGGTTCGCCTACAATTCCGCAGGTCTTTGTCGGCGGCGAGCATATCGGTGGCTGCATGGATACGCTTACTGCCTGGCGGGACGGCCCGCTCGCCGCCCGGCTGGAGTTCGTTGGCGCAAACTACACGCCCGGCGCATGCGCAAATCCCGAGAGCCTGCTGCCCCGATGGGTGCGCGCGGCAGCGTGAGATCCCGCCTCCGGTCTTTCATAGTGCCGTCGCCACCATCAAAGCGAGCCGGAACGGGCGTGATCCCGTTCCGGCTCGGCATTCATGTGGACTTGTCCGTGTCGGCCTCCCCACAAAGCGAAGGCAAATCAGAGCGCGGGCGGAAACCTCGCGCTTCCGGAAACGAACGCTTTCGGCAGCGGCACGGACTTGATACAATCCATCGCTAAATTGGTAGGCGCACTAGGGTCAACAAAGTGTCGCTCGAAATTCGCGTCCTCGGAGATCTGACCGTCCTTCGCCTTGGCGAGGTCGTTTCCTTGCCGCCTTCGAAAAAGACGCGGGCGCTGCTGGCCTATCTTGCGCTCGCAGAGCGCCCGCAGAGGCGCGAGCGCCTTTGCGAAATGTTCTGGGAGGTACCGGACGATCCTCGCGGCGCGCTGCGCTGGAGTCTCTCGAAGATCCGACAGGTCGTCGACCTCGGGGATGGCGAGATCCTGCAAGCCGACCGCAACGCAGTTCGCCTGAACACCAGTGAAATCGTGCTGGACATCGCGCCGCTCCGGGGCCTCGGCGGTCGCGACATAGAGGCTCTTGAACGGGAAAACCTGGAGGCCCTCGCCGGAGCGTTCCGCGGACGTTTCCTGGATGACCTTTCACTGCCGCGCTGTCCGGAATTCGAAGCCTGGCGCATTGCGACCGCCGACGAACTGCACGTGACGCACCTGCGCATCCTTCGGGTGCTGGTCGACCGGCTGGCGGATGAGCCGGCACGGGCGCTTCCGTACGCGCATGTCCTGCACGGGTTGGAGCCTAGGGACGAGGCTCTTCGAGCGGACATCCGCCGGCTGAGCGAGGCAGCACGGCAATCCGCCATGGTCCAGAGCCGCGCTTCGAGAACCGACATCGGGGTCGCTCCCGCCGATGAGACCGTCCCTCCGACGCGTGTTTTGCCTGCGTCGGAGATACAGCTTGCCTCTCCGCCGGAGCGAACCCTTGCGCAGGAGATTCGCCGGTGCACGACGCCCGACGGCGCGCGCTTGGCCTATTCCTTGAGTGGTCAAGGCCCCCCTTTGGTAAGGGCCGCCCACTGGATGTCCCATCTCGAGCTTGAATGGGACAGTCCGGTCTGGAAGCATTGGATCGAGGGCCTCTCCGCGCACTACCAGCTGATACGTTACGACCAGCGCGGCAACGGCCTGTCGGACCGGTATCCCGCCGACCTGTCCTTTGAGGCCATGGTTGCCGACCTAGAGAGCATCATCGATGCCGCTGGTCTGCGCCGCGTTTCCCTGCTTGGCATTTCCCAGGGGTGCGCCGTTTCGATAGCCTATGCCGTCCGGCATCCAGAGCGCGTGGCGGGGATGGTGCTGTATGGCGGATTTACCAAAGGTTGGCGCAAACGGGGCAATCAGCGCGAAATAGCGCGCCGCGAAGCGATGGGAGCGCTGATACAGGAAGGCTGGGGCCAAGACGACCCGGTGTTCCGGCAAATGTTCACCTCCCTCTTCATTCCGGAAGCAACGCCGGAACAGAGGAATTGGTATAACGAGCTGCAACGCAACACCGTCTCGCCGGAAATTGCCCATCGCATTTTCGAGGAAGGCGCCGTCATCGACGTGGACGAGCTGTTACCGCGGGTCCGCGTCCCGACCCTGGTGATGCATGCCACGGGGGACGCGGTCATTCCATTCGATCATGGCCGGGCGATGGCTGGCAAAATCCCCGGCGCGCGTTTCGTTGCGCTAGACGGCGTCAACCACGTGCTGCTTGGCCACGAACCGGCATTCGCGACCTTCGTCGACGAAACGCGTCGTTTCCTTGCCGACCCCGAACAGACGCAGCAACTGGCAGGCCCTCCGGCGTCCTTGGGAATCAACCGCTCTCGGCAATACATAACAGTGCTGGCCGCGGAAGTTGTCAGTCCCATGCATCTCCTCGAAACGCAGGATCCGGAAGTGGCGATCCGCGAATTCCAGCCCGTCGAGGATCGGGTGGTAGAAGTCGTGGAGAGCCATGGCGGCGTCGTCACGTCGGCTGCTGACGGGACAATCACCGCAGCATTCGGCCTCGCTCGCGCCACCGAGGATCACGCTTATCTTGCATGCCGCGCCGCGCTTGCGGCCAAGCTGGCAGTGGAGGAGCTTTCCCAGGGCGGGATCCAGTTGAGGGCCGGAATAGACACCGGCGAGGTGATCGTACGGCAGCAATGGACGACCAAAGCCAGCAAGGTTGAACTGGCCGGAGCCGCGCCGCGTGCGGCCAACCGGCTGATGCGTGCCTTGCACCGTGCGACGATCGCCGCGACAGGCCGGGCGCGCGCAGCCGCCGGAGGCTATGTGCAGATGCACCGCTTAGCGCATTCGGAGCATCCGCAACTTGGCCAAGAGGAACGCATTTACGAGCTGTTGGGCGAAAATCACGCTTTGTCGCGCTGGCACCTGAGGGCCAACCGCGGCCTCACCGGACTGGTGGCGCGCGAGCTCGAGCTGAAAATCCTTCTTGCAACCTGGCGCCGGGTCAGGGAGGGCCACGGCCAGGTCGCCGGGATCGTCGCCGACGCCGGCATGGGCAAGTCGAGGCTTGCCCATGAATTTCTCTCCCTCGACGAGGTGGCCGGTTTTACTGTGCTTGAATGTGGCGGCCTGGAATTTGATTCATCAGTTACTCTGGGCGCTGTAAAGAAGCTGCTGCTCTCGGCTTGTGGCATTCGCGGCGAAGACGGCTTGGCGGAAGCCCAGCGCCTGTTTGCCTTCAAACGGGCGGAACTGGACCTGGATCCAAGTCATACAGCGCCGCTTTCCTTCCTCGCGGACCTGCCGGTCGACGATTCTTGCTGGTGGCATCTCGATGCGCGGGAGCGGACCTCACGGGTATCCGAGGCGATGAGCGCATTTCTCGTTGCCTTGAGCCGGGCCGCGCCCGTAGCCGTGCTTATCGAGGATCTGCACTGGATCGATGCCGAGAGCGAGGCCGTAATGAACAGGCTGGTCGAGGTCATGGGCGCCAACCGTATCATGCTGCTCGCCACCTACAGGCCGCAGTACCGGCACGAATGGAACCGCCGCGGCTATTTCCAGCAGATAAGGTTGGAGCGGTTCGCGCGGGACGAAATGGAGCAGTTCCTCACCGAATTGCTGGGATCCGATCCCAGCTTGGGGGAACTGCGGCAATCGCTTGCCGAGCGGGCCGAGGGCACGCCGCTATTCCTGGAAGAAATGGTGCGCGGATTGGTTGCGGACGGTGCACTTGCCGGCCAGTCCGGCCGCTACGAGCTCAAGAGGCCAGTGGATTCCATCACCATCCCGTCGACGGTTCAATCGCTCATCGCCGCACGTATCCAGCAGCTGGGTGACTCGGAAAGGCAGGCACTCCAACTCGCTTCGGTTATCGGCAAGAATGTTCCGTATCCCCTGCTGAGGGCGCTCTCGCCGCTCTCGGAGGCGGAGCTGGGGGTATGCCTGGCCAAACTGCAGAGTTTGGAATTCCTGTTCGAGGTCCAGAGCTATCCTCACGTGGAGTATACGTTCAAGCACGCGTTGACGCTCAAGGTGACCTACGAATCTCTCCTGGCGGAGGACCGAAAAAGGCTGCATCGGGCTGCATTGGTTGCGATGGACAGACTCTATGCCGGATCGCTGAACCACCACATCGAGGAACTGGCCGAACACGCGCTTCGTGCCGAGGCTTGGGAACCGGCCGCGGATTATCTGCTGCAAGCGGCGGGCCGGGCCGAGGAACGCTCGGCCTATTCCGCCGCGGTCCAGTTCCTCGAAAACGCCCGCAAAGCAGTCGCCGCGCTGCCCCGAAATCCGAAAACCCTCGCCCAGGCGATCAACCTGCGGGTGCGGATGCGGCCCGCCTACGGCGCCCTGGGTGCCTATCGGAAGGCGCTGCCGCAGCTATTGGAAGCGCGCGAACTGGCCATGGAACTGGGCGATCCGCAACTCATCTCCGACGTGTTGCTCCACTTGAGCTATCTCAACAGCTCCCACGGCCGCTACGAGGAGGCGCTGGAACCGGCCGACACACTCAAGCGCGGCGCGACGGCAAATGGCGTGCAGCGCTGCATAAGCGAGTCGGACCTGGCCGCCTCACAGGCGCTTCTGATCCGCAGCGAGGCGCGGCAAGTGCTGGAGCGGCTTGTTCCGCATGAGGAGAGGTTCACCAAAGCTTGGCGTCTGGAGCGTTTCGGACAGCTCGGTGCGCGTGCGGTTTGGTACCTGGGGCACCGCGCGCAGGCGGAAGCGCGGCTTGGCCGGTTCGACGATGCGGAACGTTCGCTTGCCGAACTGCAGAAGGTCGCCGCCGAAGTGGCGCGCCCGATCGACAGCTGCGCGGCCGCCTATTTCACCGGTGTGGTGGGCGTCCTGCGCGGCCCCGAGCCGGCGCTTGTCGAGGCGCTGCAATTGTGGTCCTCCGAAGCCGCTACCAGCGCATCTATCCTACTCCGGCCATGGCTGTTGACCGTGCTCGGGCATGCGGAATTCCTGCTCGGCCGCAACCACGACGCGGGCGCCACCTTGGAAATGGCGGTGACCGAGGCTGAGCGGCTCGATCTTGCCCAGTTCGAATGTCACGCGCGCGCGGTGCTCGCATGCGTGCGTGCGCGCCTGTATGAGCCGGAAGCTGCGGCCAATCTCGGCCATGCGCTCGAGCTTGCGCGGGGACGCGGCGACCCGTGGAGCGAGATCATCGTAATGCGCGGCCTTGCCGAGCTGAAATCTTCCAGATCGGCCATTAGTTGGCTCGAACAGGCCTGCAGCCTTGCCAGGCGGGTTGAGCTACGGCCAGAGCTTGCCCGCTCCTTGCTAGCTCTCGGGCTCGCGAAGCGGCGCGGCAAAATCGCTGGCGTGGATGCCACTCTCGCGGAAGCGGCCAAGCTCTACAGAGAAATGCAGATGCGGGAGGATTTCTCCGGCACGGAAGAGCCGGCCGGAAACCTGCCCGATCGCGTTCGCATGGCGGTTACGGCTTGATCCCTCCGCATCGAGGGATCTGCTTCGAAGGTTTGCGCTGCCTGTAGGGCAAGCAAGCCGCGGTCACGCAGCTCGCGACCCCGCGGTGTCATGGAACGATATCTGCCGGACCAAACGATCCGCCACCACGTCTGCGTGGGTCAGCGGTCCCATATGTCCGGCGCCAGGAACAATCGCCCCGATTGCGGCCGGAACGCGGGAAACGAGTTCGCGGGCGATGAGCCGCGTCGGAACTGGTGCAAATTCGCCGCGCAATACCAAGACCGGAAAGCCAAATCGGGCATATTCGCTTGCTGGCGTCAATTCATGGATCAATGCGTGGAAGTCCAGGCTGGCCTTCGGCAGAAACCGCACGAGTGCAGCCTGAAGTTCCGGCTTCATCGCGGCGAAGATGCCGGCCCCACCCCAGTAGTCGATGAAATGAGCTGTCGCGGTCAGGTAACTGCCGTTGATCAGGCCGTCATGGACGGTGCCTGCGATCGCCAAGACTTCGCCGAGCGCCTCGTGGCCCTCACAGTCCAGCTCGCGCAGCAGGTGAAAGGCAGACGGCTCATAAAGGGAGAGGCTGGCCAGCCGGTCTGGACGCATCGCCGCTATATGCAGGGCCAATCCACCACCATAGGAATGGCCAACAAGATGCACAGGCCCGTCATGGTGGTCGATCATCTCCAGGATACCGGCGGCTTCGTGGGTCAGATGGAAAGCGCCGGCACCAGTCCAGGTGCCGCCGCCCGGCGCCCCGATCAGATCGGGTGCGATGAGCCGGTAGCTGTCATCGAGCCGCTCCGCCAGGCTGCGCCATTGCCGTCCGCTGCCGCCTGAGCAGTGCAGGGCGATGACAAGCGGTGCCTGACACGCCCTATGCGTGACGTGGGACGTCGATGCGGCAATCATCGAGCCCCGCCCTCCTCCGCCCTCAAAAAACGCGTGCGGCGGCTGGGATCACGCCCGGCAAACGAAGTGATCCAGTTGATCTCGAAGCGGGTGATGCCGATGTCGCGCAAGATGTAGTCCGGCAACTCATAAAGCTGTCGACGGTCCCGTTGGATACGAATGAAACGCCAGACTGCGGCCAACATTGTTCCGCCAGCCCAGCGCAAACCTCGCGTTGTGGTGAGGCACAGGGATGGGTTCACCATTGCACTCATTTTGATTTTCTCCATGGTTGCGGGCGCTGACTACGGCGCCAGTGGAGCCCTTGTCGTTGTCCGCCGTGAGCGTCATCGTTGAAGGCAACGTCGATTTTTGCCGCGCCAGCGTTGTATTCGGCGGTCAGGCCGCGGCTCGGCGGGAGACGTCGAGAAACATTGCCAGGTGAGCCGCCAGCGCCTCCGCATCGCGGCCGACGCCGTCGAGGAAGCTGGAGCTTCGATGGCGCATGAAATTGAGGCCGAGCACATAGAGTCCCGGATACGCGCAGACGCCGCCATCGTTCAGGATTTCGCCCCGGGCGTCGAACACATCCAGCTTCAGCCATGGGTATTCCCGGCGATAGCCGGTGGCCCATATGATCGTCTCGATACCCTGGTCGATGAGGTCGATTTCGGTCGGTTCGGCGCTCAGGATCAGGCTCGGAATGGAACCGGGATCGATCGAGTAGAGGCCGTCTCCGGCGGCCGCGCGGTCGATATTGGCCAGCACGCGCCTCAGCCTGCGTTCCGCCGCCATGGTCGTGTCGGCGAGATCGCCGTTGAACCGAATGCGTGTATCGCAAGCGGCAGCCGCTCGACCGACAAGACGAACGCCTTGCTCCCGAAGACCGGCAAGGTCGAGCGTCCTGCGCTCGGGTGTGCCTATCAGCTGCAGGGAGGGCTGCCGCCGTGCCGCGGTGAGATCCGGAACTTCAGCGACAGGCTTGGCAAGCATTCCCAGCCGGTCGAGCCACCACAGGATGTCGTGCCCGCGGTAAAGCCTCGGTAGGCGTGTATGACTGCCGACCGACAGGGTCACCGGGCGCCCGGAGCGATTGATCTCCTCCGCAAGTTGTATGCCGGTCGCCGAGGCCCCGGCCACGAGAACGCCACCCTGGGGCAGTTGCTGAGGATTGCGATAGTCCCGCGGCACGATTTGCCTGATACGAGAGGAGATCTGCTTTGCGATTGGCGGAATGTATGGCCGGTCGCTGTATCCGGTCGCGACCACGATCGCACGCACGCTCCATTGGCCGCGATCGGTCAGCAGCCGGAAGCCTCCGTCGACCCTTTCGGTCGAAAGCACCTCCACACCGTCCTCCACCGGTGCGGTGATCGAGCACGCGTAATCCTCTAGGAACCCCACCGTCTCGGCCATTGTCATGAAGCCGTCGGGCTTGGCCCCGCGATAACCGCCGCCGGGCAGGCGCGTCATCCAGTTGGGCGTCAGCAGGCGGAGCGAATCCCACCGTTCGCTGCGCCAGCGCTCCGCGATCCGGCCGCGCTCCAGCACGACGTGGTAGACCCCGCGCTCGGACAGGCACCGGCTCATGGCTAAACCCGCCTGTCCGGCGCCGATAATGGCCACGTCTGTATGCTGCATGGAATCCGCGCCTTGTAAGCAGGGGCAACAGATCGCCGGCGCCATCCTTTTCAGGACGAGGCCGGCGATATTGCTCTTGCGGACCGAAGTCAGCCTTTCACGGCAACCGAGACCGGCACGCCGTTGGTCAGCACGTCGAACACCGCGGAACGGGCGCGCGACTGCATCACGATTTCCTCGAGCTTCTCAGCCGAAGCATCGCCCTTGATCTTGAAGGAGATACGGATGCCCTGGTAGCCGTTGCGGACTTCGTTGGAGATGCCGAGGATGCCGCGAAGGTCGATGTCGCCTTCGACGGTCGATTCCACCTCATGCAGCGTCACGCCGCGCGCGGCCGCGATGTTCGCGATGCCGGCGGTGAGGCAGGAAGCAAGCGCGTGGAGTAGGTATTCGACCGGCGTCGGGCCGTTGTCTTCGCCGCACAGGACCGCCGGATGATCGCTGTCGGCCTGGTATGCCGTCACATGCGGCTGCTCGGCGCCAGCGCCGAAGAAGTTGGCCATCGTGCTGCGGCTGTGCGTGCCGGTGATCCAGCGGCTCTTGGCCCGGAACTGGAACTTGGCAAGCTCCGGCTGGCCCGCGACGGCATTGATGGTGGCCAGAAGGGTGGGCGTATTGACGCCGTTCCTCGGCTCCCGCGACGCCTTCTTAACGGAAGCCTTTTCCATGACCATTGTATCGTCCTGCATGTCATTCACTCCTGGGTTCGGATGTTGCGCGACCGGGATCGCCCCGGACGGCTAAACCTCGGCCGGCAGCGTTTGACGTGCAGTGGGAACAAGAGTGGGAAAACGAGAGGTTTTTTTGCGTCAACCAGTCGTGAACAGCGCCAGATCCGCAATCAGCGAAACGGCGGGCCTTCAAACGCTTTGCTTCCTCGCGCGGTGCGATCTCCCGTAAGCGCCGAGAACGCTTCGCAACCGAAACCACAGGAGATCAGACCATGTCTCGTTCATTTGGAAAGGATACCCGCCCGTCCTCAACCGACTGGGCTGTCATAGCTCGCGGGCCAAGCAAGGCCGAGGTGCTCGCCCATATCGCGAAGATTCACACATACGCGAGCACCCTAAATCGGCCCGGCCGCGAGAAAACCACATGAGGCTTGTTGCGGCGGGAGTGCCGATCGGCCCCCCGTCGACAACACTTGTCGGGATAATGTTTTCGGTCGACGTCCAGCTGGCCGCACACGGCATCACGGTCCATGCCGGGGCGAAGTTTTCGACCGGAAAGACCAGCGCCGTGCGCGTCGCGACCAGCATTCTGGACGAGGAGCACCTCGAGCACGTCGCAAATTCCCTGGCGCTGGCAGCCGACCCGGCGCGGGAGGTTAGCTGAGGCAAGTCAATCGCCGTTCGGACTGCTACTCCGCCGCCACGCCCTTCACCTCGAGATAGCTCTCCATTGAATCGTCCATCGCCTGCAGCCAGGGCGTGTGGTGCAACGGCGCCATCGTGCCGGTCATTAGCGAGCGATAGGCGTGGTCGCGGAAGCCCATAATGTCTTGCGCCTTGTGGTGCTCCCACTCCATGAAGGTCTGATTGACAGCCTCCACGTCAAAGCCTGGATAATCGGTCTGCTCCATCAGCTCCTTGGTGTAGTCGCCCTGGAACCAGATCATCTGCTCGGCGTCTTCAAGTGTTTCTTCGCGTGCCCGCCATTTCCGGCCGTGCTCGGCCATCGCTTCGGCCGAGGGCAGCTTGATGCGGCCCATGATGACGTCGCGGGCGAACCAGGCCTGCGCGTCGAACATGTTGAAGGTGTAGAACTGGTCCTGCATGCCGATATAGGACAGCTTCGGGTTTTTCTCCCAGACGACGCCCTCGTAGAGCCCGTCCGGCCACATACGGTTGGCGGTCTTCAGCTTCAAATCCTCGGTGAGGAACGGGAAGGAGTGGAGATAACCGGTGCACAGGATGATGGCGTCGACTTCTTTGGTGCTGCCGTCCTTGAAATGAGCGGTCTTGCCGACGACCTTCTGCAGCAGCGGCACTTCCTTCCAGTTCTCCGGCCATTTGAAGCCCATCGGCTTCGAGCGGTAGCTGGAGGTGATCGATCTGGCGCCGTATTTGTAGCATTGCGAGCCGATGTCCTCGGCTGAATAGGAGCGGCCGATGATCAAGATGTCCTTGCCCTTGAATTCCATGGCGTCGCGGAAATCGTGGCTGTGCAGGATACGGCCGTTAAAGGTCGAAAAGCCCTCGAAATAGGGAACGTTGGGCACCGAGAAATGCCCCGAAGCGACGACGACATTGTCGAACTCTTCCGAATAGGTGATGTCGTTGGTGCGGTCATGCGCGGTGACGGTGAATTTTTTTTTTGTTTCGGAGAAGGTGACCATGCGCACCGGGCTGTTGAAGCGCACCCATTGGCGCACGCCGGATTTTTCGACGCGGCCCTTGATGTAGTCCCACAGCACGGCGCGCGGCGGATAGGAGCCGATCGGCCGGCCGAAATGCTCCTCGAAGGTGTAGTCGGCGAATTCGAGGCATTCCTTCGGCCCGTTCGACCAGAGATAGCGGTACATCGAGCCGTGCACCGGGTCGCCGTGCTCGTCGAGGCCGGTGCGCCAGGTGTAGTTCCACAGGCCGCCCCAGTCGGACTGCTTTTCGAAGCAGACGATCTCGGGAACATCGGCGCCCTTGTCGGCGGCCGACTTGAAGGCCCTGAGCTGGGCCATGCCGGACGGCCCGGCTCCGATGACGGCAACACGATCTTTCATTGCGGGCCTCCCGATCTCATTTCCCTAACGAAACAAATTTCACTGACAGGACAGTAATTGCCCCTTCGATGCTGTCAACAGGGCTTGTCGCGAAACCCTCGTGTCATCGGACTGGGTTTCCACGCAACGCCCAACCTCGGGAGAAATCCGGACCGCTGACAATTCGCCACAAGTGGCTTGCCGTAGCAGTTGCGCTTCTGTATCGGCACCGAATATGTTCACCGTGAGTGAAATGAATCAGCAAGGTCCGGGGTGGCGAAATGGCGAAAAAAGCATCCAGTCTAAAGCCCGCTGCGGCCGTCGTCGCCGCCAAAGCCAAGCCGTCGGTCGCTGCAATCGATCCGCGCAAGATACGCGCGCCGCTCACCCAGAACCCGCACGCCATTCGCGACACCCGCGAAAAAGTGCTGGAGGTCGCGATCGGCCGCGAGGTGCGGGCCTTCCGCAAGAAGCTCGGCATTACGGTCGCCGATCTGGCTGCCGCCACCGACATTTCGCTTGGCATGCTGTCGAAGATCGAGAACGGCATCACCTCGCCATCGCTGACCACGTTGCAGGCGCTGTCACGGGCGCTCGGCGTTCCCGTCACCGCCTTCTTCCGCCGCTTCGAGGAAGAGCGCAGCGCCGTCTTCGTCAAGGCCGGCGAAGGCCTCGACGTCGAGCGCCGTGGCACGCGCGCCGGCCACCAGTACAATCTGCTCGGCCATATCGGCTCCAACACCAGCGGCGTCGTCGTGGAACCCTATCTGATCACGCTGACCGAGGATTCCGACGTGTTCCCGACCTTCCAGCACGAGGGCATGGAATTCCTCTATATGCTCGAGGGCGAGGTGGTTTACCGGCACGGCAGCAATCTCTACCCGATGAAGCCCGGCGACAGCCTGTTCTTCGACGCCGATGCGCCGCACGGACCGGAAGTGCTGAGCGTCCTGCCGATGCGCTATCTGTCGATCATCTGCTACCCGCAGAGCGCGGGGTGAGAGTTCGATCTCGCCCCTTGTGGACCTCGTGGGGGAGATCGGCAGCTTCGCCGACGGCGCCTCTTTTGCAGCGTTGGTGATTAGCGAAAGCTGAGGTGACATCCAATCTCCCCCCTTGAGGGGGAGATGTCCGGCAGGACAGAGGGGGGCGAACCGCGATGACATTCGCGATATCGATAATGTCTGCCAGCATATCGTGATTGTGGCTGGGCTGGCTGGCGCGTCGTGATCTTCGCCGAAGCGGTGGAGTGGGCATTGTGGGAAGGCCGGCGCTCTACGGCGCCCCCTCTGCCCTGCCGGGCATCTCCCCCTCTTGGGGGGAGATTGGCAGCTTGACGGGCAGCGCGAACCTCGCAAACAGAACCTTAATCCGGCCCAAACCCCGGCGACGTCGCACTCCCGTCATCCAGCTTCGACAGCCATTCGACCAGCGTCGCGCGGTAGCGCGTCAGGCCCTTGTAGGCGGCGAGTTCGTCGGGAAGGTCGCGGATGACGCGGTGCAGCCGCCTTGCCCATTTCGGCTGCGTCACCAGCTCGTCCATTTTGATCAGGTAGCAGCGGATCGGGAAGACGATCGCATTCGAGCGCGGCAGCCGCCAGAAGCTCTGCAGCTCGACGCGCAGATGAACCTTGTCGCCGACATTTTCCGGCGTCACCGTGGCGCGGTCCGGACCCCATTTGTGGTAATTTTCCGGGCTGGTATCGAGGCGCGGATTGATGGTCATCGTCCAGTTCAGCCGGCGCGCCGGCTTGCCCTGCTGGATGTTGGTGAGGAACTTCAGCGCCCGGACGAAGATGCCCTTCTCATGCGCCAGCGGCACCGGCGCGTGCCATTCGAAGAAGTTCATGCCGATGTCGAAATCGAGCGACCAGTCGGCCTGGGTGGTGACCATGCCGGCATCCATCCACAGATTGCCGTCGCGCTGGTCGAGGATGCAGAAATCGCCCTGGCTCTGGCGGGTAATGTATTCCATCGGCCCATAGGGCAGCGTCGAGACGTCGCCGAAGGTGAAGCTGTCGTCGATGCCGAGCGGCCGGTTGATCCAGCGCCAGCGGTCGCCATCGCGCGTCAGCGTGAAATGCTCGGGATAGCCCAGCGCCTGCTGCTCCATCAAAAGCTCGAGCAGATCCCAGCCGGCCAGCGTCATGTGCGGCAGCGACTGGCAGCGCAGCGGATCCTCGGCCAGCACCAAAGCGCGGTCCTGCATCTCGGCGACATAGTGCTCGTCGACGTCGATCAAATTCTCCAGCACGCTGCCCTTCGGCCCGACGACATGCGGCTCGATGTTGACGGCATACATGTAGCTGTCTTCATGGAACGGGAACGGGAACCGCCTGATGTGCTCGGGGCTGTTCCTGAAGGTGAAGTCGTCGCGGAACGTTTCCTTGCGAAAGGTGATGCCCAAGCTCGCCTCCTATCTTTCCAGCACCAGCGACCGGCCCTCGAAGCGCGACACGCAGGGCATGATCTTGCAGCCCGAACGGTGGTCTTCCTCGCTCAGCCAGTGGTCGTTGTGGATGAATTTGCCGTCATGCGAAATGACGTTGGTCTCGCACTGGCCGCAGACGCCGCCGCGGCAGAGATAGGGCGGATCGACGCCGGCCGCCTCGATCGCCTCGAGCAGGCTCTGCTGCTCGTCGACACGGATGGTCTTGCCGCTGAGCGCCAGCGTCACGTCGAAGGGCGCGCCGGGCTGCGGGGCCGCGAAATGCTCGAAATGCACGGTCTCGTGAGGCCAGCCGAGCGCCGCGGCACGCTCGCGCACCCAGCCGATCATGCCGGACGGGCCGCAGACATAGAGATGCGTGCCGAGCGGCTGCGACGACAGCAGCCGGTCGAGATCGACGCGCTCGTTGCGGTCGTCGTGATAGAGCCTGACCCGGCGATCGTAGCGCTCTCTCAGCAGGTCGGCATAGGTGCCGAGCGAGGCGGTGCGGCAGGTGTAATGCAATTCGAAATTGCCGCCTTCCGCCGCCAGCTGCGCGGTCTGCGCCATGAACGGGGTGATGCCGATGCCGCCGGCCAGCATCAGATGCTTCCTGGCGCGCAGATCGAGCGAGAACAGGTTGACGGGATAGCTGACCACCATCTCCGTGCCCGGCCTGACCTGCCTGTGCATGAAAAGCGAGCCGCCGCGGCCGGCGTCGTCGCGGCGCACCGAGATGGTGTATTCGCGGGTATCGAGCGGCGAGCCCATCAGCGAATAGGGATTGAGCCTGGTGCGTTCGCCATCGCGCATCTCGACGACGACATGGGCGCCGCCGGAGAAGGTCGGCAAAAGCTCGCCGTCGCGCCTGCGGAAATGAAAGCGCGTCACCAGTTCGTTGACCGGGACGACATCGCTGACGACGACATCGAGCTTGGTGGTGCCGGTGCTCATCGAAAGACCTCCTCGATCGGAGGAATTTCGCTGCGGTCCTCGGCGTTGATGCAGACGCCCTGGAAGGCGGCGAGGCGCCGCGAATAGTGATCGCGCACCAGAAGCAAGAGGCCGCAATGCGAACAGGTCGCCGGCTGCGTCGTGACGTTCTCGGTGATGCCCTTGCAATGGACGCACTGCATGCGGCGCGCCAGCGAGCCGCGATGCTCGGTCTGAACCGAGGTGTGGTCGATGCCGGCTTCCAGCGCCGCCTGCATGGCCTGGCCGATCAGCCCTTCGGTGCCGGCAAGGTAGAGCCTGAGGCCCATATGCGCGTTGGCCAGCGTCTGCTTCAGCCGCGGCAGGGCACTGGCGAAGGAATGGCCGAGGTAGAACTGTGTCGGCTTCAGGGCTTCGAGCGCATCGGCGTATTTGGCGTCGCGGCCGGGAATGAAGATGATGTGGGCGCCACCGAAGAAATCCGCCGGTGCCTTGGCGGCCAGATCGGCAATCGCCAGCGCTCCCTCTGCATCCGCTATGAAAAGATGATGCTTTTCGCTGCCATACCCGCAGTATGCCTCAGCCTTTCGCCGTGCGCTTGGTCTTCTTCGGATCGTCGAAGGGAAGCGGCTCGGCGATTGCGCTGATGGCGCCGCTCTTGTTGCGGATCTCGAGCCTGGTGCCCTGCACCGCGCAGTCGACGTCGAGCCGGGCAATGCCCATCGATTTTTTGACCAGCGGCGAATACATGGCGCAGGTCACCACGCCGACCTTTTTGCCGTCGCGATAGACCGGTGCGCCCTCGTCGGCCGGCTCCTTGCCTTCGAGCAGCACGCCGAAGATCTTGAAGCGCTCCTTGCCCTTGAGGCGATAGTGCTCCTCGGCACCGCGAAAGCCTGTCTTGCCGGGGCTGACGGTGAAGTCGAGACCAAGCTCCCACAGCGTGTCGCCCGGGCCTTCGTTCTCAAACGGGTATTTCTGCGAATTGTCGTAGGGGTAAAACAGCAGGTAGCTCTCGACGCGCAGCATGTCGAGCGTGGTGAAGCGGCACGGGATGATGCCGGCGCTCTTGCCCTCGTCGAGGATCCTGTCCCAGATCGTTCCGGCGTCCTGGCCACGGCAGAATATCTCGTAGCCGCGCTCGCCGGTGTAGCCGGTGCGCGAGATCATCACCGGAAAGCCGAACAACTGCGTCTGCATGTGGTGGAAATAGTTGAGGTCGCGAATGCCGGGCACATGCTTTGCCAGATAATCGACGGCGGTCGGGCCTTGCAGCGAAAGATCGTGCAGATTGTCGTCGAAGCGCAGCGACACGTCGCGACCGACGGAAGCGCGCTGCAGCTCTTCATGGCCGGTGCCCGAGCCATGCACGACCATCCAGGAATTCGGGCCGGTGCGGTAGAGGATGCAGTCGTCGGTGAACTTGCCGGCCTCGTTGAGCATGCAGGCATAGGCCGACTTGCCGGGATAGATCTTTTCGACGTCGCGCGTCGTCGCCAGATCGATCAGGTGCGAGGCGTGCGGCCCGGTGATGTGGACCTTCTTCAAGCCGGACACGTCCATCAGGCCGGCCTTGGTGCGGATGGCGATATACTCTTCGTCGGCGTCCTTGTCGTAGGTCCAGGCGGTGCCCATGCCGCTCCAGTCCTCGAGCTTCGAGCCGAGCGCGCGATGGCGGTCCGCAAGCGTCGAAAATCTCCAGGATGCCGTCATCCGCTGTCCTCCGTTCGAAAGAAACTTTTTTGCTTTCCCCTGCTCCCTGCACACAGGCGGGAGCGTTGCCTTGAATATTGACCGCAAACGCCGGGAGCCTGCAATACCCGTAAGCAAATAATTTCATTGTCAGGCAAATCCGGCGAGCCCAAACAAACGGTTAACGTCGCGTAAAATCGTCTTGACAATTCCAGAATTCGGCCGGATTTTATGAAAAAAATTTCACTCTCTTGAAAGAGGGCAATGACCGGCCAATCCGGACCGGCGTTGAAAAGGGGAAAGCCGATGTCCGACCTGCAACAGCGCGTGGAAGCGTTGTACCGTTCCGACGTGCGTGGATCCATGCTCCTGATCGTCTGCCTGTGGGCGACGATCCTCTTTGTCCTGTTCATGACATGGCCATACGTCCCCGACGCCGGCATCAAGCTCGTCGTCGCGGTCGCCGCCGCCGCCGTGCTGATCTTCAACACGGCGGCGATCCTGGCGATGGTCAACCACTACAAGGAAGACAAGGACTTCATCTACGGCCTCGACATCAAGAATGCCGACGCCTACCGCAACCGCAAGTCCTGAGGGGGAGACGCATGGCCCGCTATACACCGCCCGAACAGAGCAAGGCCGGACAGGTTTTCGATATCGCCGTCGTCGTGGTCGCGATTTTCGTCGCGCTGTGGCTGCCGCTGAAACTAGGGCTGGCAGGGGCGGCAAAATCCATCGACGCGCTCGACGCCAAGACGTGGGAAGCGCTCGGACAAAACCCGACCATGGCCTCGATCTGGGAAAAGCTCGGCTACACGCCGGAAACCGCGCACGACGTCATCCAGAACCGGTTCCACTACATCATCGACTGGCCGACGCTGATCATCATGGCGGCGGTGCTGATCGGCTATTTCATCTTTCTGTTCCGCGCATCGGACCGCGAATACCGCGACGTCATCGACGAAAAGTTCGGCGACAAATAGATAGGGAAGCATCGTCATGTGGGTGGCACTCTCTTACGCATGCTGGGGCATCTCGATCGTGCTCGCGCTGTGGATGCTCTACGACTGGTTCAAGATCGACACGACCTATTCCGAAGAGATGCTGACCTCGTCCAGGGAAGGCGAACTTGAAGCCGTGTCCGAAAAACACCGGATCTGAGTGGGGGATTGAACGATGACGATCACGGCTGAACCAGCGGTGCAAGTGCAAGGCGACAGGGTTTCACTGCTCAGGGTGCTCGGCCCCGCCCATGTCTGGGCGCTCGGTGTCGGCATCGTTCTGGTCGGCGAATTCACCGGCTGGAATTTCGCGGCGGACAAGGGCGGCGCGCTGGCGGCGCTGATCGTCTGCTGGATCGTCGGGCTGCTCTACACGTCGGTCGCGATGATCGATTCCGAAGTTACCTCGACGGTTGCCGCCGCCGGCGGCCAATATGCCCAGGCCAAGCACATTGTCGGGCCGCTGATGGCCTTCAACGTCGCGCTGTTCCTGGTCTTTGCCTATACCATGCTCGAAGTGTCGGACGCGATCCTGCTCGGCGACACCATCGTCGCCAAGGCCGGCGTCGAGGGCCTCAACCACAATTCCTTCATCGCCGCGACAATCGTCGTGCTGGCATGGCTGAACTATCGCGGCGTGCTGATGACGCTCAACGTCAATTTCGTCATCACCGCGATAGCCTATGTCTCGATCGTCATCCTGTTCTTCTCGGTCAGCCCGTGGACGCAAGGCGCCGTGCTCAAGCTGAACGAGTTGGTGACCCCGGGCAACGCCCTGCCCTATGGCTGGATCGGCGTCATCGCCGCCTTCCAGTTCGGCATCTGGTACTATCTCGGCATCGAGGGCACCACGCAGGCCGCCGAGGAAGTGCGCTCGCCGGCGCGCTCGCTGCCCTACGGCACGATGGCCGGCATGATCACGCTTCTGATCGCCGCCGCCATGACCTGGTATGTCTGCGCCTCGCTGATGCCCTGGGAATATCTCGGCATCACCTATTATCCGCTGTGGGACGCGGGCAAACTGACCGGCAGTGCGCTGCTGGAAAACCTGTTGTTCATCGCGACGCTGCTTGCCGCGCTCGCCTCCGCCAATGGCTGCATCAACGACGCCGCGCGCGCCTGGTTTTCGCTCGGCCGCGACCGCTATCTGCCGACCTGGTTCTCGGCGGTGCATCCGAAATACCGCACGCCCTATCGCTCGATCCTGTTTCTGCTGCCGATCGCGCTCGCCTTCGCCTTCATCGCCGACCTCAACCAGGCGATCACCTTCTCGATCCTGTCGGGCGTGCTGCAATATACCTTCATGAGCATCAACATCATCATGTTCAGGAAAAAGTGGCCGCTCGGCTCGATCCGCCGCGGCTACACCCATCCGTTCCATCCGCTGCCGGCGATCGTCTTGTTCTGCCTTTGCGTCGTCACCTTCTTTGCGATCTTCCTCGGCTTCGGCTCGCAGCTGATCGCCATGGTCGCCTTCTACTTCCTGATCTCGCTGTGGTTCCACTTCTACCGCTACAAATTCGTGCGCCGTGGTGCCCAGTTCACCATGCCGTGGCCGAAGCCGCAGGGCTACTGACGGCGCGCCCGGTCTGGGCGGGCATTTGCGTGACGAGGTGCGTTAGGTGATCTCAGCATTGCTCGCCGGGGCGGTTGCCCTGGCTCTCGTCCTCCATATAGCCTGGCTTGCGCGGGCCAGCCGCGCCAAGGCTTCGACCGGTCTTGCCGCCGACGAAGCCGGCGTCCGCGCCGTCATCCCCGACGTGGCCAACATCTCGGACGGCACTGCCGGCGTCGTTACCTTCGCCGGCTCGTGGAACGGCCGGCGGGTGCAGGTGCGGACCATCGTCGACACGCTGGCGATCAGGAAGCTGCCGGCGCGCTGGCTGAGCGTTTCGATCACCGAAAAGGTCGCGATACCAGGCACTTTCGATATGATGATGCGGCCGGGATCGCCGACGACTTTTTCCAATTTCGATCATCTCGTCCATCCGCTGCCGAAGGCGGCGGGGTTTCCGGCCGAGGCGGTGCTGCGGAGCGACCGCAAGGGCGTGCGCTTCCCCGAAGCCATCATCGCCGGCCACCTCGATATCTTTGCCGAGGAGCGCACCAAGGAATTGCTGATCACGCCGAACGGCGTGCGCATCGTCTGGCTTCTGGCCGAGGCCGAGCGCGCGCGTTACGGCGTATTCCGGCAAGCCGAATTCGGCACGGTCAGGCTCGATCCGGTGCTGATCGAGAGGCTGCTGTCGTCGGCTTCGGCGCTGCGCGATGCCATCAATCAAAGCGAACGGCAAGCGGCATGACCAGCCAGATCACCACCTCCCCCGCACCACCGAGCCCCTATCTGGTTCTGGGCGCTGCGATCGTCTTGCCGGCGAGCGGGCATGTCGTGCTCGGCGTGCCGGTGCGCGGCCTGCAATTTCTGTTCTTCATGGTGATCCTCGCCTGGGTCACCGCCAAGATCGCGCCGCCCGATGCCAGCTTCGTCGGCCGCCATGCCGGCGGCTTCCTGATCTATGCCCTATCGATCCTGGATGCCTACAAGATCGCCCGCATCCGCTATGCCAAATGGGCTCACAATGGCGGCCAGCGCGGCGATAGTGCGGCCGGCGGCGCCTCAGCCGAAATATAACGACAGGAAAATTTTTTTCATACCAATTGAATTCTCGGGACTCATTCGATACATCTCGGAGGGAACGAACTCGCGGAGGCTGACATGTGCGGAATCGTCGGACTGTTTTTGAAGGACAAGTCGCTCGAGCCCCAGCTTGGCGCGATGCTGTCGGAGATGCTGATCTCGCTCAGCGATCGCGGTCCCGACAGCGCCGGCATCGCCATCTATGGCGCGCCCTCCAGTGAAGCCAAGATCACCATCCAGTCGGCCAAGCCGGAGCGCGATTTCCGCGGCCTCGACGCCGAACTCGCCAAGGCAATCGGCGCGCCGGTGAGCATTGCTGCGAAGTCGACGCATGCGGTGGTCCGGACGACGCCTGCCAAGATCGACGAAGCGCGCGAGGCGATCCAGACGCTGCGCCCCGACATCCGCATCATGGGCGCCGGCGACGTCGTCGAAATCTACAAGGAAGTCGGCTTGCCCGAAGCGGTCGTCGACCGTTTCGGCGTCCGCGAGATGACCGGCACCCACGGCATCGGCCATACCCGCATGGCGACCGAATCGGCGGTGACGACGATGGGCGCGCATCCGTTCTCGACCGGCGCCGACCAGTGCCTGGTGCATAATGGCTCGCTGTCCAACCACAACAATGTCCGCCGCGAGCTGATCCGCGAAGGCATGACATTCGAGACCGAGAACGACACCGAGGTCGCTGCCGCCTATCTCTCCTCGCAGATGGCGCATGGCAAGAATCTGGGCGAGGCGCTGGAAGGCACGCTGAGCGATCTCGACGGCTTTTTCACCTTCGTCGTCGGCACCAAGAACGGCTTCGGCGTGGTGCGCGATCCGATCGCCTGCAAACCCGCCGTAATGGCCGAAACCGACCAGTATGTCGCCTTCGGCTCGGAATATCGTGCGCTCACCAAACTGCCCGGCATAGACAATGCGAAGGTCTGGGAACCCGAGCCCGCAACCGTCTATTTCTGGGAGCATTGAACCAATGCCGGCAAGCAATGCCTTCAATACGGGCAACCTCTCCAAGGCCGCGCGCGAGCCGGGCCAGGCATCGCGGGTCTTCGACCTGGCCGAAATGTCGCTGCGCGAGCTCAACCAGGCGCTGCACGATCTGGCGCCCGGTTCGAACGAGACCGCCTGGGAGGTGCTCCACCCGCGAGGCAGCCATTCGGTCGCCGTCGGCGTCGACCAGCCGGTCGCCATCGATGTGCGCGGCAGCGTCGGCTATTATTGCGGCGGCATGAACGACGGCGGCACCATCACCGTGCATGGCTCGGCCGGGCCCGGCGTCGGCGAGAACATGATGTCCGGCCAGATCGTCGTCAAAGGCGATGCCAGCCAGTATGCCGGCGCCACCGGCCGGGGCGGGTTGCTCGTCATCGAAGGCAACGCATCGTCGCGCTGCGGCATCTCGATGAAAGGCATCGACATCGTCGTCCATGGCAATATCGGCCACATGTCGGCCTTCATGGCGCAGTCCGGCAACCTCGTGGTGCTGGGCGACGCCGGCGATGCGCTCGGCGATTCCATCTACGAGGCGCGGCTTTTCGTGCGCGGCAAGGTCGAAAGCCTCGGCGCCGACTGCATCGCCAAGGAGATGCGGCCCGAGCATCTCGAATTGCTGCAAGGCTTGCTCGACCGCGCCGGTGTGACCGGCGTCAAGGCGGCGGAGTTCAAGCGTTATGGCTCGGCTCGTACCCTCTACAATTTCAATATCGACAACGCCGACGCGTATTGAGGCTCAATGACCTATCGCAACCCGCCGACGACGCCGCGCAAATCCGCGACCTTCGACGACTACACGCTTTCCGAGATCCGCCGCGCCGCGGCGACCGGCATCTATGACATCCGCGGCGCCGGCGCCAAGCGCAAGCTGCCGCATTTCGACGACCTTCTGTTCCTCGGTGCTTCGATCTCGCGCTATCCGCTCGAAGGCTATCGCGAGCGCTGCGACACCAGCGTCGTGCTCGGCTCGCGCTATGCGAAAAAACCGATCGAATTGAAAATCCCGATCACCGTTGCCGGCATGAGCTTCGGCTCGCTGTCCGGGCCGGCCAAGGAAGCGCTTGGCCGCGGCGCGACGCTGTCGGGTACCTCGACGACGACCGGCGACGGCGGCATGACCGAGGAAGAGCGCGGCCATTCGAAGACGCTGGTCTACCAGTATCTGCCGTCGCGCTACGGCATGAACCCGCGCGATCTGCGCCGTGCCGACGCGATCGAGGTGGTCGTCGGCCAGGGCGCCAAGCCAGGCGGCGGCGGCATGCTGCTCGGCCAGAAGATCTCCGACCGCGTCGCCGAAATGCGCACGCTGCCGAAAGGCATCGACCAGCGCTCGGCCTCGCGCCACCCCGACTGGACCGGGCCGGACGACCTCGAGATCAAGATCCTCGAACTGCGCGAAATCACCGACTGGGAAAAGCCGATCTACGTCAAGGTCGGCGGCGCGCGGCCCTATTACGATACCGCGCTTGCGGTGAAATCGGGCGCCGATGTCGTCGTCGTCGACGGCATGCAGGGCGGCACTGCGGCGACCCAGGAAGTGTTCATTGAAAATGTCGGCCAGCCGACGCTTGCCTGTATCAGGCCGGCGGTGCAGGCGCTGCAGGATCTCGGCATGCACCGCAAGGTGCAGCTGATCGTCTCCGGCGGCATACGCAACGGCGCCGACGTCGCCAAGGCGCTGGCGCTGGGCGTCGACGCGGTGTCGATCGGCACGGCAGCGCTTGTCGCGCTCGGCGACAACGACCCGCGCTGGGAGGCGGAATACAACGAGCTCGGCACCACCGCCGGCGCCTATGACGACTGGCACGAGGGTCGCGACCCGGCCGGCATCACCACGCAGGATCCCGAGCTAATGAAACGGGTCGATCCGATTGCGGCCGGACGGCGGCTGGCGAATTATCTTAAGGTGATGACACTTGAGGCTCAGACAATCGCACGCGCCTGCGGCAAGAACAGCCTGCACAATCTCGAGCCCGAGGATCTTGTCGCCTTGACGATCGAAGCCGCCGCCATGGCCGGCGTGCCGCTGGCCGGCACCAACTGGATACCGGGCAAGAACGGCTTCTAAAACAAACCAAATGCCAGTAAGCGAGGAACTATAATGGGGAACGATCTCGCCGCCTTCGCCAAGGAGAAGGGCGTCAAATATTTCATGATATCCTACACCGACCTGTTCGGTGGGCAACGCGCCAAGCTGGTGCCGGCGCAGGTGATCGCCGACATGCAGCGGGACGGTGCCGGCTTTGCCGGCTTTGCCACCTGGCTCGACCTGACGCCGGCGCATCCCGACATGCTGGCGGTGCCGGATCCGGCCTCGGTGATCCAGTTGCCTTGGAAGCCGGAGGTCGCCTGGGTCGCCGCCAACTGCATCATGGACGACAAATCGGTCGAGCAGGCGCCGCGCAACACGCTGAAGCGGTTGATCGCGGAGGCCGCTGGCGACGGCATGCACATCAAGACCGGCGTCGAGGCCGAATTCTTCCTGATCTCGCCGGATGGCAAGACGATTTCCGACGAATATGACACGGCGTCGAAGCCCTGCTACGACCAGCAGGCGGTGATGCGCCGCTACGATGTGATCGCCGAGATCTGCGACCACATGCTGGCGCTCGGCTGGGGCGCCTACCAGAACGACCACGAGGATGCCAACGGCCAGTTCGAGATGAACTGGGCCTTCGACGATGCGCTGGCGACCGCCGACAAGCATTCCTTCTTCAAATTCATGGTGAAATCGGTCGCCGAAAAGCACGGCCTGCGCGCAACCTTCATGCCTAAACCCTTCCAGGGCCTGACCGGCAATGGCTGCCATGCGCACATCTCGGTGTGGGACAAAGACGGCAAGACCAATGTCTTTGCCGACAATGCGATGGAGCTCGGCCTGTCGGCCAAGGGCAGGAATTTCCTCGGCGGCATCATGAAACATGCGTCCGCGCTTGCCGCCATCACCAACCCGACGGTCAATTCCTACAAGCGCATCAACGCACCGCGCACCATCTCCGGCGCCACCTGGGCGCCGAACACGGTGACCTGGACGGGCAACAACCGCACCCACATGGTGCGCGTACCCGGCCCCGGCCGCTTCGAGCTGCGCCTGCCCGACGGCGCGGCGAACCCGTATCTGCTGCAGGCGGTGATCATCGCCGCCGGCCTTGACGGCGTCCGCTCGAAGGCCGACCCCGGCAGGCGCTACGATATCGACATGTACCAGTTCGGCCATACGGTCGAGGGCGCGCCGAAGCTGCCGCTCAACCTGCTCGACGCGTTGCGCGAGTTCGACAACGACAAATCGCTCAAGGCGGCGCTGGGTGAGGAATTCTCGTCGGCCTATCTAAAGCTCAAGCAGCAGGAATGGAATTCCTATGCTTCCCACTTCACCCAGTGGGAGCGCGACCACACGCTCGACATCTGATCCGGAATTGTTGCACGCCCGGCGCGAAACAGGTTCATGAAATACTCGATCTTCTCCCTCGCCCGGGCGGCATTTTCCGGCCACAAGAACTGGCAGCGCACCTGGCGCGACGCCAGCCCGAAGAGCCACTACGACGTGGTGATCATCGGCGGCGGCGGCCATGGCCTGGCGACGGCATGGTTCCTCGCCAGCGAATACGGCATCAGGAATGTCGCGGTGCTGGAAAAAGGCTGGATCGGCTCCGGCAATGCCGGCCGCAACACCACCATCATCCGCTCCAATTACGGGCTGCCCGGCAATACCGGTTTCTACGAGCTTTCGATGAAGCTGTGGGAACGGATGGAGCAGGACCTCAACTACAACACCATGGTCAGCCAGCGCGGCGTCATCAATCTCTACCATTCCGACGCGCAGCGCGACGCATATGCGCGGCGCGGCAACACCATGCGCATCAACGGCATCGATGCCGAACTGCTCGACCTCGCCGCGGTCAGGAAGATGATGCCGTTCCTGAACTTCGACAATGCGCGCTTTCCGGTGCAGGGCGGGCTTTTGCAGCGGCGCGGCGGCACGGCGCGCCACGATGCCGTGGTCTGGGGCTATGCGCATGCGGCGAGCGCGCTCGGCGTCGACATCATCCAGAACTGCGAAGTGACCGGTTTTGTCCGCGACGCCAACGGCAAGGTGACCGGTGTCGAGACGAGCCGCGGCAGGATCGGCGCGGCCAAGGTCGGCATGGCGGTCGCCGGCTCCTCGTCGCGCGTCGCGGCGATGGCCGGCATACGGCTGCCGATCGAAAGCCATGTGCTGCAGGCCTTCGTCTCCGAGGCGATCAAGCCGCTGATCCCCAATGTCATGACGTTCGGCGCCGGGCATTTCTACGTCAGCCAGTCCGACAAGGGCGGCCTGGTCTTCGGCGGCGATATAGACGGCTACAATTCCTACGCCCAGCGCGGCAATTTGCCTGTCATGGAAGACGTCTGCGAAGGCGGCATGGCGCTGATGCCGATGATCGGCCGGATACGGCTTCTGCGTCAGTGGGGCGGCATCATGGACATGTCGATGGACGGCTCGCCGATCATCGACAAAACACCGGTCGACGGGCTCTATCTCAACGCCGGCTGGTGCTATGGCGGCTTCAAGGCGACGCCCGGCTCCGGCCTGGTCTTTGCCCATCTGCTGGCGCGCGACGAGCCGCACAAGGAGGCTACTCGCTTTCGTCTCGACCGCTTCCGGCGAGGTGCGATGATCGACGAAAAGGGCCAGGGCGCCCAACCGAACCTGCATTGAAGGCTGGCTGAAGAAGCATGCGCATTGTCTGTCCCTTCTGCGGCGAACGCGAACTCGGCGAATTCACCTATCTGGGCGACGCCAAGCCGGCGCGTCCGGCGGCCGGCGCCACCGAAGACGAGGTCTTCGACTACGTCTATCTGCGCGACAACATCGCCGGGCCGATGAGCGAATACTGGTACCATGGCGGCGGCTGCCGGGCCTGGCTGAAAGTCGCCCGCAACACGCTGACGCATGAGATTTCGGCGGTCGAACCGGCTGCAGGCGTTGGTGCCGCCGAGGTTGGGGCCTGATGGTTGGCCCCGCGCAGACACACCGGCTGGAGAGCGGCGGTCTCATCGATCGCGCCGCACCGCTGGCCTTCCGCTTCGACGGCAAGAGCTTTGCCGGCTTCCAAGGCGACACGCTGGCCTCGGCGCTGATCGCCAATGGCGTCAAGCTGGTCGGCCGCTCGTTCAAATACCATCGGCCGCGCGGCATCCTGACCGCTGGTTCGGAGGAGCCCAACGCGCTGGTCGAATTGCGCAGCGGAGCGCGGCGCGAGCCGAACACCAAGGCGACCACGGCCGAACTCTATGACGGGCTCGAAGCCGCCAGCCAGAACCGCTGGCCATCGCTGCGCCACGACCTGATGGCGGTCAATCAGCTGTTCGCGCCGATCTTCGTCGCCGGCTTCTACTACAAGACCTTCATGTGGCCGGCGAAATTCTGGGAAACGATCTACGAGCCAACGATTCGCCGCGCCGCCGGCCTCGGCCGCGCTGCAGGCGTCGCCGATCCCGACCATTACGACAAGGCGTGGGCGCATTGCGACGTGCTGATTGCCGGGTCCGGCCCGGCCGGGCTGGCTGCGGCATTGGCGGCTGGGCGCGGCGGCGCCCGCGTCATCCTGTGCGAGGAAGATTTTGCGCTTGGCGGCCGCCTGCTCGCCGACGGCGGCATGATCGACGGCGCGCCGGCGGCCGAATGGATTACGCGCACGCTGGCCGAACTCGCCGCACTGCCCGATGTCCGCATCATGACCCGCACGACATTGTTCGGCGTCTATGATGGCGGCACCTATGGCGCGATCGAGCGGGTCAACGACCACCTGCCCTCGCCGCCCGAGCACCAGGTGCGCCAGCGGCTGTGGCGGATCGTGGCGAAGCGCTCAATTGTTGCCGCTGGCGCCATCGAGCGGCCGATCGTCTTTGCCGGTAACGACACGCCGGGCGTGATGATGGCTTCGGCTATGCGGACTTATGTCGCGCGCTACGCGGTTACCCCTGCCAAGAGGATCGCGCTGTTCACCAACAATGAGGATGGCTGGCGCACGGTCGAGATCGCGCTTGGCGCCGGTTTGCAGATCGCGGCGGTCGTCGATGCGCGCCCGGACGTCTCCGCCGCGCATCGCGCGCTTGCCGCCAAAGGCGGCTTTGCCGTGCTCAACGGCTCGGTCAGCGGGGTCGAAGGCGGCAAGGACGGGCTCCGGAAAATCGTGGTGGCGCTGACCGGCGGCGCACGGGCGGAAGTCGAAGTCGACGGGCTTGCCGTGTCCGGCGGCTGGAATCCGGCGGTCGGGCTGACCTCCTATCATCGCGGCCGGCCGAAATGGCAGGACGATATCGCAGCCTTCGTACCGGATGGTGCGCCGCCCGGCATGGTGGCCGTCGGCGCCGCCAACGGCGCCTTCGGGCTGGGCGACTGCCTGCGCCAGGGCTTTGCCGCGGGTGCTGCGGCAGCGCAGGGTGCTGGACGCAGCGGCAATGCCGGCACATCGCCGGTCGCCGACAGCGAGGCGTTTTCGCTGACGCCGCTTTGGTATGTGGCCGGCAAAGGGAAAGCCTTCGTCGATTACCAGCATGACGTGACCGCGTCCGATATCGAACTGGCGCAGCGCGAAGGTTTCGAATCGGTCGAGCATCTCAAGCGCTATACGACGCTCGGCATGGCCACCGACCAGGGCAAGACCTCGAACGTCGCCGGTCTCGCCATCATGGCGGCAATCAGCGGCAAATCGATCCCCGAAACCGGCACGACGATCTACCGCCCGCCCTATGTGCCGGTCGCCATCGGCGCCTTCGCCGGCCATCATCGCGACGAAGACTTCCATGCGACGAGGCTGACGCCGTCGCATCACTGGGCAGCCGAACAGGGCGCGGTGTTCGTCGACACCGGCCTGTGGAAGCGGGCGCAATGGTATCCGCGCGCCGGCGAAAAGGACTGGCTGGAATCGGTCACCCGCGAGGTCAAGGCGGTGCGCTCCGGCGTCGGCTTCTGCGATGTCTCGACGCTCGGCAAGATCGACGTGCACGGCCCGGATGCCGGCGCCTTTCTCGACCGCGTCTACATCAACACCTTCTCCAGTCTCGCCGTCGGCAAAGCCCGCTACGGGCTGATGCTGCGCGAGGACGGCATCGTCTATGACGACGGCACGACGTCGCGGCTGGCCGAGGATCATTATTTCCTGACCACCACCACCGCCAAGGCCGGGCTGGTGATGCAGCATCTCGAATTCTGCCGGCAGGTGCTGTTCCCGGAATTCGACGTGCAGTTGACCTCGGTCTCCGACCAGTGGGCGCAATTCTCGATCGCCGGGCCGAAGACCCGGGACCTGCTTCGGGAAATGGTCGATCCGGCGGAGGATTTGTCGAACGAAGGCTTTCCCTTCATGGGGGCGCGGGAAGTTGCGCTTCGCGGTGGCATCAAGGCGCGGCTGTTCCGCATCTCGTTTTCGGGCGAAATGGCGTTCGAGATTTCGGTTCCCGCCCGCTACGGCGAGGCGCTGGTGCGCAATTTGATGCTGGCCGGCAAGCCGTTCGGCGTTACGCCCTACGGTACCGAGGCGCTCGGCGTCATGCGCATCGAAAAGGGCCATGTCGCCGGACCGGAGCTGAACGGCACGACGACGGCCGCCGACCTCGGCCTTGGCAAGATGATGTCGACCAAAAAAGATTTCATCGGCCGCGTCATGGCCGGCCGCGAGGCGCTGATTGCCCCGGACCGGCAGGTCGTCGTCGGCATCAAGCCCGTCGACAAGACGCGCCGCCTGCGCTCCGGCGCGCATATCATTCCGAAGGGCGAGACGCCCGGCCCCGATAACGACCAGGGCTACGTCACCTCGGTCTGCTTCTCGCCCATGCTCGACCAGTGGATCGGGCTGGCGCTTGTTGAGCGTGGCCGCGAGCGCATCGGCGAGATCGTCCATGCGCACGATCCGCTACGCGGCGAAGACTACGACGTCGAGCTGTGCAGTCCCGTCTTCTACGATCCGGATGGAGGGCGCCAGCGTGGCTGAGTTTTCCTGGATTGCCCGCAGTCCGCTGGAGAAAGCGCTTGTTGTCGGCGCCTATGGCGCGCGCGGCACGGCGGCCGGCGTATCGCTCACCGAGATCCGCAATTTCGACCTGATCCAGGTGATGGCGCGGCGCGGCAAAGCGGCAGAACTGGGGAAGGCCGCCGAAACCCGCTTCGGCGTTGCCGCCCCGGAAACGCCCAAGGCGACCCAAACTCCCGACGCTACGCTGATCTGGTCGGGACCGGATCAGTTCCTGGTCCTGTCCAATGGCGGCAAGCACCCGAGCGAACCGCTGAGCCAGGCGTTTGCGCAATCCGCCTCGTTGTCCGACCAGTCGCATGCGCGCGCGCTGATCAGCGTTTCCGGAGAAAAGGCGCGCGCGATGCTGGCCAAACTGTCGTCGCTAGACCTGCACCCCGCGGCGTTCCCGGCCGGCACCGCTGCGGCGACCTCGGTCGATCACACCAGCATCAATCTCTGGCGTGGCAATGACCGGCCGGACGGACAGGCGGTGTTCAATCTTCTGGTGTTCGCCACCTTCGCGGAAAGCCTGTGGCATACGATGCTGGACGCTGCCGCCGAGTATGGCGTCGAGATCGGGCATTCCGAGGAATTGGGGTAGGATTGTGCGCCACCTTCCCTTCTCCCCCTGTGGGAGAAGGTGGCCGAGCGAAGCTCGGTCGGATGAGGGGTGCTCCAGCTTGGCTATGACGGCACTCCGTCCAACACCCCTCAACCGTCTCGGCGCTGCGCGCCGATCCACCTTCTCCCACAAGGAGAGAAGGAAGAGGCGCGCGCGCCGCCTTCACTTGCCAACTCCGGCTCTTCTATCCTATTCTTCCCGCTAAAATAATTTCACACACAGGCAAACTTGTTTCTCGAAACCAAGGTTGAGATGAGCCAGTCGCCCTACCCCGTCGTCGCCGGACCGCCCCGGCCGAGCCTGATCCTGCGGCCAGGCCAGATTACGCTGCCGGCCGGGATGGAGCGCTACTCGGTTCAGGGCAATGGCGCGATGCTGATCGAGGTCGAGGCCGGCGACATTGTCACCGTGCGCGATGTCGAGGGCGGGCAGGCCTGCGAGCTGCTGGCATGGGACAGCAGCGACGCGACCGATCCCGGCATTCTCGGCGAGAAATCGAACAGCAATGCCGCCGGCATCAAGGCGCTGCTGGCCGAAGGCGACGACAGCCTCGCATCCTTGCGCCGGGGGCTCGAGCGGCGCCAGGTGCAGCTCGACCAGGCGAAGGCGGTTCGCGTTTTCGGCGGCGCCACCCCTGCCGGTACCGAACAGGCTTTTACCGTCGCCCGCGATGGGTCGATGCTGATTGCCGCGCCCGGCGGGCCGATGCTGGTCGACGGCCACGATACGGCGACGCCGCTTAGCGTCATCGTCCGCCGCGCCACCATCCGCCCTGCGGCGAAATCCAGGCTTGCCGACCCGCTGGCCGATCCCGTGCTCGACCTGCGCGTCCATTCGGCGACGGCGGAGGCCTACTTCGTCAAGGCGGGCGACTATCTGCAGATCATCGATGTCGACGGGCGCCAATGCACCGACTTCCAGTGCTTTTCGGCGCGCAAGCTGGACAAGGGCCGCGATCATCCGCTCGACGTGACGACGACGCGCACGCTGATGGGTTCGAGCTATCCGATGCCCGGTCTGCACTCGAAATACTACGACCAGGACATGGAGCCGCTGGTCGAGGTTGTGCAGGACACTTGCGGCCGCCACGATGCATTCGCGCTCGCCTGCGCGGCCAAATATTACGACGACATCGGTTATCCCGGCCATCCCAACTGCTCGGAGAATTTCAACCACGCGCTGGCCGACAAGGGTGTCACGCCTCGCGCCGGCTGGATGGCGATCAACTTCTTCTTCAACACGGCCATCGACGCGCATGGCGTCGTGGTATCGGACGAGCCGTGGTCGCGGCCGGGCGACTATGTGCTACTCAGGGCGCTCACGGACATCGTCTGCGTCTCGTCCGCCTGCCCCGACGATACGACGCCGGCCAATGGCTGGAACCTGACCGACATCCATGTGCGAACCTATCCCGGCCAGCACAAATTCTCGCGAGCGATCGCCAGACGCATGACGCCCGATTCGGAACCGAAAATGACCCGCGAGACCGCCTTTCATTCGAGCTTTGCCAAGCACACCCGCAACTTCGTCGAGTACAAGGGCTATTGGCTGGCCAATTCCTTCGCCAGGCAAGGCCCGATCGATGAATACTGGGCCTGCCGGCAGGACGCCGTGATCATGGACCTGTCGCCGCTGCGCAAGTTCGAGGTCACCGGGCCGGACTCCGAGGCGCTGCTGCAATACACGCTGACCCGCGACATCAAGAAGCTCGGCGTCGGCCAGGTCGTCTATTCCGCCATGTGCTACGAGCATGGCGGCATGATCGACGACGGCACGCTGCTCAGGCTCGGCAAGGATAATTTCCGCTGGGTCGGCGGCGACGATCTATCCGGCGAATGGCTGCGCGAGACGGCGACAAAGCTCGGCCTCAACGTGCTGGTGCGCTCGTCGACCGACCAGATGCACAATGTTGCCGTGCAGGGGCCGAAAAGCCGCGACGTCCTGCGGCAGATCATCTGGACCTCGCCGCTGCAGCCGTCGATCGACGAACTCGAATGGTTCCGTTTCGCCGTTGCCCGCATCGGCGGCGGCAACGGCATTCCGGTCGTTGTCTCGCGCACCGGTTACACCGGCGAGCTCGGCTACGAGATCTGGTGCCATCCGCGCGACGCCGAAAAGGTCTTCGACGCGATCTGGCAGGCCGGCCAGCCGCACGGCCTGAAGCCGATGGGGCTGCAGGCGCTCGATATGGTGCGCATCGAGGCCGGGCTGATCTTTGCTGCTCACGAGTTTTCCGACCAGACGGATCCGTTCGAGGCCGGCATCGGCTTCACCGTACCGCTGAAGACCAAGAGCGACGATTTCATCGGCCGCGAGGCGCTGATCCGGCGCAGGGAAAACCCGCAGAAGAAGCTGGTCGGCCTCGACATCGACGCCAATATCGCGGTCGGCCACGGCGATTGCGTGCATGTCGGCCGGGCCCAGATCGGCGTCGTCACCTCCGGCATGCGCTCGCCGGTGCTGAACAAGACCATCGCGCTGGCCAGGCTCGACGTCGCGCATTCGGCGATCGGCACCGAGGTCGAGATCGGCAAGCTCGACGGCCACAGCAAGCGGCTGCCGGCGCGCGTCGTCGCCTTCGCCCATTACGACCCGCAAAAGAACAGGCCGCGCTCCTGACCGACGCTTCCTGGTTCTTCCCTTCTCCCCTTGTGGGAGAAGGTGGATTGGCGCGCAGCGCCAAGACGGTTGAGGGGTGCTGGACGAAGTGCGGTTTTGCCAAGCTGGAACACCCCTCATCCGACCGAGCTTCGCTCGGCCACCTTCTCCCACAAGGGGAGAAGGACAGACCGCACCCTTGGGCAGCGCCAGCGAAGCTCGACTGTTTCACAAGCGCAATGTGCACAGCGTCACAAAGCGCTTGACGTGAAAGCGCGTTGGGTCAATCTTCACTGCTAAGAAAAAAATACTACTGAGCGGAAAACGCCTGGGGCCGTTCAACGTGAGCGTCGATGACGCCTCGCGAGATTGCGGCTGTTGCCGATGGAGAACATCAAAAATGGGGAATCCACGTAAATGAGCACGATAGTCACCACCTTGGTGCCGCCTGCCGAAGGGCAGCTGCACCGGAACATCGATTGGCGCGGCGCCTTCTGGGTGGCAAGCGGCGTTCCGGCCCTTGTCCTGTTTTCGATCGGCGGCATCGCCGGCACCACCGGAACACTGGCCTTCCTGATCTGGGCCGTATCCATGGTCATGGGCTTCCTGCAGTCCTTCACCTATGCGGAGATCGCCGGGCTGTTCCCGAATAAATCCGGCGGCGCCTCGGTCTACGGCGCCACCGCATGGCTGCGCTATTCGAAATTCATCGCGCCGCTTTCGGTGTGGTGCAACTGGTTCGCCTGGTCGCCGGTTCTGTCGCTCGGCTGCTCGATCGCCGCCGCCTATATCCTCAACGCACTGGCGCCGGTGCCGCTGTTCACCGACACTTCGCCGGAAGTCGCCGCCTATATTGCGGCCCATGCCGGAACCAGCGCCGCTGACGCCATCACCGCGGTCACCGCGGCGGCGACGCCGGCGATCCGTAACTGGACGCTCTACGGTCACACGCTTGGCCCGGTTTCCTTCACCTTCAACGCCACCTTCTTCATCGGCGCGGTGCTGATGCTGATCATCTTCTCGATCCAGCATCGCGGCATCCTGGGCACGGCCAACGTGCAGAAATATATCGGCCTGCTGGTGATCATCCCGATGCTCATCGTCGGCGTGGTGCCGATCGTCACCGGCCAGATCAACTGGGCAAATTTTTCGCCGCTGGTGCCGCTCGCCGCCGCCTATGCGCCGGAGGCCGGCGCGTGGAACATCGCCGGCTGGACGCTGGTGCTCGGCGGCATGTTCATCGCGGCATGGTCGACCTACGGCTTCGAGACCGCGGTCTGCTACACCTCCGAGTTCAAAAACCCGGGCACCGATACCTTCAAGGCGATCTTCTACTCCGGCCTGTTGTGCATGCTGCTGTTCATCCTGGTGCCGTTCACCTTCCAGGGCGTGCTCGGCTTGAACGGCATGCTGGCGACGCCGATCGTCGACGGCTCCGGCGTTGCCGATGCGCTGGCCGGCATGGTCGGCGGCGGACAGCTGATCCACAGCCTGCTGGTGATGCTGATGATCCTGGCGCTGGTGCTCTGCATCATGACGGCGATGGCCGGCTCCTCGCGCACGCTCTATCAAGGTTCGGTCGACGGCTGGCTGCCGCGCTATCTCAGCCATGTCAACGAGCACGGCGCCCCGACGCGGGCGATGTGGACCGACCTGATCTTCAACCTGATCGTGCTGGCCATCGCCTCGGCCGACGCAACGAGCTTCTTCTTCATCCTGGCGGTGTCGAATTGCGGCTACATCATCTTCAACTTCCTTAATCTCAATGCCGGCTGGATCCACCGCATCGACAATGGCCACATCGCGCGGCCATGGAAGGCGCCGAGCTGGGTACTCGGCCTCGGCGCCATCTTTGCCTATGTCAACGCGGTCTTCATGGGCGCCGGCGCCAAGGTGTGGAACCCGATGGCATTGTGGGCCGGGCTGATCACGGCAGCCTTGATCATCCCGGTGTTCTGCTTCCGGCACTACATCCAGGACAAGGGCAAATTCCCCGACCACATGCTGGCCGATCTCGGCATGAGCTCGTCCGACCTTGCGGTGAAAAAGGCGGGGATGCTGCCCTATCTGACGCTGGTCGCCGGCGTCGTGGTGATGCTGCTCGCCAACTGGCTGTTCGTCATCTGACGGCTTGCCTTGAGGGATCGGGCGCGCAAGGCGCGCTCGATCCCTGCATTTTGTTCTTGCTTTGTGCCGGCAGCTATGCTACTAATCTCGATATGGTGCTGATTCGCCCCGAGACCCGCCGCCGAGGCGGGTTTTTCTTTTTAGGGGCTATTCGGCAGCGGTGCCTGCGCGGGAGCGACCGCCAAGCGCTGCACCGATATCCTCGAGCACCTGTCCGACGCGCGCCTGGATCGTCTCGGACGCAAGCACGCCGTCGATGAAATCCCTGTCCGAAGCGTAGATCGCGGTCGGCAGCGTAAAGGCCTCGAAGAAGCCGAACAGCGGCCTCAGCTGGTGCTCGATGATCAGCGCATGCCGGTCGCCGCCGCCGGTCGCCAGCAGCACCACCGGCTTGCCCCTGAGCGCCGTTGGGTCGACAAGATCGAAGAAGTGCTTGAACAGGCCGGTGTAGCTGCCCTTGTAGGTGGGCGAGCCAACGACGAGCACGTCCGCCGCGACGACGCACTTGAGGATATCGCCCGCTTGCGCATCCAGTTCACGCGCCCATCTGGCGCCACCGAGGCTGGGGCCGAGGTCGACGACGTCATGCGTGCTGGCGGCCAGGCCATATCTGCCGGCTACCTCGTTCACGATACGATCGACGAAGCCGCGCGTCTTGGACGGCCGGGTGAAATTGCCTGAGAAACCGACAACGGCCGGATTGGTCATGATGCAAAGCCCTCGCGACGATTTCGGGCTGCCAGTCCGCTGCTCATGACCCTATGGACATTCGGACCGAACGAAAAGAACGGATGCTTGCCACGGTCTAAAATCATTACCGGTTCTAACCAGCTTTGCGGATCGCTGCCGTCTCAGGTTGGAAGAACCGGTTTGGCGGCCGCTTCAGGCCAAGATTTTCGCGCAGGGTCGATCCTTCGTATTCGCTCCTGAAAATGCCGCGCCGCTGCAATTCGGGCACGATTTTCTCGACGAAATCATCCAATCCGGCGGGAAGATAGGGGAACATGACGTTGAACCCGTCCGAGCCTTCGGTGACTAGCCATTCCTCCATCTCGTCGGCGATGGTTTTCGAAGTGCCGACGAAGGCAAGACCGGAATAGCCGCCCAGCCGCTGCGCAAGCTGCCTGACGGTCAGGTTTTCCTTGCGCGCCAGTTCGATGACGCGCTCGCGGCCGCTCTTGCTGGCGTTGCTTTCCGGGATTTCGGGCAAGACTGAATCCGGATCGAACCGCGACGCGTCGTGGCCGAGCGCGATCGACAGCGAGGCGACGCCGCTCTCGTAGTAGACGAGGCTGTCGAGCTTGGCCCGCTTCGTCTGCGCCTCCTCGACAGTCTCGCCGACAATGACGAAGGCGCCGGGCAGGATCTTGATGTCGTCGCGCGACCGGCCAAGTTTTTGCGCACGTTCCTTGACGTCGGCAAAGAAGCGCTGCCCCGAGGCGAGATCGGCATGGGCGGCGAAGATCACCTCGGCCGTTTCCGCGGCGAGCTGCCGTCCGGCCTCCGACGCGCCGGCCTGCACGATGACCGGCCAGCCCTGCACCGGCCGCGCGATATTGAGCGGTCCCCGCACCGAAAGATATTCGCCCTTGTGGTCGAGCACATGCAGCTTCGCCGGATCGAAATAGAGCCCGCTTTCGGCGTCGCGGATGAAGGCATCGTCGGCAAAACTGTCCCACAGGCCGGTGACGACATCATAAAACTCCCGCGCCCGGCGATAGCGCTCGTTGTGCTCGACATGCTCGTCGAGGCCGAAATTCAGCGCGGCGTCGGGATTGGATGTGGTGACGATATTCCAGCCGGCGCGCCCGCCGCTGATATGGTCGAGAGAGGCGAAACGACGGGCGATGTGGTACGGCGCGTCGAACGTCGTCGAGGCGGTTGCGATCAGCCCGATACGATCGGTGACGGCGGCAAGCGCCGACAACAGCGTGAACGGCTCGAAGGACGTGACCGTGTGGCTGCGCCGCAGCGCCTCGATCGGCATGTTGAGCACGGCCAGGTGGTCGGCCATGAAGAAGGCGTCGAACTTCGCCGCTTCCAGCCTTTGCGCGAAGTGCTTGAGATGCGCGAAATTGAAGTTGGCGTCGGGATAGGCGCCCGGGTAGCGCCAGGCGCCGGTATGAAGGCTGACGGGCCGCATGAAAGCGCCAAGCCGCAATTGTCGATTTTCTGCCATGGAAAAACGCACCGATGACGACGAGCGTAACGCTCCAATTGCTCGAGCATGGGATGGCTTTGCGGCCATGGGAAGGAATTCTGTTTTGCAAAACCGGCGTCGGGGAGCATTTTTTGTGCGGGCGGCGGACCGATCAATCGATCTTGATGAACACGCCCTTGGTGTTGAGATACTCAGCGAGGTGCTCGGCGCCGCCCTCGCGGCCGTAGCCGCTCATCTTGTAGCCGCCGAAGGGCACGGCCGGATCGATGGCGTGATAGGTATTGACCCAGACCGAGCCGGCGCGGATCTTGCGCGACAGCTGGTGGGCGGTGGCGAGATTTTGGGTGAAGACCCCTGCAGCCAGGCCGTAAGGCGTGGTGTTGGCCCGCTCGACCGCCTCGTCCAGCGTATCGAACGGCAAGGCTGAAATCACCGGCCCGAATATCTCCTCACGGGCGATCTTCATGTTGTCCGAGACGCCGGCAAAGACGGTCGGCGCGACGAAATTGCCGGCGGCAAGCGCGCCTTCCACAAGCCGGGTGCCTCCGGTGACGAGTTTCGCCCCTTCCGCGGTGCCGGCCTCGAGGTAACCGGTGACCCGTTGCAGCTGCTTTTCGGAGACGAGCGGACCGATCTCGGTCGCCGGGTCGATGCCGTCGCCGACCCTGAGACCCTTGGCGTATGCCGCGAGCCGCTCGACGAACTCGTCATGGACGGCGCGTTCGACGAAAAGGCGCGAACCGGCGATGCAGATCTGGCCGGAATTGGCGAACACCGACATCGCCGCCACCGGCACCGCCTTGTCGAGATCGGCATCGGCGCAGACGATGACCGGCGACTTGCCGCCGAGCTCCAGGGAGACGCGCTTGAGGTTGCCGGCCGAGGCCCGCACGATCGACTGGCCGGTTGCCGTCGAGCCGGTGAAGACGATCTTGTCGATGCCCATATGCTCGGCGAGTGCGGCACCTGCCTCGGTGCCGGTGCCGGTGACGATGTTGACGACGCCGGCCGGCACGCCGGCCTCGTTCATGATGTCGGCGATCAAAAGTGGCGTCAGCGGCGCCTCTTCCGACGGCTTCAGCACGATGGTGCAGCCGGTCGCCAGCGCCGGCCCGATCTTCCAGATCGACGCCGCCGTTGGCGCGTTCCAGGGAATGATGGCGCCGACGACGCCGACCGGCTCCTTGCGGGTGAAAGAGACGATTTCGCCGGGCAGCGAGTTGTCGATCGTCTCGCCGTGCAGCGCCGTCGCCATGCCGGCATAGTAGCGCAGCATGCCGATGACGCGGTTGCGATTGGCGCGGGTGCGTATGATCGGCATGCCCATGTCGGTGGTGTCGGAGCGGCTGATCTCTTCCCAGTGCTTTTCGAAGAGGTCGGCGATCCTCAGCAGCAGCACCTGCCGCTCATAAGGCTTGAACCGGCTCCACGGGCCCTCGAACGCCTTGCGCGCAGCAGTCACCGCCGAGTCGATGTCCTGCCGGTCGGCGCGCGGCACCGTGGCGATGACCGCGCCGGTGGCGGGATTGCGGCTCTCCGTGGTCCGGCCGGAGCGGGCATCGACCCAGCCGCCGCCGATGAACATCTGGCGATGGCGCCCGTCGATCGGCAGCCGCAGCGGTGCCTTTGTCTGAGCCATGGTCATGACGGTCCTCCTCCGGCGCCTACGCCTGGTGGGCGGATTAAACCGCCGGAGGTCACATTTGCCAACAGCTCTATTCGGCCGCCAGGGCCAGTTGCGGCCTTTCGCTTTCTTCTGCCACCTTGGCCGCCTCTTCCGTTGCCACCACCTTCTTGGGCTCCCTGCCGAAGAACAGCGCATAGGCTGCCGGCAGGACAAGGATGGTCAGCACCGTGGCGACGAGAATGCCGCCCATCATGGCGTAGGCGAGCGGCCCCCAGAAGACGCCGCGCGAGATCGGGATCAGCGCCAGCACCGCCGTCAGCGCCGTCAGCACGATCGGCCGGAACCGGCGCACCGCCGAGCCGATGATGGCCTCGGAGCGCTCCACGCCGGCGGCGATGTCCTGGTCGATCTGGTCGACCAGGATGATCGAGTTGCGCATGATGATGCCGAGCAGGGCGATGACGCCGAGGATGGCGACGAAGCCGAACGGCGCGCCGCTGATCAAAAGTGCCGCGGCCGCGCCGATGATGCCGAGCGGACCGGTGGCCAGCACCAGCATGGCCTTGCCGAAATGCTGCAGCTGGATCATCAGCAGCACGACGATGACGGCCAGCATGATCGGCGCTTTCGCCGCAATCGAGGCCTGGCTTTCGGCCGCATCCTCGGCGCCGCCCTGGATCTCGATCTTGTAGCCGGGTGCGAGGCTGGCGCGCAGGCCCTGCATCTCGCTGTACATTTTCATGGCGACATCGTTCGGCTGCACGCCGTCCGGCAGCGTGGCGCGCACGCTGATGGTCGGCAAGCGGTCGCGCCGCCATTCGACGCCTTGCTCCAGCACCGGGACGATCTTGGCGACCTGCGACAGCGGCACGGAGCCACCGAAATCGGTCGGGATGTAGACGGAGTCGACCGCCGACAGCAGGTGACGGCTTGCCTCCGGCTCACGGGCGACGATCGAAACCGTCTCCTCGCCGTCGCGGAAGTCATCGAGCGGCGCTCCCGACATGGTCGCCTGCAGTATCTGGCGGATGCGCTGCGAGGTGACGCCGAGCGCACGGGCGCGATCCTGGTCGATCACCAGCTTCATCGCCGGCACCGGCTCCAGCCAGTCGTCGTGGATGGCGCCGAGCAGCGGATTTGCCTGGAACTTCGCCTTCACCTCGTCGGCGATGCGGCGCACCTCCTGGCGATCCGGACCCATGACGCGCATCTGCACCGGCCAGCCGGTCGGCGGACCAAGGAACAGGCGATCGACCTTGGCGCGGATCGATGGGAAATCCTCGGCCAGGATGGTGCGCAGCTTGACGATCAGCCGCTCGCGGGCTGGTTCGTCATTGGCCATCACCAGAAGCTGGGCGAAGTTCGGGTTGCGAAGCTGCTGGTCGAGCGGCAGGAAGAAGCGCGGCGCGCCTTCGCCGATATAGGTGGCGATGAAGCGCTTGTCCTTGTCGTCCATCATCCTGGCTTCGAGCGCCTTGGCCTGGGTCTCGACTTCCTTGATGCTGGTGCCTTCCGGCAACCAGAGGTCGACAAGGATTTCCGGGCGCGACGATTGCGGGAAGAAATTCTGCGGGATGAACTGGAACGCCCACAGGCTGGTGGCAAACGTCATCAGCGTCATCACCAGGACGATGATGCGGTGGCGCACCGCCCATGCAACGGTCGAGCGAAGACGGCGGTAGAAGCGCGTGTCGAAGACATCGTGATGGTTGCCGGCGTGCTTGCGCTGCTTCAGGATCATGTGGCCGAGCCATGGCGTGAAATAGACCGCCGCGAACCAGGACACGATCAGCGCGATGCCGACGACGTAAAAAAGGGTGCGCACATATTCGCCGGCGGTCGAGGCAGCGAACCCGACGGGAATGAAGCCGGCCGTCGTGATCAGCGTGCCGGTCAGCATCGGGAAAGCGGTCGAGGAGTAGGCGAAGCTCGCCGCCTCGACCTTGACCAAGCCTTCCTCTAGTTTTCGCTCCATCATTTCGACGACGATCATCGCGTCGTCGACCAAGAGCCCAAGAGCGATGATCAGCGCGCCGAGCGAAATGCGCTGCAGGTCGATGCCGAGCTCGTACATGATGGCGAAGGTGGCGGCCAGGACCAGCGGAATGACGATCGCGATCACCAGGCCCGAGCGCCAGCCGATCGACAGGAACGATACAAAAAGCACGATCAGCAGCGCTTCGCCGAGCGCTTCCATGAACTCGCTCACCGCCTCCTTCACGACATGCGGCTGGTCGGAAATCTGATCGACCGAAACGCCATAGGGCAGCGCCTCTTCGAAGCGCTTGTAGGTCGCTTCGACGTCCTTGCCGACGTCGGTGACGTTGAAGCCCTTGGCCATGACGACGCCGAGCTGGACGCTGTCGTGTCCGTTGAAACGGTACTTGCGCTGGTACGGATCCTCGAGGCCCGAGGTCACGGTGGCGATGTCGCCGAGGCGCGTCACCTGGTTGCCGGCGCGCAGGCGAAGCTCGCGGATGTCGGCCGCCCTGGTGACATCGCCCTCGACCGAAATGCGCACCGAACGCTGGCCGGTGTCGACCGAACCTGCCGGGTCGACATTGTTCTGGCCTCGGATCGCATTCTGCAGGTCGGTCAACGTCAGGCCACGTTCGGCAAGCGCCTTGGATGAAACGTCGATGTAGAGTTTTTCCGGCTGGTCGCCGATGATCACGGCCTTCTCGACACCGGGCGTCGTCAGCAGCATGTCACGCGCCTGGATGGCGAATTTCTTCAGCTCGGGATAGCTGTAGCCGTCGCCGCTGATCGAATGCAGGGTGATGAACGTGTCACCGAATTCGTCATTGAAGTAAGGCCCAAGCAGCCCCTGCGGCAGCTCATTGGCGATATCGCCGACCTTCTTGCGCACCTGATAGAAAGCATCGGCGACCTGCGCCGGATTGGTGTCGCCCTTGACCTGCAAGGTGATGATGGCGCTGCCGGCGCGGGTGTAGGAGCGGACGAAATCGAGGTGCGGCGTTTCCTGCAGCTTGCGCTCGATCTTGTTGACGACCTGGTCCTCCATCTCCTTGATCGAGGAGCCTGGCCAGATCGCCTGGACGACCATGACGCGGAAGGTGAAATCGGGGTCTTCCTTTTGGCCCATGCGCATCAGGCCGAGCGCACCGGCCACGATGATCAGCCCGAACAGGAAGCGGGCAATGCTCGGATGGCCGATTGCCCAGCGCGAAAGATTGAAAGACCGCTTTTCATTGGTGTCGATGGTCATCGGCGTCAGTCCGTTTCAATTTGATCAACAGAGCACGCGCTTTCGCATGCCCAAGGAACTTCCGATGTGGGCTTCCGGGCGGCGTGGCTTTCCGAGTTGAGAGATCTACATCGCGGTGGGACGCGAGGATCGACGTGGGGGTTACATCGACCTGAGATCTCGAAAATCGGGGGCGCCTGCCGCCCGGAAACCGTGAATTGCCTGGCCGTCAGCGCAAGCGCCTTGCAGCGTCATCGGCCGACGCCGACTGTTGCGCCGCATCACCGGTCAGCTTGACTTTCAGATTCTCGGTCATGAACTGCGTGCCGGCGGCGACGACGACGTCACCCGGCTTCAGCCCATCGGCGACACTGACGCCGTCGGGGGTGAAGGCGGCGACCTTGACCGGATGCGCATGGACGGTCCCGCCGTTGCGGTCGACTGTCCAGACGATCGATTGGCTGTCCTTTTGCGCCAACGCGGCCAGCGGGATCGACACCAGTTGCTGCCGGTTGTCCGCCGCGGCTTCGATGGAGGCGGTCATGCCTAGCAGCACGCGAGAATCGTTGGGCAGGCTGACGCGAACGGCAAAGGTGCGCGACTGCGGATCGGCGCTGCCGGCGACTTCGCGGACCTTGCCGTCGAGCGTCAGCGCCTCATCGGACCAGAAGCCAGCCTTGACGGTCTTGCCCGGCTTGAATTCGGCGATATCGGTTTCCGGAACAGCGATCAGGACTTCCTTCTCGCCGTCGACGGCAACGGTCACCACCGGCGTGCCGGAGCCGACCACCTGGCCGACATCGGCGGCAACGGCAGTGACGATGCCGTTCTTGTCCGCCTTGAGATCGGTATAGCGGACCTGGTTCTGTGCCTGGGCAAGCTGCGAGCGGGCGGAGTCTCGCGTGGCGACAGCCTGATTATAGGCGAGCGTCGCCTGCTCGAGCTGCGACTTCGGCGCGAAATTCTTGGCGTAGAGCTGTTCGGCCCGCTTGCGCGTAAGCTCGACTGTCTCGACCTGACGGTCGGCAGCATCGAGGCTGGCCTGAGCGCTTCTCACCGAAAGCTCGTAGTCGGTGGGATCGATGCGGGCGAGAACGTCGCCCGGCTTGACGCGGTCACCGATGTCGACAAGGCGCTCGGTGATCTTGCCGTTGATGCGAAAACCGAGATTCATCTCGGTGCGGGCACGCACCGATCCGGAATAGGAAAGCTGACGGGTATCGCTCGCCTTAGCGATCTCGACCACCTTGACCGGGCGGATGATCTCGGTGACCTCGGCTTTCTCCTGCGAGCAGCCGGCGAGGCCGAGAGCGACAACCATAATCAATGCTAGGCCGGCGGCCGGTCGCCTGTAGGTGATGGACTTGGACAAAGACACTTTTCGTACTCCCGAACTGTGGGGATGAATTGCCGGTATCGCCGCCCGACGGGCGGCAACGGTCATTTCTTCAAGGCTCTGATGGCAAACTCGGTAAGCTCGTCCGGCGTCGCCCGGTTCTTCTTGGCGAGGCACTGGGCCATCATCTGCGGATGACAGAGGCTGATAATGGCAGCGCCGAAGCACCGGGAAGCGATCACCGGATCCTGATCGACGAACTCGCCGGTAGCGATTCCCTCGCGGATCACTTCCGCGACCAGTTCATGGATGCTGTCGATGTGCTTTTCGATGACGTGCCAGTCGCGCTCGATGGCGACGATGACCATCTCGTGCACCTTCTCCTGGTCGATCATGGTCTCGAGCGTCCACTGGTAGTGCGTATGCACGTAGCGGCGGAGCTTTTCGCTGGCGGTGCCGGGGCCATGGCAGGCTTCGTAGGTCAACCGGTAGCAGGTCTCGAGCATACGGCCGCAAACCGCCTGGTGGATTTCCACCTTGGAGGCGAAGAAGCGGTAGATGTTGGCGGTCGACATGCCGAGTTCGCGCGCTATGTCGGCGACGTTGGTCTTGCCGTAGCCGTAGTGGCGAAACAATCGCTCCGCGCAATCCAGGATGCGCGTGACATTTTCCTGGCGGGCGGAATCGGCGGTGGTGTCTAGGGTTTCAAGCATCTCGTTGGCCAATTTACGACTGACGAATTTAGAATTTCGTCACTCGTAAATTGAAAACCATCACCTGTCAAGGCACGATTTTGGCTGCTGATGACAGATGGTGACATCCCTGGACGGAGTTGGCCCATGAAACGCATGTGGTTTCCGCCGGGCGAGCCTGCAACGCCGCCCCGTGTTTTTTTGCGAAGGATCTTGAAAAGATGCTTTCCGAAATCGGTTCCGTTTTCGGATCAGGCCCTAAGGCTGCTTTGCCATCTCCCGCAGCCGGAACTTCTGGATCTTGCCCGTCGAAGTCTTCGGGATTTCCGCGAAGATCACCGCTTTCGGCACCTTGAAGCGGGCGAGCAGCGCGCGGCAGTGCTCGATTACCTCCGCCTCGGTCGCCGCCTTGCCCGGCTTCAGCTCGACATAGGCGACCGGCACCTCGCCCCATTTGTCGTCGGATCGGGCGACAACGCCGCAAGAAGCGACGGCGGGATGCTTGTACAGCGCCTCCTCGACCTCGATCGAGGAGATGTTTTCGCCGCCGGAGATGATGATGTCCTTGGAACGGTCCTTGAGCTGGATGTAGCCGTCCGGATGGATGACGCCGAGGTCGCCCGAATGGAACCAGCCGCCGGCAAAGGCCTCGTCGCTCGCCTTGCGGTTCTTGAGATAGCCTTTCATGACGATGTTGCCGCGGAACATCACCTCGCCGATGGTCTCGCCGTCGGCCGGCGTCTCTTGCATCGTCTGCGGGTCCATCACCGTCAGGCCTTCGAGCGCGGCATAGCGTACGCCTTGCCTGGCCTTCTTCGCCGCCCTCGCCCCTTTCTCCAGCCGGTCCCACTCGCCATGCCATTCGTTGACGACGGCCGGGCCATAGGTTTCGGTCAGGCCGTAGAGATGGGTGACGGCAAAGCCCGCATCGGCCATGCCCGACAGCACCGCCTCGGGCGGCGGCGCCGCGGCGGTGTTGAAGGTGACGGTCTGCGGGAACTGCCGCTTGTCCTCGTCCCTGGCGTTGATCAGCACCGACATGACGATGGGTGCACCGCACAGATGGGTGACGCCGTGATCGGCGATGGCGTCGTAGATCGGCTTCGGCCGCACCCAGCGCAGGCAGACATGCGTGCCGCCCTGCACGGCAAGCGTCCAGGGAAAGCACCAGCCGTTGCAGTGGAACATCGGCAATGTCCACAGATAGACCGGGTGCTTGCCCATGCCGGCATGGATGGTGTTGGCATAGGCCATCAATGCCGCGCCCCGATGGTGGCAGACGACGCCCTTCGGATTGCCTGTCGTGCCGGAGGTGTAGTTGAGCGAAATGGCATCCCATTCGTCGTCCGGCATCGACCAGGCGAAATCCTCGTCGCCGCCGGCGACAAACGCCTCATAGTCCAGCGTGCCGATCCGCTCGCCCTTGGGATAGGGCGCATCGGCGGCATAGTCGGGATCGTCGTAATCGATCAGCAGCGGCCTGACCTTGGCCAGCGTCAGCGCTTGCCGAATCACGCCGGCGAATTCGCGGTCGACGATCAGCACCTTGGTTTCGGCGTGATCGAGCTGGAAGGCAATGACGGCGGCGTCGAGGCGGGTGTTGAGCGAGTGCAGCACCGCCTTGGTCATCGGCACGCCGAAATGCGCCTCCAGCATCGGCGGTGTGTTGGACAGCATGACGGTGACGGTGTCGCCCTTGCCGATACCGCGCTTCGCCAGTGCCGAGGCAAGCCTCAGCGAGCGCTTCCAGAAATCGCGATAGGTCGTGCGCTGGCGGCCATGGATGATGGCGATCTGGTCGGGAAAGGTTTTTGCCGCCCGCTCGAAATAGGTCAGCGGCGTCAGCGGCTGATGGTTGGCCGGGTTTCGATCGAGGTCCTGTTCGTAGGGATTGCCCATCCCGTCCTCCGCGCAATGTGTTCGTCGCGAACTTTAGCTACCGGCTTCCGGCCCGTCACCACCAACGATGCCATCATAGACCGCGTGTGGCACAAGAATGGTCTAGATTCGGCGGCGAAAGCGCATCTATTCCTTCCTCCAATTTGACTTTTGTCGAGAGCCGTGAATAATGTCAGCGAGGAGATGGCATGGCGATCCGACCGGCAGAACAGCTTATCCACAAGGCCGCCTGGCTTTACTATGCACACGGCCTGCGCCAGGACCAGGTGGCCAGCCAGCTCAAGATTTCCCGTGCCTCGGTGGCGATGTATCTGCGCAAGGCGCGCGAGACCGGCATCGTCAACATCTCGACCTCGACCCAGCTTTTCACCGACGACGTGCTGGCACGCAAGCTGGAAGACGCGCTGAAGCTCGACGCGGTCTGGATCGCGCCGGAAAACGGCTATGTCGCCGACCCCTCGACCGACATCGCGGTGCTGGCGGCAAGCGTCTTTCTCGAGCTGATCAGGAAGGGCGACCGCATCGGCGTCGCCTGGGGACGGACCATCTACACGATCGCCGACATCATGTCCTATGCCGATCTGCAGGACGTGACGGTGGTGCAGCTCTGCGGCAATCTGGGCGCCCCCTATTCGTACCGGCCGGACCAATGCACGATGGAAATCGCGCGCCGGCTCAACGCCAAGGGGCTGAATTTCTACGCGCCGCTGGTGCTGACGACGGAAGAACTGGCACGCGGCCTGCGCGCCGAGCCGGTGATCCGCGAGCAATTGTCGGGCATCGGCGAATGCGGCCTGGCGCTGTATTCGGTAGGCTCGGTGGACACCGACAGCCATCTGGTCAAATGCGGCGCGCTGACGCCAAGCGAAATGGCTGTATTGCGCAAGGCGGGTGCGGCCGGCGTCATTGCCGGGCAGATCATCGACGCCCGAGGCCAGGCGCTCGACTGCAGCTACAACCGCCGGCTGATTTCGGCAGAGCTGTCATCGCTGCGCCAGATCGGAAAGCGTCTTGTGGTGGTGCAGGAGGACAGCAAGTTCGAACCGCTCGTCGCGGCGATCGCCGGCGGGCTCTGCACCCATCTGGTCGTCGGCGCGCACATGGCGCGACGGCTGCTCGACCATGCCCGAGCGGCAGCAGAAAAGGTCGCCTGATACCTAGTTTCAGCCGCCGACGCATTGTCATCAAGGCGTCGCGGTATTCCTGTTCACAACAAGAGAGAAATCGGACGAAGCTGACATGAAGAACCTGTGGAATGACGGCGAGGCGGAGAAGCTGATCGCCGACTATGCAAAGAAGGGTGTGGCCCGCGACCTGGCGCTGCGCGTCTACACGACCAGGCTGCTGGGCGGCGAGCCGCGGCTCGTCCTGCATGGCGGCGGCAACACCTCGTGCAAGACCAGGGCCACCGATCTCGTCGGCGACGAATGGGACGTGCTCTGCGTCAAGGGCAGCGGCTGGGACATGGGCGTCATCGAGCCGCAGGGCCTGCCGGCGGTCAAGCTCGGCGCGCTGTTAAAGGCGCGGTCGCTGAAGAAGCTCTCCGACGAGGACATGGTCGCGCTGCAGCGGGCGAACCTCATCGATCCGTCCTCGCCCAATCCGTCGGTCGAGACGCTGCTGCACGCCTTCCTGCCGCACAAATTCGTCGACCACACGCATTCGACGGCGATCCTGGCCATCGTCGACCAGGAGGACAGCGAGGCGCTGAGCCGGAAGGTGTTCGGCGAAAAGATGGGCTTCGTGCCTTACATCATGCCGGGCTTCGATCTGGCCAAGGCGGCCGCCGATGTATTCGACGCCGATCCGACGGTCGAAGGCCTGATCCTAGACAAGCACGGCATCTTCACCTTCGGCGACGATGCCAGGCAGGCCTATGACCGGATGATCCATTATGTGAACGTCGCCGAGGATTTCATCGCCGGGAACGGCAAGCCGCGTACCGAAAAAGTGGCACCGCCGGCCAAGCTGGCCAAGCCTGCGGAGATTGCGCCGATGCTGCGCGGCGCGGTGGCGGTGGCACGCGGCGAAGGCCGCTTCGATCGGATGATCAGCGATTTCCGCACCTCGGATGCGATCGTCGATTTCATCAATTCGGCAAAAATTGCCGACTATGCCGGGCGCGGCGTGTCGACACCCGACCTGTCGATCCGCATCAAGACCGGACCGATGGCACTGCCGGCGCCCGACGCGGACAAGGTCGGCGACTACAAATCCGTCATCCGCCAGCATGTCGAGAAATTCGCCAAGGACTATCGCGCCTATTTTGAAACCAATGATGCGCTCGACGACGTGAAGCGCACCATGCTCGATCCGATGCCGCGGCTGACTCTGGTGCCCCGCCTCGGCATGTTCGGCCACGGCCGCACGCTGAAGGATGCGAAGATTGCCTCGGACGTCGGCGAAATGTGGATCGAGGCGGTACGCGGCGCCGAAGCCGTCGGCGATTTCCGCCCGCTCTCCAAAAGCGATCTGTTCCCGCTCGAATACTGGTCGCTGGAACAGGCCAAGCTCGCCGCCAACAAGCCGAAGCCGCTGACCGGCCAGGTGGTGCTGGTCACCGGCGGCGCCGGCGCGATCGGTGCTGCCACGGCAAAGCTGTTCGCCGACAACGGTGCCCATGCCGTCGTCGTCGATCTCGATGGGTCAAGGGCTGCCGAGGCGGCAAAAAAGGCTGGCAACGGTTCGATCGGCATTGGCGCCGACATCACCGATCCGGTGCAGATGCGCGCCGCCTTCGACAAAGCGGTCGACGTCTACGGCGGCCTCGACATTCTCGTCTCCAATGCCGGTGCTGCCTGGGAGGGCCGGATCGGCGAGCTCGACGACGCCACCTTGCGCAAAAGCTTCGAACTCAATTTCTTCGCCCATCAGTCGGCGGCGCAGAATGCCGTGCGCATCATGCTGGAACAGGGCACCGGCGGCGTGCTGTTGTTCAACACCTCCAAGCAGGCGGTCAATCCGGGGCCGAAGTTCGGCGCCTATGGCATTCCCAAGGCGGCAACGCTGTTCCTGTCCAGGCAATATGCGCTCGACTACGGCGCGCATGGCATCCGCTCCAATGCCGTCAACGCCGACCGCATCCGTTCGGGGCTGTTGACCGATGCCATGATCACCAGCCGCTCGGGCGCGCGCGGCGTGTCGGCGAAGGAGTACATGTCCGGCAACCTGCTCGGGCAGGAAGTGACGGCCGAAGACGTCGCCCAAGCCTTCCTGCATCAGGCGCTGGCCGAGCGGACCACCGCCGATGTGACGACAGTCGATGGCGGCAACATCGCGGCGGCGCTGCGGTAGGCGTGATCGGGGATCACACTTGCGAAATTGGTATTTTGTAGCTACATTGTGGCCAAATCTCAAGGAGCCACGATATGGCAACGGGTACCGTCGTCCGTGCTCGGATAGATACGGCGACAAAGGATCAGGCAACGGAAGCGTTGGCGGCGATGGGATTGTCCGTTTCCGACGCCATCCGTCTGCTGCTGGTCCGCGTCGCCGCCGACAAGGAGTTTCCCTTTCCGGTGAAAGTGCCGAACGCAACCACTCGGAAGGCGATGACGGAATTGGAGCGTGGCAAGGGCAAGCGCTTCGCCTCGGCCGATGAGTTGTTCAAGGATCTGGACATCTGACGTGCTGACGCCCGTTCGCTCCGGGCAATTCCGCCGGGACGTGAAACGTGCGGAGAAGCGCGGCAAAGACCTTGGTAAATTGCGCGAACTGCTAGGCCTTCTGCTCGCCGAGAATGATCTACCGGCGACTTACAAGGACCACCCCCTCAAGGGCGATTGGAAAGGCTATCGTGACGCTCACATGGAACCGGACTGGCTCTTGATCTATCGTGTTGCCGGTGACGAGCTACAGCTTGCTCGCACCGGCTCACATTCCGATCTGTTCAACGAGTAGCCGAGACAGGTGCGCATTTGAGAATTTTGCTAAAGTAGTTCTCGGATGCCTTCCCAAGCCTTTCGGCCCAGCTTTGAATCGGCCTCGTCATTGCCTCCGTGTGCGTGCAATGTCGAGCGTGGGGTATTTTCGCCTGGCAAGAGAATGCGGTGACCCGCATCCGGCGACGAAATGAGATGAGTGACCTTACCTGCTTCGCCGCACCGCTGAACGATATGTTTCGCGAACGATAGAGAGGCCATAGTGCATCGTCGCCACCCGCGACGAGCAGAATCTCGGCCGATGCGGTCTCAACAGGGATGGTCGCCGCATTCGCTTCCCGCTTGAACGTTTTCAAACAACTTTCGAAAAGCCCCCTGTAGGACACCTGGCCATCGACGTACTCTGGTGTCCAATCTGGATCTGTCGGCACAAACGGCAGCGCGATGCCGTCGAGCGACCATGAGGATCGTTCAGGCCAGCTGACACCATCGCGGCCCGCACCGATATTGCCCCAAACCACCGATGATGGGCTGATTGCGGCCACAGCATCAATTCGCTGGTCATGGACCGCGGCAAGCAATGAGGCCTCGGCACCCTTGGACGTGCCCACATAGACGATGCGACGGCACCCTGTTTCAATGAGATAATCGGTTGCCGCAAAGAACGTTTCCAGGGGAACCTCACATATTCCGGGAATCTGGCCCTCGCCGCCAAACCACTGCAGCGCCAAGGCCGACGTACCCGCATCTGCAAAGAGCCGCGCGCGCCCGACATCAACACGGCCACTCGATCCGCCCAACACCACAACGCCCGTGGTGGCCTGCGAGCATCGAAAAAATGTTCCGGCGACGATGCCGGTCGGACTTTCCTCTCTTACCGCCTGCGCCTCCATTTACCCGCCGAATCCTGGGTTCAACCGTCCAATCGTCCCGCAAAACCGGTGGCTGCGACAATTGCAATTCGGCGGTCCGGCACGCCAGACATCTTCGACAAAAAGGCCGCCTGCAACAAGCTGCTGCAGACGGCTATTGTTTTGCTCGTGCCGAAAATTACTTCGCGTTCGGGTTCGGCATCCAGGTCGGCATCGCGACATCGGCATGGGCGAATTGCGGCAGCTTGGCCGAGAGGTCCTCCATGTTCTTGATGTCCTTGTCGAGCAGGTCCTTCTGGGTGATCAGCGTCGGCGGCACGATGACGTTGTGGCCGGGATCTTCGCCGGCCAGAAGCTGCGCCAGCGCACGCACGGAGACCTGACCGACGACCGCCGGGTTGGTAGCGGCGGTTGCCGCCCAGGCGCTGTCCGGCTCGCGCATCGCGGCGATGTCCGAGGTCGAGATGTCGGCCGAATAGATCTTGATGTCCTTGTTCAGCCCGGCTTCGTCGACCGCGATCTTCACGCCCTTGGCGAATTCGTCGTAGGGCGCGAACATCACCTTGATGTCGGGGTGGGCCGACAACACCGAGCGGGCCTGGTTGGCGACCGAATTGGCGATCGGATTGTCGAGCGTGCCGAACATGGCGGCTTCGTCGATGCCCGAATATTTCTTCTTGAATTCGACCCAGGTCTCGTTGCGGCGATCGAGCGGCGCGATGCCGGCGACATAGACGTAGCCGGCCTTCCAGCTCTCGCCATTGTCCTTGACCGCTTGCTCGAGCGCCAGGCGCGCGAGGTCGCGGTCGGATTGCTCGATCTGCGGGATCTTGGGGTTTTCGACATTGACGTCGAAGGCGACGACCTTGATGCCGGCCTCGACCGCGCGCTGGGCGGCGTCCTTCATCGATTCCGTCAGTCCGTGCTGGATGATGATGCCCTGGACGCCGAGCGCGATGGCCTGGTCGACCATGTCCGCCTGAAGCGCCGCGTCCTGGCGGCTGTCGAGCACGCGCAGGTCGACGCCGAGTGCCTTGGCCTGCGCCTCGACGCCGGACAAATACGCCTGGAAGAAGTCGCCGGTCGAGAGATAGCGGACCAGCGCTATCTTGACGGCGCCCGGCTTGTCGAACGGCGCCGGCCTGTCCTGCGCCATCGCCGGCAACTGCATCAGCAATGTTGCGCCGGCAAGCCCGAGCGCTGCCTTCCCCAAAAGTCTTCTTGTGATGTTCACGTCGCTTCCTCCACTTGTTGAACCCAAAATGTGACCCGGTCGAACCCTATCTCCTGCCCCTGCCGGACAGGGCGAAGGTAAAGACAAGGGCAACCACGAGAACCACGCCCTTGACGAAATCCTGCGTGTAGTAAGGCGCGTTCATCATCGTCAGGCCCTGCAGCAGCACGCCGACAAACACCGCGCCGACAGCCGTGCCGAAGGCGTTCGGCTTGGCGGCGCCGAGAACCGCGTAACCGATGAGTGCCGCAGCCACCGCGTCGAGCAACAGATTATTACCCGAGGCGATGTCGCCGCGTCCAAGGCGGGCAGCGAGCAAAATGCCGCCGATCGAGGCAAAAACTCCCGAAATCACATAGGCCCAGATTTTGTATGCCTTGACAGGCGCGCCGGCGAGTTCTGCGGCGCGTTCGTTGCTGCCGACCGCATACATCATGCGCCCGAAACGGGTGTATTCGAGAAAGAACCAGATCAGCACCGCCAGCACGAGCAGGACGACGACCGACACCGGAATGAGGTTCGGGATGAAGAAGTCGAAGCGATGGCGGCCAAGCGCCAGGAACGCGGCGCCGAAACTGCCGTTGGCGACCGAGCCGTCGGGCATGGTCATGCCAGTGGCGATCGAACGGCCCTCGGTCGGTATGCGCTGCAGGCCGACAAGCAGGAACATCATGCCGAGCGTCGCCAAAAGGTCCGGCACCCGCATATAGACGATCAGCCAGCCATTGATCAGGCCGACCACGGCGCCGATCACAAGACAGATGACGACGGCCATGACGGCGTTCTGCCCCAGCACCACCATGACATAGGCAGCCGCCATCATGGCGCTGGTGGCGACCGAGCCGATCGACAGGTCGAAGCCGCCGACGACCAGCGTGGCGGTGACGCCGAGCGCCAGAACGCCGGTGATGGCGACCGACTGGAAGATGAAGACAGCACTTTGCGGCGAGACGAAACCATCGGCGGCGGCGGCGAAATAGGCGATCAGCCCGAACAACAGAACGATGAAGCCGTAGCGAATAGCATTGTCGCGCAGGATCATTCAGCGCTCCCGCACGCTGGCACCGTCATTATCCAACCCGAATTCATGCCCTCTCCATTCCAATTCTCATCGTCTTCCCGCTCTCAGGCTGCGCTGTGCAACGGCCCGCCCGCCACTTCGGCCAGCAGACGCTCGAGATCGACATCGGTATTGCGGTGCTCGCCGACGATCGTCTGCTCCGACATCACCAGGATGCGATCGGCCGTCTCCAGGGCTTCGTCGAGTTCGGTGACGAACAGCAGCGTCGCGCGGCCGTGGGCGCTGGCCCGCAGCTTGGCGGCGATGTCGCGCCTGGCCGAGATGTCCACACCTTGAAACGGCTCGTCGAGGATGAAAAGCCTTGCCACCTGCGACATCCAGCGGGCGACCATCACCTTCTGCTGATTGCCACCGGAAAGCGACGCCATCTCGTCCCTCTCGGAGCGGCAGACGATGCCCAACTCCTGGATCTGCTGGCGGGCAACAGCGCGTTCGATACGGCGTTTGAGAACACCGAGACGCGACATGCGGCTGTGGAACGGCAGGCTGATGTTCTCCTGGATGTTGAAGTCGCCGACGATGCCGTTTTCGCCCCGGTCCTTGGCGACGAGAAACACACCGGCGGCAATCGCTTCGCCGGTCAATGCCGGAGCATAAGGTTTCCCGTTCAGCACCATGGTCCCGGACAGCGGCTTGCGCAAACCGAACAGCGTCTCGGCGAGCGCGGTCTTGCCGACGCCGACAAGGCCGGTGATGGCAACGACCTCGCCATCGCCGAGCGTCAGCGAGATCGGCCTGGCGCCTTCAGCAATCCGCAGCGCGTCGGCAGTGAAAATTGCTTTGGCCGAATTCCTGGCGACGATCCGCTCGAGCTGGATCTTACGGCCGAGCATGGCGTTGACCGCACCTTCGTAATCCAGCGGCTTCTTGTCGAAGATGCCTGAGATGACCCCGTCGCGCATCGAAATGATGCGATCGGCAAGCCGCCTGATGTCAGACATACGGTGCGAAATGTAGAGGATGGCCACGCCTTGCTGGCGAAGCCGGTCGAGCAATGCGAACAGCCGGTCGGCCTCGGCGCTGGACAGCGAGGAAGTCGGCTCGTCGAGGATCAGCACTTTCGGCCGGTGCGCCATGGCGCGGGCGATTGCCACCATCTGGCGGTCGGCCAGAGAGAGATCGCTGATCCGGGCCTTGAGGTCGATGGCCAGTCCCATGCGGTCGGCCACCGCCTTTGCCTCGCGACGCACCCGGCCTGGATTGAACAGGGTCGGCACGCCGCTGCCGCTCAGCCTGTCGAGGGTAAGGTTGGTTGCGACGTCGAGGTCGGCGACGACACCGTCGTTGATGTTCTGGTGGACGGTAACGACGCCGGCGCGGATCGCCTCCGCCGGCGTTTTCGGGTCGAACTCATGACCGGCAAGCGACATCGAGCCGCCGCCATGGTCGTAGACGCCACTGATGATCTTGACGAGGGTGGATTTGCCGGCGCCGTTGGCGCCCATCAGCACGGTCACTTCGCCGGCATGCAATTCGAGCGAGACGCCGCCAAGCACCTCGATATGGCCAAAGGATTTCCTCAGGCCGTCGACGCGGAACACGGCATCATTGCCCATTCGTTCCTCCCTGACCATGACGCTATGGGCTATATCGGCAATTGTCAACACGATTGACAATTGCCAGCAGGCTTCCTAGCTTGGCCCGACCGCGTTGGCTCCGCTATCATCGGAGCACATGAGCGGGAGGTGAGGATGACTGGGAAATCGCCGTTCGAAGCACTGTCGGTCGAGACACTGGCGGGCCGTCTCGGTGCTAACGAGCCCCTGTGTTCGCAGATCGGCAAGGATACGAGCCAGTGGAAGGTTCGTGAAGTCGGCGACGGCAATCTGAACCTTGTGTTCATCGTCGAGGGTGCTGAGGGTGCAGCCGTCGTCAAGCAGGCCCTGCCCTACGTCCGGCTGGTCGGCGACAGCTGGCCGCTGCCGCTAAAACGCTCCTTCTTCGAATACCATGCGCTGACGCGGCAACAGGCGCGGGCGCCGGGTTCGGTGCCCGATATCTATCACTTCGACGAAGGCCAGGCGCTGATCATCATGGAGTATCTGTCGCCGCACATTATCCTGCGGCGGGCGCTGATCGAAGGCCGGCAATTGCCCAACATCGCGACAGACATCGGCTTGTTCATGGCCCGCACGTTGTTTCGCGGCTCCGACCTGCATATGGCGACCAAGGACCGCAAGGCCGATCTGGCACTGTTCGCCGACAATGTCGAACTCTGCGACATCACCGAGAACCTGGTTTTCTCGGATCCGTATTTCGATGCCAAGATGAACCAGCACACCAGCCCGCAGCTCGATGGCATTGTCGCCGAGCTGCGCGCCGACCGCGACCTCAAGGTCGAGGCGCAGCGCATGAAGCACATCTTCGCTGCCAATGCCGAGACGCTGCTGCATGGCGACCTGCATTCCGGCTCGATCATGGTCACCGACATCGAAACGAGGATGATCGACCCCGAATTCGCCTTCTACGGGCCGATCGCCTTCGACGTCGGCATGCTGCTCGCCAATTTCTGGATGGCGTTCTTCTCGCAGCGCGGCCATGAACAGGACGGAAGCCGCGACGCCATGCGTGACTATCTGCTCGGCGTTACGGTCGAGACATGGTCGGTGTTTCGCGCCGAGTTCTCGCATCTGTGGCGAACCGAGCGTACCGGCATGCTCTACCAGAAGAGCCTGTTCGAAGATCAGGGCGACAGGCTTGGCGCCGAGCAGGCGCTAGACCACATGCTGCATTCGATCTGGACCGATCTGCTCGGCTTTGCCGGCGTCGAGGTTCACCGGCGAATTCTCGGCCTTGCCCACAATGCCGATTTCGAGACCATTGCCGATCCGGATCTGCGCGCCAGATGTGAGGCAAAGGCGCTGAAATTCGGCCGTCACCTCGCCGTCAACCGGCGCCAGATCCACAGCATCGACGAGGTCAACCGGTTGGCCGCGCTGATCGAACGGGAGAGCAGGATTTGAACGTCGGCGACCGCCACTACCGCACCATCTGGCCGAGTGACGACGGGCGTTCGGTGGAGATCATCGACCAGCGCTGGCTGCCGCATGATTTCCGCATCGAAAAGATCGATTCCGTCGCCGGCATCGCCACGGCAATCCGCGACATGTGGGTGCGCGGGGCGCCCCTGATCGGCGTCACCGCGGCCTATGGCGTCGCCATGCAGATGGCCGACGATCCGTCGGATGCAGCACTCGACGCCGTCTGGGCAACCTTGCACGAAACGCGCCCGACGGCGATCAATTTGCGCTGGGCGCTGAACGAAATGCAACGCTTCCTGCTGACGCTTCCACTGGCAGAACGTGCCGCGGCTGCCTATCGGCGTGCCGGCGAGATCGCCGACGAGGATGTCGGCCTCAACCGCGCCATCGGCGCCCATGGGCTCGAAATCATCAAGGCGATCGCGGCGCGCAAGCAGCCGGGCGAACCGGTCAATATCCTGACCCACTGCAACGCCGGGTGGCTGGCCACGGTCGACTACGGCACCGCCACCGCGCCGATCTATCTGGCGACGGAAGCCGGCATTCCAGTCCATGTCTATGTCGACGAAACACGACCCCGCAACCAGGGTGCCCAATTGACCGCCTGGGAGATGGCCGGCCACGGCGTGCCGCATACGCTGATCGTCGACAATGCCGGCGGCCATCTGATGCAGCGCGGCCAGATCGACATGGTCGTCGTCGGCACCGACAGGACCACCGCCGACGGCGATGTCTGCAATAAGATCGGTACCTATCTCAAGGCGCTCGCCGCCGACGACAACGACGTGCCGTTCTATGTCGCGCTGCCGTCGCCGACGATCGACTGGACCGTGGGCGACGGGCTGGCCGACATCCCGATCGAACAGCGCTCGCCCGACGAGGTCTCACTGGTCTGGGGCAAGACCGCTTCCGGCGAGATCGCCCAGGTCCGCGTATCGCCGGAAGCCACGCCGGCGGCCAATCCGGCCTTCGACGTGACGCCGGCGCGGCTGGTCACCGGCTTGATCACCGAACGCGGTGTCGCTACGGCCTCGCGCGAAGGCCTGAGGGCGATGTTTCCCGAGCGCGGATGATCCGCTTTGCCGAGAGGGCGCTCCGGATTTGCCTGATCTCACGATTTCTTGAACACGGCACGGTTAAAAACGCCCGTTGCCTGTCCCACATGGACGGCCGTATGCGTAGCGGCGGGGCGGCGCCCAATGCTCGAAGCCGGGGTTGCCCACGGCTCGGCGAGTGAACCAGCGGGATACCGCGATGTCATTCAGACCGTTGCTTGGTGACGGACGGGTTCGGAGCCAGGACGAGAAGTCGGAGCCCCTGCAAACCGCGTCATGGGTCAGCTCCTCGATCGTCTTCGACAACCGGCGGTGGGCGTGCCGGGAGGCGGAGCTCCGCTGGACAGCCCCTCATCATCTGATCGTGCTGACCGAAGAAGGCGGCACGTCCCATACATCCATCCGGCACGAGGCACGATCCCTTTACGACGGAATGGACCGTCCCGGAGCCCTCACCTTCGTCCCGGCAGGCGCGGAACGACAGGGCTTCTATCGCGATGTAAACCTCTCCTATTCAGCCCTGTGGATCGATCCCGATATCGGGCTTCCCGGATGCGAACGCCTGAGGAACCTGCCTATACTGGTAAACAAGAAAGACGCGGTCGTCGCCACGCTCTTGAGTTCGCTTCGTGACGAGATGGCACTCGGCCACAAGCCAGACACTGCCTATGTCGAGTATCTGGTCGCCCTCGTCAGTCTCCGCGTGGCCAACCTGAGCCGGGAGCAACCGCGGTTTGTACGTCACGGCTGTCTCAGCCGCCGGGCACTTGGTCGCGTTCGGGATTACATCGATGCGCATATGAATTCCGACATTTCGCTAAGCGAGCTGGCAGCCGCCGCGGGCATGGCCGTCGACAGTTTTGCGCGTCGCTTCAAGGCGACGACCGGCCTTGCACCCTACGCCTATGTGATCGAGGAACGGGTGCGGCGAGCGGAGGCGCTGCTGCGCGAAACGGGTTTGTCGATCGGTGTCATTGCCTTTCGGCTCGGCTTCTCAAGCCAGAGCCACTTCACCACGACCTTCCGACGTCTGAGGGGCATGACGCCTCGTGCCTATCGGGTGAATTCTTCTCCAGAATCCTGATAGTGCCGCCGGTTTCTTGAAAGAAAGCCGCCGCCCGCACTCCCACCTCCAGTGTCGTTGGGTGACAGAACCCGAGGGTTCGCTCGGGTCAAGTTGCCGTCTGCGCTTCATTGCGGCTGGGAGATCATGCATGGCCAAAACGGACAACAGGAGCGGGCCGACGCGTCGGATGGTATTGGAAGGCGGTGTTGCGACCGGGGTGCTCCTGGCTACCGGACTACCGGTTGACGCCGAGCCGGTCGAGACCGTCACGGCGGCTGCATCGTCCTCGCCGCTACCGACGATGACGATGTCGTTACGGATCAACGCGAAGGATCTTGCCGTCGAGCTCGACCCGCGGACGACGCTGCTCGACGCCCTGCGCAACCATCTCGGCCTCACCGGCTCGAAGAAGGGCTGCGACCACGGCCAGTGCGGCGCATGCACGGTGCTCGTCGATGGGCGCCGGATCAATTCCTGCCTGACGCTTGCCGCAATGCATGAAGGCGACGAGATCACCACGGTCGAGGGCCTTGCCGAGGGTGACCGGCTGCATCCGGTCCAGGCCGCCTTCGTCGCCCGCGACGGTTTCCAGTGCGGCTACTGTACGCCAGGCCAGATCTGCTCGGCGGTTGGCATGCTGGGCGAGGCGCGGGCCGGCTGGCCAAGCCATGCGAGCGCCGACGTGGCAGCGGCTTCCGTCGCTCTCACCGATGCCGAGATCCGCGAGCGGATGAGCGGCAACATCTGCCGTTGCGCCGCCTATCCGAACATTGTCGCTGCAATCCGCGACGCGGCAGAGGAGGCATGAGCAATGCAGTCCTTCACTTATGAACGTGCGGCGAGTGCTGAGCAGGCGGCGGCCGCGGTTGCGGCCCGGCCGGACGCCAAGTTCATCAGCGGCGGCACCAACCTGCTCGACCTGATGAAGCTCGAGATCGAGCGCCCAGCGCATCTCGTCGACATCAGCCGGCTGCCACTTGATCGGATCGAGGAGACGGCGGAAGGCGGGCTTCGGGTCGGCGCCCAGGTCCGCAATAGCAATCTCGCCGCCGACCCGCGGGTAAGGTCGCGCTACCCGATGCTCACGCAAGCGCTGCTGGCGGGAGCGTCCGGACAGATACGCAACAAGGCCTCGACCAGCGGCAATCTCCTGCAGCGCACGCGCTGCCCCTATTTCTACGACCGCAACATGCCCTGCAACAAGCGCCAGCCGGGTTCGGGCTGCGCGGCACTTCAGGGCTTCAACCGCATGCACGCCGTACTCGGCGCGAGCGAAGCCTGCATCGCGGTCCATCCTTCTGACATGGCGGTCGCCATGTCCGGGCTCGACGCCAGGATCGAGACCGTCTCGCCCGGCGGCGAGACCCGTACGATCCCGATCGGCGATTTCCATCGATTGCCCGAGGCGACGCCCCAGGTGGAGACCGTGCTCGGCCACGGCGAAATAGTCGTTGCGGTTGCCCTGCCGCCACCACCGCCCGGCCAACAGGTTTACCGCAAGGTACGCGACCGTGCTTCCTACGCCTTCGCGCTGGTGTCCGTGGCAGCAATCGTCGAGAAAGGCGGCGACCGTATCCGAAGTGCTCGGATCGCCATGGGCGGCGTGGCAGCGAAGCCCTGGCGCGCGACGGAGGCGGAGCGCGCGCTGGCAGGAGCGTCGGCGTCCGACGGTGCCTTTATCGACGCGGCCGAAGTCGCGCTCGCCGGAGCTGTCGGGCATGGCGCCAATGATTTCAAGATCCCGCTGGCGAAACGGACGATGCGGCACACGCTCGCTGCTGCCGTCGAGAGTGCGTGAGGTGACACGATGACCGAGACGACGACCCCGAACAGCGGTTCCCAGATGCAGGCGACGAGCAGGAGATCAATATGAAACTCACGCGACGCGCCGTTGCCGCCGCGGGTGGCGGCCTTTTTGTTTCTGCCGCCGCAGCTTGGGGCGCCACATCCGACCCGGGAGCTCGTCACGGGCTCGACGCCGCCGTCGACGCCTTCTTTGCCGGCTGGGCCTCTGGCGACTGGACGGCATTCCTTGATTGTTGCGATGAGACGATGACCTTCCAATTCCCTGTCGGCGAGCAACGAGGCCGACACGGACCGCCGGAAGGCAAGCGGGCACTCGCAGCCTGGACCGCCGCGCATCAAGCGCAGGGAAACAGGATCACGAAATCGACCGTCGATCTAAAGCTCTTCGCCGCCGACTGGGTCATTGTCTGCGATCGCGGGAGCGGGACAATCGGTGGCGCGCCCTACACTGGCCTGCATGCGATCTTCATGCGAGCCGGCCCAACAGGGAGGCTGGTCGAGTTTCGCGAGTATTTCGGCGAGATCGCCGCGTGAGCTCCGGCCGCCGCGCGACGAACATAAAGGTGCGAGGAAGCGGCGTCGTCGCGGCCTCGATGCTTCCGAACTCCAGATGAAAAATCTTTAGGTGACTTATGAACGAGACCATACCCGGACTGCCCGGCTCCGCCACCCATTCAAGGGTGAAACCTCGTGCCGATGCTGGCATCATCGGGCGGCCGATCGACCGCATCGACGGTCCGCTCAAAGTGACGGGCGGCGCCACATACGCTTACGAGAATGAGCTGGATGGTACAGCCTATGGCTACATTCTCGGCGCCTCCGTCGCCAAGGGCCGCATCGCCGAGATCGACACGACCGAAGCCGAACGGGCGCCGGCAGTGCTGCTCGTCATGACGCACCGCAATGCGCCGGCCCAGCCGGATTTCGGCCCCACGGTCACGCCAACGGTGCCGGAGGTCTTCACGCGCCCCCGGCCCGCGCTCAACAGCGATCGGGTACGGTATTACGACGAGCCGGTCGCGCTGGTCGTTGCGGAGACGTTCGAGGCGGCGCGCGCTGCTGCGGGCCTCATCAGAGTACGCTACGACGAGGAGCCGGGCCTCTACGATCTACCGGGACATATCGCCGACGCCTACGCGCCAAAGCGGACCAATGCCGGCTTCGAGACCGACAGCGTGGTCGGCGACTTCGAGCGCGCCTTTGCGACGGCGCCGATCAAGATCGATTCCACTTACGGGACCCCCTTCGAACATCACAATCCGATGGAGCCGCATGCGACGCTTGCTGCCTGGTCAGGCAACGAGCTGACGATCCGTACATCGGCGCAGACCCTCGCGAACTTCCGGGCCGGGGTCGCCAGCACGCTTCGCATCCCGCTCGAGCGAGTGCGCATCGTCAGCCCCTTCATCGGCGGAGGCTTCGGCTCCAAGCTGATTGCCCATGCCGACACGATCCTGGCCGCACTTGCAGCGCAGGTGCTGCAGCGCCCCGTGAAGATCGCGCTGACGCGACAACAGATGTTCGCCAATGCCGGTCATCGCGCAGAGATGGTCCAACAGGTACGTCTCGGCGCGGACACTGACGGGCGGCTCACCGGGATCGCGCACGATGTCTGGTCCGCAACGTCCAGCTTCGAGGAGTACTGCGAACAAACGGCAGTTTTTGCGCGCTCGCTCTACGCGGCGCCGAACCGTCTCACCCGCCATCGCCTGGTTCCGCTGGACATCAACCGCGGCGAATGGATGCGCTCGCCCGGCGAAGCGCCCGGCATGCTGGCTTTCGAATGCGCCATGGATGAGCTCGCCGAGCGCGCCGGTCTGGACCCGATCGAACTCAGGATCCGCAACGAACCGGCACAGGATCCCGAGCGCGGCGTGCCGTTCTCCACCCGCAATCTCGTCGCCTGCATGGAGGAAGGCGCCCGCCGTTTCGGCTGGGAGCGGAGAAACCCGACACCGGGCCGAACTCGGGAGGGCCGCAAGCTTATCGGCCACGGCATGGCGGCGGCGATCCGTCCGAACTATATCGGCGCGGCGACGGCGCGGGTTGCGATCGACCGGGACGGTCGGGTGACGGCGCGGCTCGACATGACCGATATTGGGACCGGCACCTATACGATCCTGACCCAGATTGCCGCCGAGAGCCTCGGCCTGCCGATCTCGTCCGTCAAGGTGGAGCTCGGCGACAGCCGCTTCCCGCGTACCGCCGGCTCCGGCGGGTCCTGGGGCGCAGCAAGCGCGGGTTCGGCCTTGTATAATGCGTGCAACGTCCTCAAGAAACAGATCCTGGAGGCGGCGCAGTCGAACGAAGCCTCGCCGTTGCGCGGCGCGAACGCCACCGAGGCAAGCTTTGCCGACGGCGAGGTCAGGGTCGGCCAGCGATCGGCGAGCCTGGCCGATCTTATCCGAGGGATCTCTCCCGACGGGCTCGAAGCCGAAGGCTCCGTAGCCGCGGGCGCCACCACCCAGTCATACAAGACCTATTCGCAGCATTCCTATGGCGCGCATTTCGCAGAGGTCGCTGTCGATTGCGATACCGGTGAAATCCGCATGCGCCGGATGCTGGCTGTGATCGGCGCGGGCCGTATCCTCAACGCCAAGACCGCGCGCTCGCAAATCATCGGCGGCATGACCTGGGGGATCGGTGCAGCGCTGATGGAGCAGACGGTGCTCGACCCGCGCTACGGCCACTTCGTCAATCACGATCTTGCCGAGTATCATGTGCCGGTCAATGGCGATGTCCCCGATATGGAGGTCGCCTTCCTCGAGGAAGACGACGACAAGGCCAACCCGCTTGGCGCAAAGGGTCTCGGCGAGCTCGGCGTGTGCGGTGCGGGGGCTGCTGTCGCCAACGCCGTTTACAACGCGGCCGGCGTGCGAGTGCGTGAATTTCCCATCACCTTGGACAAGGTGCTGCCTGCCTTACCTGTGATCGCCATTTGACGCTCTCCTCCCTCGCCCTCAACGGTGACCAGGTCGAAACGGATCGCTATTTCTGCGCCATCGACGGTGACGCCGGTGGTTGACAGCGCTTTCCGGCCCTTCCATACAAACGCCGTCAATGTTCTCAGGGCGGGGTGAAAGTCCCCACCGGCGGTAAGGGTCTCGGCCCAAGCCCGCGAGCGCTCTCCGGTTAGCCGGAGGGGTCAGCAGATCCGGTGTGATTCCGGAGCCGACGGTCACAGTCCGGATGGAAGAGAACGAAATGGAAGACGGTCCGCTTTCGCGGTTCGGACTCCGTATCGTGCGTCCTGATTCTGGTTCGAAACGGAAGGATGGACCCATGAATCAGCATTCCCACAACGACTATGAAACGATCCGCGTTGCCGTCATTCGCGCGCGTTGGCATGCCGATATCGTCGACCAATGCGTTGAAGCATTCGAGGCGGAACTGGCGGTTCTCGGAGAGAAACGCTTTGCCGTCGATGTCTTCGATGTGCCTGGCGCTTATGAGATTCCCCTGCATTCAAAGACGCTTGCCGTGACCGGCCGCTATGCCGCTATCCTCGGCGCCGCGTTCGTCGTCAATGGCGGCATCTACCGGCACGAGTTTGTTGCAAGCGCGGTCATCGACGGCATGATGAATGTGCAATTGTCGACTGGCGTGCCGGTGCTTTCGGCGGTGCTGACGCCGCACAACTACCATGACAGCGCGGACCATCACCGCTTCTTCTTCGAACATTTCAAGGTCAAGGGCAAAGAGGCGGCCAGTGCCTGCGTGCAACTGCTGGCAGCACGCGAACACATCGCGGCGTGAAACCTCCACCGCCGGGTGGAAATCCCGGTAAGGCGCTGTAGTATCTCACGAAGCAGGAGGATGCCGGTGCAGACCAAGAAGATCATCAATGACGGCAATCACTCCGTCGACGAGATGCTGGAGGGTATTCTGGCCGCGCATCCGCGCCACCTCAGAAGCGCGGACGGCAGTCCGCGCGCCATTATCGCCCGCGACGGACCGCGCCCAGACAAGGTCGGCCTTGTCATCGGCGGCGGCTCGGGCCATGAGCCGACCTTCCTCGGCTTCGTCGGCAAGGGGCTGGCCGACGCCGCCGCGATCGGCAATGTCTTCGCCTCGCCGCCGCCGGACCCGATCCTCGAATGCGCCAAGGCGGCCAGCGGCGGCGCCGGCGTGCTGTTCATGTACGGCAACTATGCCGGCGACGTGATGAACTTCGACATGGCCGCCGAAATGGCGGCAATGGACGACATCGAGGTGCGCACCGTGCTGACCACCGACGATGTCGCCTCGGCGCCGCGCGACCAGAGGCAGAAGCGGCGCGGCGTCGCCGGCAATTTCTTCATCTTCAAGGCCGCCGGTGCCGCATGCGACCAGATGCTGTCATTCGATGAATGCGAGCGTATCGCCAGGAAGGCCAACGATCACACCTTCACCATGGGCGTGGCGCTGTCGCCCTGCTCGCTGCCGCAGACCCGCCGGCCCAATTTCGAGATCGGACCGGACGAGATGGAGATCGGCATGGGCATCCATGGCGAGCCAGGCATCGCGCGCGGAAAGTTGAAAACCGCCGACGAGATCACAGACGAGATGCTGGACAAGGTCCTCGACGAGATGGCGCCGGCGCGCGGCGATAAGGTCGCCGTTCTGGTCAATTCGCTCGGCTCAACGCCGTTGATGGAGCTCTACATCATGAACCGACGCGTCAAGCAGAGGCTGGATGACGTCGGTATTTCCGTCCATGCGACCTGGGTCGGCAATTACTGCACCTCGCTCGAAATGGCCGGCGCCTCGGTGACGCTGATGCATCTCGACGGCGAGTTGCAGGCGATGCTCGACCATCCTTGCGACTGCGCCATGTTCCGCGCCGGCTGAGAAAGCATCATGACCTCGATCGATTCAGTCGGCTTGAAAAGAATGTTCGATGAGATCGCGGCGGCGATCGACGCCGACAAGGACAGGCTCTGCCAACTTGACGGCGTCATCGGCGACGCCGACCATGGCATCGCCATGGCACTAGGCTTCACTGCTGCGCGCGATGCACTAGCGCAACTTGACCTCGCGGCGACCGAGCCGACGGCGCTGCTCAACACTGCGGCGAAATCCTTCCTCAACGCGGTCGGCGCCTCGTCAGGCCCGCTCTATGCGACCGCCTTCATGCGCGGTGCCGCCGCCGTCAAAGGCAAGGCAATTCTGGAGGACGCTGACATCATCGCCATGCTCCGGGCGATGGCGCAAGGCATCCAGGATCGCGGCAAGGCCGAGCTCGGCGAAAAGACCATGGTCGACGCCTGGCTGCCGGCGGCGCAAGCAGCGGGTGCCGCGCAGGAAGCCGGCAAGAGCCTGTCCGAGAGCCTGGAGACTGCACTTGCAGCGGCCGAACGAGGTGCCGAGGCGACCAAGGACATGATCGCCGCCAAGGGCCGCTCATCGCGGCTCGGCGAGCGCTCGCTCGGGCATATGGACCCCGGCGCCGCATCGGCCGTGACGATCATCAGAGCGATGCGGAACAGTCTGGCTTAACCCCGCTTCGCCGCGTCGAGCCTGTCGATCGCCTGGACATTGCCGGCCGATGGTCCCTTCTCATCGAATTCCGATGCAAGCCATGCATCGACGATCGACTTGGCCAGTTCCGGGCCGATGACGCGGGCGCCCATGGTGATGATCTGGGCGTTGTTGGATTTTGCCGCGCGCTCGGCCGAATAGGTGTCGTGGGTGAGTGCGGCGCGAATGCCGGGCACCTTGTTGGCGGATATGGATACGCCGATGCCGGTGCCGCAAAACAGGATGCCGCGATCGTTTTCGCCGTCCAGGATGGTCTGCGCGAGCTTCTGTGACAGGTCGGCATAGTAGCCCGACTGGCTGAGGTCGCTAACCGTGAGGCCGGGCTTGGTAGCGAGGTGAGCGGCAATGACGTCGAGCAGCGGCTTGCCGGCGCTATCAGCTCCAATGGCAATTTTCATGTTCCGTTTCCTTCCTGTTTGATGGTTCAGATCGCCGCCGAGGCGCGCTTGAGGATGTCGATATAGCCGTCCGCCTGCCAGGCCGAGCGGCCAATGAACAAGCCGTCGATGTTGGGCTGGCCGACCAGTTCGGCGGCATTTTGCGGATTGACGCTGCCGCCATAAAGCACCGGCGGCACCACCGGCAGCAGGTCGCGTGCGATTTTCTTGATTAGCGCCTGCTGCCTGTCGGCATAGTCCGAACTGGCCGGCACGCCCTTGTCGCCGATCGCCCAGACGGGCTCATAGGCAAACAGGATCGTCGCCGCCTTCGCCGCGCCTTCGAGAAACTGCAGCGCGCCGTGCACCTGCAAGGCCAGCACCGCTGCGGCCTGCCCGCTGTCGCGTTGAGCCAAGGTCTCGCCGACGCAGATGAGTGGCACGAGACCGTGCTTCACCGCCGCCGCAGTCTTCAGCCCGACAGCCTTGTCGGTCTCGCCGAAATGCTCGCGCCGTTCGCTGTGGCCGAGCTCGACCATGTCGAGCCCGCAGTCTTTCAGCATGACCGGCGAGATCTCGCCGGTCCAGGCACCGGCGTCGGCCCAATGCATGTTCTGCGCGCCGACCTTGATGCGCGTCGGCGACAGCGCTTTCTTGACCTCGCGGATCGCCGTGAAGGGCGGGATGACGAAAGGCTGGATGCGCTCGTCGAAACCGGGGACGAACTCCGCCAGCGCCTCGGCGAAAGCCAACGCCTCGGCGAGCGTCTTGTTCATTTTCCAGCTGGTGCCGACCCAATAAACCATACGTGCCCTCCTATTCTGCGATCACTGTCAGCGAAACGCCGGCACCATCCAGCGCGGCGCGCATCTGCGGCTGCGGCTCGCGGCCGGTGAAGACCGTGTCAAAGGCCTTGAGATCTGTCAGGAAGTGCAAGGCAGTGCGGCCGAATTTCCCATGATCGACCAGCAGATATTTGCGCGCTGCTGCGGCCATCATCAGCCGTTTGGTCTGGACCACTTCCTGATCCTGGTGAAAGGCAGAGGCACCATGGATGGCCGATGACGACAGGAACGCGACATCGGCGCGCAATGATTTCAGCGTGTCCTCGGCGAGCAGGCCGAAGAAGCCGTGAAACTTCTTGTTGTATTGGCCGCCGAGCGCAATCAGGTTGATGCCGGCAACGCCCGCCAAATCCTGGATGACAGCCAGATTGTTCGAGATCACCGTCAGCGGACGCAGATCGGCAAGATGCCGAGCAATGCCGCCCGCGGTTGAGCCGTCGTCGATGATCACCGTCTGACCCGGTTCGATCATCGTCACGGCAGCGGCGGCGATGCGCTTCTTCTCGTCGCCGGCCAGCCGCTGGCGGTAGCGGAAATCGCTCTCGAAAAGGCTGCTCGGCTGGATCGAGGCGCCGCCGCGCACCTTGCGCAGGAAGCCGCTTTCCTCGAGCTCGTCGAGGTCGCGGTGGACAGTCATCTTTGACACGCCGAAGCGTGAGGCAAGATCGTCGACACTGGCGGTGCCGATGTCCATCAGAAAATCCATGATGCCTTGGCGACGGCCGTCGCTCTTCATTTCCGCGGCTTCCTCGGGCAATCCGGTTCCGAGATATAACAGCAAACATCGCACAAGCCACCAAATTTTTGTGATAATGTTATATCTCTATGGGATATCATGACGCTTCTGGTCGCGTCCTGTAACAAGAATTGCTGCCGGCCGAGCGCTCAGCGGTTGCGGTGCCGCGGAAATCCGGCCAGAAGCATCAGGGGCTCGACGACAACCGAACGGCCCGCAAACACTGGCTCGAAACCGGATACGGGAGACTACTGAGTGGCTCGCATCACACTGAGACAATTGCTCGATCATGCCGCCGAATACGGCTATGGCGTGCCTGCCTTCAACATGAACAATATGGAACAGGGCCTCGCCATCATGGAGGCAGCCGAGGAGACCAAATCGCCGGTTATCCTGCAGGCGAGCCGCGGCGCGCGAGCCTACGCCAACGATGTGGTGCTGGCCAAGCTGATCGACGCGCTGGTCGAAATCCATCCCGATATCCCGGTCTGCATGCATCTCGACCATGGCAACAACGAAGCGACCTGCGTCACCGCGATCCAGCACGGCTTCACCTCTGTGATGATGGACGGATCGCTGAAGGAAGACGGCAAGACGCCGGCCGACTACGCCTATAATTCCGGCATCACCCGCCGCGTCGTCGACATGGCGCATTGGGGCGGCGTCTCGGTGGAAGGCGAGATCGGCGTGCTTGGATCGCTGGAGATGGGCGGCGGCGAGCAGGAAGACGGCCATGGCGTCGAGGGCGTCATCAGCCACGACCAGCTGCTGACCGACCCGGTGCAGGCCGAACAATTCGTGCGCGACACCCGTGTCGATGCGCTGGCCGTCGCCATGGGCACCAGCCACGGCGCCTACAAGTTCAGCCGCAAGCCGGACGGCGCTGTGCTGGCCATGAACGTCATCGAGGAAATCCACCGCCGTCTGCCGAACATGCATCTCGTCATGCACGGCTCGTCCTCGGTGCCGGAGGAACTGCAGGAGATCATCAACAAATATGGCGGCCAGATGAAGCCGACATGGGGCGTGCCGGTCGAAGAGATCCAGCGCGGCATCAAGCATGGGGTGCGCAAGATCAACATCGATACCGACAACCGCATGGCGCTGACCGGTGCGATCCGCAAGGTGCTGACCGAGAACCCGAGCGAATTCGATCCGCGCAAATATCTGACGCCGGCAATGGCCGCGATGCGGAAGCTGTGCAAGGAGCGCTTCGAGCAATTCGGCACCGCCGGCAACGCACCGAAGATCAAGCCGCTGCCGCAGTCGGAAATGGCCAAGCGCTACAAGTCCGGAAGCCTCGATCCGAAATTTGGCTGACGGTTCTGAGCAGGAGCTGCCTCAGCTCCTGCTCATCCGATCATGCTCGCGGCAAGAGATCGGCCCTGCCGGTCTCGATAAATGGTGCCCAGTAGTCGACCGACTCGCGGATCATGGCGATGACCTGGTGGTCGACGGGCTCGCGCTCGCGGAACGACAATTCGAGGCAGATCTCGTTGTCGACGCCGCCGCCGCGACGCACCGTCTGAAGGAGCTTTTCCGGCGTGATACGGCCGTCGTTGTTGTAGGTCGCAGTGAACGGCCAATGGCCGCCCTTGTTCATCGACGACTGCTTGACGTGGATGATCGGCGATTGCCTGGGAAAGGCTTCGGCCCAGGCATAAGGGTCGGTGTCCGCCGGATTGCTCGAGGTCACGTCGCCATGGTCGATGTCGACCATCATCTTGAGCGGGACGGCCATGCCGGCCGCTTCGATCTCGCGCTGCAGTGCCCGGCAGCTTTCGATCGTATGGCCGAATTCGCGGCCGACCGACATCGGCTCCCAGAACAGGTAGGTCAAGCCGGCTGCTTTGGCATGCTCGGCGACCTCGCGCCAGCATTCCAGCGCGATGTCGAAAAGCCGCGCGCGACGTTCAGGATTGTCGTAATCCCGGTGGGTGAAGATCGCGAATTGCGTGCCCATGCCCGCGGCGCCGAGCTCGGCCGAAACTTCTGAAAAGGTCTTGAACCAGTCGACGTAGTAGCGCCGCACGTCGGCATCGGGATGGCCGAAATGATTGAGCCTGCCGTAAGGGCCGGTCATCGCGGAGGTCACGCGCACACCGGTGCGGTTGAGCGCGGAGCGGAACAGGCGGACGAATTTGGCGATCGTCGCCGCCGGCCAGCCGGGATTGACGAATTCATGGGTGAGTTGGACGTCCCTGATGCCGATGTCGTAGGCGATCGCGTCGATCAGGTCGTCCGGCTCCGCAAAGCGGTTGACCAGCGGATTGGTGTTGAGCGAAAGCGTAAAGGCCATCAGCCGGCCTTTGCCAGCCGGCTCGAGCACCAGTCCTCGAAGGCGGTTCTTTCCGCGGCGGACAGATGCAGGCCGTGCTTGGTGCGCCTTTCGAGAATATCGGCGGCGGTCTCGGCCCATTCATGCTCGAACAGGTAATTGGCTTCGCGCTCGAAAAAATCCTTGCCGAAGCGCCGGCCCAGTTCGGCGAGCGAGGTGGCCGCGCCGACCAGATCGCGCGTCCTTGTGCCGTAGAGCCTGCCGTAATGCTTGACCAGCGATGCCGGCATCCAGGGAAATTCATGGCCGAGGTCGCCCAGAAACTGCTCGAAATCGGCATTGGCGATATCGCCGCCCGGCAGGTGCCCTTTCGAGGTCCACGGCTTGCCCATTTTCGGAAAGAACGGGGCGATACGGTCGAGCGCGTGCTCGGCCAATTTGCGGAAGGTGGTGATCTTGCCGCCGAAGACCGAAAGCAGCGGCGCCTGCCCAGCCGGTGCGTCGAGTTCGAATATGTAATCGCGGGTCACCGCGCTCGGATTGTCGGCATTGTCGTCATAGAGCGGCCTGACGCCGGAAAACGAGTAGACGACGTCGCTTCGTGCGAGCTGGCGCTTGAAGTAGCGATTGACTGCCTTGATCAGGTAATCGATCTCGCTCGCATCGGCGGTCACGTCCTCCGGCCGCCCGTCATAGGGAATGTCAGTGGTGCCGATCAGCGCCAGATCGTTCTGATAGGGATTGATGAAGATCACCCGCTTGTCGCTGTTCTGAACGAGATAGGCCTGCCGCCCTTCCCAGAATTTTGGCACGACGATGTGGCTGCCCTTGACCAGGCGCACGTTGCGCCTGGAATTCTGGCCGGCGACGCGGTTGATGACGTCGTCGACCCAGGGTCCGGCGGCGTTGATCAGCGCCCGTGCCCGGACTGTGGTCCTGACGCCGGTTCGACCGTCGCGCATCTCGATCGACCACAGGCCGTTTTCGCGACGGGCGGCTATGCAGGCGGTGCGGGTGAATATCCTGGCTCCGCGCTCAGCGGCGTCGAGCGCGTCGATGACGACCAGGCGAGCGTCATCGACCCAGCAGTCAGAATATTCGAAGCCGCGCTTGAAGGCGTCCTTGATCGGCGCGCCTTCGGGCGCGGTGCGCAGGTCGAGCGTACGCGTGGCCGGCAGCCGCTTGCGGCCGCCAAGATGGTCGTAGAGGAACAGGCCGAGCCGGACCAGCCAGGCCGGCCGGTCATCGGGGCTGTGCGGCAGCACGAAGCGCATCGGCCAGATGATGTGCGGCGCGGATTCGAGCAGCACCTCGCGTTCGATCAGCGCCTCCCGCACCAAGCGGAACTCGTAATATTCGAGATAGCGCAAACCGCCATGAACGAGCTTTCCCGATCGCGAACTGGTGCCCTCGGCGAGATCGTCTTTTTCGCAAAGAATGACCGACAGCCCCCGGCCTGCCGCATCGCGCGCGATACCGGCGCCATTGACGCCGCCGCCGATGACGAAGAGGTCGACGATTTCGGTTTCACCGCTCATCTCGCTCTATGCCCTGTCGTCAGCATGGATTGACCGGAGGCAGACCGGCGATGAAGCGGCGCACTTCCTCGGCCGCCTGCTCGGCCGCGTAGGTCACGGTGCGTACCGACGCGCCGGCGATATGCGGCGTCAGCGTCACGTTCGGCAGTTGCAACAGCGGCCAGTCGGCAGGCACTGGCTCGACGGCGAACGTCTCCAGCATAGCACTGCCGATGTGTCCCGAGACGAGCGCCTCGTAGAGCGCATCGTAGTCGACCAGCGGTCCGCGCGCGGTATTGACGAAGATCACGCCGGGCTTCATCCGGGCGATGGCGTCCTTGCCGATCAGGCCGCGCGTCTCCTCGGTGACCCGGGAATGCAGCGTGACCACATCGGAGCGCGATAGGAGATCGTCCAGCGCAACCAGTTCGACCCCGGCATTGCGGTCCTCGGCGTTCAATTGCACATATGGATCGCAGACCAGGATGCGGCAGCCGAAGGCGCGCAGCAGCCGTACCAGCCTGGTGCCGATATTGCCGTAGCCGATGACGCCGACGGTCATTTCGTTGAGCTCGCGGCCGGTACGGTCGGCGCGGTAGAGATCGCCGCGCCACTCGCCCTTGCGCAAGGCTTCGTGGCCGACGCGGATCAGCCGCGTTTCGGCGAGAATGGCGCCGATGGTGAACTCGGCTACGGCGCTGGCATTGCGGCCGGGCACATTGACAACGGTAATGCCGTGGGCCTTGGCGGCGGCCATGTCGATGTTGATCGGTCCGCCGCGCGAGACCGCAACCAGCTTGAGCGTGGGCAGGCGCTGCATCATGCTTTCGGAGAGCGGCGCAAGCTGGGTGACGAAGATTTCGGCGTCGCCGATGAAATCCACCACCTCGTCGGGATCGCCGAAATACTCCTTGACCTTGTCCAGACCAAGCGCGGCATTGCCGAATTGCATCGGCTCGTCGGGCCAAGCGGTCTCAATGCTGCGGATGTCGAGATTGTCGCCGCAGGCCGCCTCGATTTTCTCGCGAAACACTTCCGGAAGCATGAAGCGGTCGCCGATGATCGCAATTTTCTTGGGCATGCTCTTCTCAATTCACGTCGGTTTGCCTGGACGCGGCCATCGAGCGCCAGACCGGCCGCAGCGCCTCATGCGCCAATGTGTAGGACGGAGCCATCGCCTCATAGGCAGCGGCAAGTTTCCGATCGCTGGGTTCGGCCGTACGGAGCAAAGGCGTGACCCATTCGCTGACGCAATCGTCCATCGATGCGTATTGGCCGACGCAGACCGCAGCAATCATTGCGGCGCCCGCAGCACCGGCCTCCTCGCGCTCGCTGGTGCGAATGTCGGCTCCGACCGCAGCACCCAGGATCTTGCGCAGAGCCGGGCTCCTGGCCGCTCCGCCGGTCAGGCGGATTTCCTTGGGCAGTGGCCCCATGGCGGCGTAGCAATCGCGTGCCGCGAAAGCCAGCCCCTCGAACACCGCACGAACCATGTCGGCATAGCCGTGCCTGGACGAAATGCCGACGAAGCCGGCCCTGGCATTGGCATCGACGAACGGGCCGCGCTCGCCCGCCTCCGAGACATACGGCTGGTAGAGCAGCGAGCCTGGCTCGGACGACGATATCCACTGGTCGACCAGTGCGATCATCTCGCCATTGGTCCGCGTGATGCCTTGCGAGGCGAGAATGCCGGAGGCGAGGCCAAGGACCCAGTCGATGTTGAGCGTTGCCGCCATGTTCGACTGCATCTGCGCAAAGACGCCCGGTGCCGGCATCGTCATCGTGTAGCCGGTTGCAGCCTCGTTGAGCAGCACCTCGTCCGGTGTTTCGGCAAGCCGCATATGCATGCCGGTGGAACCGATGATCGAGCATCCCGGCTTGCGCTCGCGATCGAACAGGCCGGCGCCAAGCGCCGTGCAGGCGACATCGACATAGGCCAGAACGACCGGTGTGCCGGCGAGCAGGCCGGTCGCATCGGCTGCTGCCACCGACAGCGAGGTGCTTTGCCTGGTGCCATCGACGATGGGCGGCAACAGATGCCGGAGATCGGTGACGCCGAGTACCTCGAGCACATCATCGCAATAGCCGCGCGTGCGGAAGTCGCCGAAGGTGAAGGTGCCCTCGGACGGGTCGGTGGCGCGGTGGCCGGTCAACTTGAAATAGAGCCAGTCCTTGCAGTGGAACGCCGTCGCTGCATTGGCAAGCATCGCGGGCATGTGGCGCTTCATGAACACGAACTGCGATCCCTGCTGGCAGGCAGCGAGCCCGCTGCCGGTCTTTTCGAAGCGCAGCCGGTCCTCCGGCCGCGCGCGGATCTCCTCGACGACCGCGGCAGCGCGCGCGTCGAGCCACAGCCAGCCCTTGGCAACCGGCTCGCCATCCTTGTCGATCAGCCAGGTACCGTCGCCCTGCCCGGTCACGGCGATGGCAATGGTCCGGCTGGCGAGATCCGGCACCTTGTCGGCAAGCTCGCGCAAGGTCATCGCGGTATCGGCCCAGGTGCGTGTCAGGTCCTGCTCGGCGCCGCCGCCCGGCAGTGTCTCGTATTTATTGGGCAGCGCGGCGGACGCGATCTGCCTGCCCGCCGTGTCAAAGGCGACGGATTTTATGACAGACGTGCCGGCGTCGATGCCGATCAGCACATCCTGCATCAAGCAAGCTCCGTGCCGTGCGAAATGGCATTGCCGCTCGCCTGATCGAAGACGTGAAGGTTTTTCGGATCGATGCTGATCTTGATCGGCGCGCCAAGCTCCAAGCGGGTTCGGTCATGTTCGACCAGGACCAGCGAACCGCCGGCGAAATCGGCGGCGATATGGGTCTGGTCGCCGAGCCATTGATTGGCCGAAACCGTCGCCGGCACACCATCCTTCGAGCGGCGGACCGCATAGGGCCTGACGCCGATGACGACGCGCTGCCGGTTGAGCAATTCGTCGCGAACCGGGCCGCTGAACGCATCCTTGTCGTAGTCGAGCGAAAGCCCGTCGGGCAGCTTGAGACTGATCTTGTCGGCAGCCGTGCCGACATAGGCCTCGAAGACATTCATCGGCGGCTCGCCAACGAAGGTGCCGGTGAACAGGTTTGCCGGTCGCTCCTTGAGCCTGTCAGGCGTATCGAACTGCTGCAGCACGCCGCCCTCCATGACAGCGATGCGATCGGCCAGCGCATTGGCCTCGGTCTGGTCGTGGGTGACCAGAATCGCGGTCAGGCCACGCTCCTTGATGAAATGCTTGATGCGGCCGCGCAGCACGGCGCGAAGCTGCGGCTCAAGCTGGCCCATCGGCTCGTCCAGCAGATGCAGGTCGGCCTCGCGGATCAGCGCCCGGCCGAGGCTGGCGCGCTGCTGCTGGCCGCCGGAGATCGAGCTCGGATAGCGCTCGAGAATGTCCTCGATCTCGAGCAGCTTGGCGATGTTGGCAACCTTTGCATCGACCGCACTCTTCGCCAGCCTGGCGGCCTTGAGCGCGAAGGCCATGTTCTCGCGCACGGTCAGCGGCGGGTAGAGCGAATAACCCTCGAAAGCCATTGCGACGTTGCGCCTGACCGGCGGCAACGTGTGCACCTTGCGGCCGGCAACCGAGATGCTACCGCGCGAGACCTCTTCGAAGCCTGCGATCATACGCAATGTCGAGGTCTTGCCGCAGCCGGACGAGCCGAGCAGCGCCACGATCTCGCCCTTGGCGATTTCCATCGTCAGGTTCTTGACGGCATGTACGCCACGGTCGATCGGACCGTAGAATTTGTCGACGCCCGAAATGGTGATTGCGGTCGGGCTCATGCCGCTTCTCCGCTGCGCAAATTGACGACGTTTTTCGAGCCGATGCGCTCGCCGCTTGTGCGATCGAACAAAAGGGCGCTTTTACTGTCGACGGCAATGTAGACCTTGCCCTCGGATTGGCCCGGTGTCCCGGAAGGACGCGAAACCAGAATTTCACGGCCGCGCACGGTGCGCACCAGCGTGACGATCTTCTCGTTGAGCGGCGTCTCAGCCTCGACCGTCACCGGGATGGCGCCGAGCGTGCGTTCATCGACAAACGCCAGCGCCTCCGGCCGCAAACCGATCACGCAGTCACGGCCGACCGCCGCCTCATGAGCGCCGGCAAGATGGACCTGGACGTTGGACAGGCCGACATAGATGCCCTTGGCGTCCCGCGCCGGCTTGACGTCCAGAAGGTTGATGGTCGGGTCGCCGAACAGCCGGGCAATCTCGACATTGGCCGGCTCGCGATAGATCTGCTCGGGCGTGCCGAGCTGTTTGACGACGCCCTGCGACATCACCGCGATGCGGTCGCCGAGCGCCATCGCTTCCTTGTAGTCCTGGGTGACGTAGATGACGGTCGCGCCGCGATCCGCCAGCAGTCTTGGCAATTCCAGCCGCATTTCGAAGCGCAATTTGGCATCGACGTTGCGCAAGGGATCATCGAGCAGCAGCAGCGGCGGCGAGCCGACCAGGGCGCGGGCAAGCGCGGTGCGTTGCTTCTGGCCATTGGACAGCGCCCGCGGCTTGTGGCTGAGCACATGGCCGATTTTCAACAGCTTGGCGACGCTCTCGACGCCGGTCTTTATCGTGCCTTGCGATGAGTGCTTCGCCTGCAGCGGCGTCGCAATGTTATCGAACGCCGTCATATGCGGGAACAGCGCGAAGTTCTGAAATGCCATGCCGACGCCGCGGAACTCGGCGTCGAGATCGGTCATGTCCTCGCCGCCGATGAGTATCTTTCCCTCGTCGGGGTCGATGACGCCGGCCACCAGCCGCAGCAGCACGGTCTTGCCGGCGCCGGACGGCCCGAACAGGACCAGCGTTTCGCCGTCGGCGACGGTCAGCGACAGATTGTCGAGAACAGTCTGGCTTTTATAGCGCTTGACGATGTTTCGCAGTTCGAGGCTTGCCATCGGACTATCCTTTCACCGCGCCAAGCGACAGGCCTTCGACGAGATAGCGTTGCGCATAGAGCGCGAGCGCCAGCGTTGGCGTGATCGACAGCACGATCGCCGCCGAGATCTGGCCATACTGGATGCCCGAGGAGGTGATGAAGGCGAGCGCGCCGACCGTCACCGGCTGCTTGTCGGCCGAGGCGAGCACCAGCGCAAAAACGAAATTGTTCCAGGCAAAGATGAAGGCGAGCAGACCGGCAGCGGCAATGCCTGGGCCGGCGAGCGGCAGCGCGATCTTGCGGAAGGTGGCAAACCAGGAATGTCCGGCAATGCGGTAGGCGTATTCGATGTCGGCGGGAATGTCCTCGAAATAGCCGCGCACAATCCACAGGATCAACGGCAGGCAGATCAACTGATAGACCCAAATCAGCCCGATATAGGTGTTGGCCAGCCCGAGCTTCTGGAAATAGAGGGTGAGCGGCAGGAGCACCAGCAGCGCCGGCGCAAACCGGAACGACAGCAGCGTAAAGGCAATGTCCTCCGAGCCGCGGAATTTGTGCCGCGCAAAGGCGTAGGCCGCCGGAACGCCGAGCAGCAACGCGACGGCAACCGAGGTGACCGACAGGAAGACGGAATTCCAGAGGTTGCGCATGAAGGCGATGTCGAGCGTGCCGGCCGCCGTCATCAGCTTGCCGGTGATCAAGGCAGTGTAGTTGGCGAGCGTCGGCTCGAAGACAAGCTGCGGCGGAATCCGCAGGATTGTCTCATTGGTCTGGAACGACATCATCAGGATCCAGACGATCGGGAACATGAAGAAGATCACGACCAGCGCCAGGGCAATGCCGCGCAGGATGCGTTCGAGAAGCGAGGTGTGTTCCACGCCAGCCTCCTATGCCTGGCCGCGGGCGCGTTCGCGCAGTCGCAGCCAGTTCTTGATGAAAATGTTCGAGAGGAAATAGGTGATCGCCCACAGGATGATCATCAGTGCCGCCGAGCGGCCGACATTGGTCGACTGGAAGAAATTGAGATAGGCCTCGACCTGGAACACGGTCAGCGTGTCGCCCGGACCGCCCTGCGTCATGGCGTAGATGATGTCGAACTGCTGGATGGAATCGAGCAGGCGGAACAGGGTCGCCGTCAGGATGTAGGGGGTCAGCATCGGCAGTGTGATGCGGAAGAAGACGAAGCTGCGTGGCACGCCGTCGAGTGCTGCCGCCTCGAAGGGCTGCGTCGGCAGGCTGCGCAGGCCTGCAAGCAGCAGGATCATGATGAAGGGGGTGTAGACCCAAATGTCGACGAGCACGACGGTGAGCAGCGCCGTCGACGGAGACGAGGCCCAGCGGAAATCCTGCAACCCGATCAGGCTGGCGAGATAGCTGAGCACGCCGAAACCGGGATTGGTCATCAGCTTCCACATCAGCGCGGCGAGCGCCGGCGCCGTCATCAGCGGCATCAGCAGCATGATCGAGATGAAGTTGTTCAGCGTCGAGCGCTTTTGCAGCAGCATGGCGATGCCGAGACCGAGAAGCAGTTCAAGCACAACGGTGATGCCGGCGTAGAGCAGCGAGATCTCCAGCGTGTTCCAGAACTTCGGGTCGGTGAAGAAGGAGATATAGTTGTCGCCCCAGTTGAACTGCCGCGCCCAGGGTTGGCTCAACCGGTAGCGCTGGAACGAATAGACCACCGACGTCAGGAACGGGATCAGGATGCCGATGCAGACCAGCAGAGCCGGCAGGCTGAGGAGATAGGGCAGCACCCGCTTGCTGATCCTGAAGCCCGACGGCCTGTTTCTTTGTATTGTCGCCGCAGTCATCGGCTGCTCCGTCATCCTGTTGCTTCGCCGTCCCGGCCGCCCAAGGGAGCAAGGCGGCCGGTCGGGCGAGCAGGCGGCACCTTTCGGGACCGCGTCGCAAACGTATCACATCTCAAAGGCTGGCCCGCGGACGGGCCAGCCTTGGCCGCGGGTTAGCCGAGCCCGGCTTCCTTGAGCTGGCTGTTGATGCTCTCGGCCAGCTTGTCGAGACCCTCGTCGACCGGCACTTCCTTGGCCACCATCTTCTGCAGCGTCGCCGCCCATTCGGTGGTGAGATCGAAGAACAGCGGCTGCGGGGTGAACTTGATGCTGGCGCCCGGCGCCGAGACGTCGAACATCTCGACATAACCCGGATAGCTCTTGTTCAGCTTCTCGCGGAACATCTCGTCGTTCCAGACCGACTGACGAACCGGATTGACGAAGTCCATCTTGGTCGCACCGAACAATGCATGCTCGGGTCCGGATGCCCATTGCATGAAGTACCAGGTGGCGTCCTTGTCCTTGGAGAAGTTGGACATCGACAGCGACCAGATCCAGATATTGGGCGTCGGCGCCTTGGCGGCAGGATTGGCCTTGAATGCCGAAAAGGCGAGCTTGCCGGCCATCTTGTTGTCGCCGCCATTCATGAAGTAGCCAAGGATGTCGGCGTCGTAAATCATCGCCGAAGCACCTGCACCGAGATCGGTGCCGACCTGATACCAGGTGTAGGTCGACCAGTCCTTCGGGCCGCTCTCCTGGATCATCTGGACCCACTGCTTGTGGAAAGCCTTGGATTCGGCGGTGCTCATCGCGGCCGACAGCTTGCCGTCAGCCGAGACGTTCAGGTCCTTCTGGTCGAAATTGGCGTAAGCCGACAGGAATCCCGGGTGGATCGTCGCCCAGGAGCGCGAGCCGCGCACGCCGATGCCGTAGACGCCGCCACCGACGTCCTTGGTGAGCTTCGCCGCCGTAGCGACCATCTCATCCATATTGCCGGGAACGCTGACGCCGACCTTGTCGAACATGCCCTTGTTGTAGGTGATGTTGTTCTGCTCGAAGCCCCACGGAATGCACCACTGCTTGGCGTCTTCCGAACCGAGCACTCCGCCCGGCTGGCCGTTCCAGGCGCAGGACTTTCTGACGCCGGGCAGGAAGTCGTCCCAGGCATATTTCGGGTTGGTCTTGGCCGAATCCTTGATCCATTCGTTGAGGTCGGTGATCCAGCCGGCCGGACCGTAGGTCCAGGTCATGTAGGCGCCGGTCATGAAGGCATCGTATTCGGGCGAGCTGGCCGACAGCGCGGCGGTAACCTTGTCGAAATAGACGTCTTCGGGGAACACGTCATAGACGACTTCCATGCCGGTCAGCTTCTTGAAATTGTCGAGGTTGGCAATCATCGCATCGGCGTAAGGATGCTTGTTGAGCAGCAGCTTGATGGTTTTGCCCTTATGCGCCTGCCAGTCGAAATCAGCCGCCAGGGCGCGGGTCTGCCCGAAATTGAGCAGTGTGCCGGCGGTGCTGGCGGCAAGGCCCATTGCACCGAGGCCCTTGATCAGCCCACGGCGGTCGACTTGTCCACGCAGGAATGCGTCGATGAGGTCTTTCTCTTTCTCATGCATTTCTCTTCTCCTCCACAGGGTAGTTTCAACGAAATGGTTGCCGGCTACCCGACCGGCGTCTGTTCCACGAGCGATCGCGCCGTCCGCTCGTCGGTTATCAAGCCTTTGAGATAACGGCCCTCCAGCACTGACTTGATGGCGCGAACCTTCACCTTGCCGCCGGCGACGGCGACAATCCTGCGGTTGCTGATGTCTTCGCGCGCCAGTGCCAGCGCCCGGTCGGAAAGCGTCGTCGCAACGGCCTTTCCGGCATCGTCGAAGAAATGGCCGAGCAGTTCGCCGACACCGCCGTTGCGGCGGATCTCCTCCATCTCGCCCTTCTCGATCATACCGGTGGCGACAAGCGAGGCCTCACGTTCGGCGGTGCCGATGCCGGCGATGAGCAGGTCGGCGGACTTGGCGAGGTCGAAGACATCGCTGACGCCTTTCTGCCCGAGCAACACCGTTCGATCCTCGACCGTGTTGGCGAACATCGGTACGGGCATCACATAGGCCTCCGCACCAGTCCGCTCGGCGACGCGGTGGATGACGTCATGCGGATTGGCCGAGAACTTGCGCGTCAGGCCGCCAAGCAGCGAGACGAAACGGATCCTGCCGGCCGATATGCGCGGCAGATATTCCACGCAGGCGGCAAGCGTGCGGCCGTGGCCGACGCCGATCAGCGCCTCTTCGCCGCGTTCGATCTCGCGCTTGAGAAACTGCGCGCCAGCAATGCCGAGCGCCTTGAGCGGCAGGTCTTCGGCATCGAAGTCCGGAACCACCTCGCAGTAGTCGAGGCCGTACCGGCCGGACAACTCATCCTCAAGCTCCACGCATTCGGAGACTTCGCCGTCGATGTAGACTTTGACCAGGCCTTCCTGATTGGCCTTGGTGATCAGGCGATGCGCCTTGAGACTGGTCAGGCCAAGCCGTTTGGCGACCTCCGACTGGGTCAGGCCGCCGGCATAGTGAAGCCAGGCGGCACGGGCTGCCATGCCGGTCTCATCGTCGCGCAGCAGGCCGTTGCCAAAACCAACCATTTCCGCCCTTTGATATTTTTATCAGTTGCTGCAAAATTTTTCACAAGGCGTCGCCCGAGTCAAGCAACCGCTGCGTTTAAATCTCCGGCCAGGAGCTTGCCGGCCGGGGCCGAATAGAGCCGCGCTAACCAACGCGCAAGAAACAACACCGACCGCGCGCCATTTAAAACGTTTGCAATTTCGCTTGAAGTGATTACAAACGTTTCATACTTCGTTCGGGAGGAACGATGCCGGCCCGCGTTACGACCCTCAAGGAACTTGCTGCGCAACTCGGCCTGTCGATCACGACCGTTTCGCGCGCCCTTGCCGGCCACGAGCAGATCGCCTTGAAAACGCGCCAACGTGTCACCGAGGCCGCGCGCCAGGCCGGCTACGTGCCGAACACCGCAGCCCGCACGCTGGTCTCCGGCCGCAGCGGCTTCGTCGGCATGGTACTGCCGATCCGCGGTCCCAATCTGGTCGATTCCTTCCTCGGCGAATTCGTCACCGGATTGGGCGAAGGGCTGGTTTCGCACGGCTCCGACCTGATCCTGGCCGCAGCAGCGCAAGGCCAGTCGGAACTTTCCGTGCTTCGCCATGTCGTCGAATCCGGACGCGCCGACGGCGTCGTCGTCACCCGCATCGCCGAGGTGGACGAGCGGCTTGCCTATCTGCGTCACCGCAATTTCCCGTTCGTCGCGCATGGCCGGCTGCTCGACGGCGACTTTGCCTACCATTGGCTCGATACCGATGGCGCGCACGCATTCGGCGAGGCCTTCGACATGCTCTACGATCTCGGACACCGCCATTTCGGCCTGGTGACGATTTCCGAGCCGATGACATTTCGCCATCTCAGACAGGACGGGCTCGCCGCCGCGATCGCCCGCCGGGGCGATCCGTCCGTCAGGCTCGATGTGGCGACGGCGCCGCGTTTCGATCGCGGTGCCCGCATCCAGGCAATCAACCGGCTTCTGCACGCCACCGAGCGGCCGACGGCGATTGTCGCGCTGTTCGACGAGCTGGCGCTGACTGTGATGGAAGAGGCGGGGCGCGCCGGACTTGCCATTCCTCGCGACCTTTCGGTGATCGGCTTCGACAACATAGCCGCCTCCGCCTATGCGCCGCCGGGGCTGACCACTTTCGACGCCTCGATCCGCCGGTGCGCGCGCGAGATCGGCGAGATGCTGCTGACCGTCATCGGCGACAGGCCGGACGCGCCACTGACGCGGCTGGTCCGGCCGACACTTGTCTCGCGGGCAAGCCATGGCCCGGCACCCACAGGACGGAACTGACGCCTTAGCGGCGCACAACCAGGGAGGAAGACGACGATGAATGCGTTGAGGACATTGGCAGGTGCGGTGCTGGCGTTGTCGCTTGCTGCCGGCGCAGCACAAGCCCAGCAGGTGTTGTTCTGGTCGACACAGGCGCGACCAGTGGAAGAGACACAGAAGATGCGCAGCGAAGTGCTGAAGGGGTTTGACGGCCAGGTCGACTATCAGGTCGCCGAGGACGGGCCCTGGCTCACCCGCCTTCAGGCCGAACTGCAGGCCGGCTCCGGCACCATAGGCGTGCTCGGCGGCCTGCACGGAGACTTCTCCACCGTCGGCGCGAACCTTGTCGATCTCTCTGGCGTCGATCTCGGTGGCGTCAAGGTCAACGAGACCTACAAGAAGCTCGGCATGCTCGGCACCGGCGAGCAGAAGTACCTGCCATGGATGCAGGCCACCTTTCTGATGGCGGCCAACAAACAGGCGCTGCAATATCTGCCGGCCGGCACCGATCTCAACACCATCACTTATGACCAACTGATCGAGTGGGCGAAAAACATCGCTGAAAAGACCGGTTCGCCCAAATTCGGTTTTCCGGCCGGCCCGAAAGGGCTGAAGCACCGTTTCTTCGAGGGTTTTCTCCTTCCATCGTATACCGGCTCGATGGTGACGAAGTTCCGCTCGGCGGAGGCCGAGACGGCGTGGAATAAGTTCAAGGAATTGTGGCAATACACCAACCCGAATTCGACCAACTATGCCTTCATGCAGGAGCCGCTGCTGACCGGCGAAGTCTGGGTGGCATTCGATCACGTGGCGCGCCTCGCCGACGCCTTCAACCAGAAACCCGACGAGTTTGTCGCCTTCCCGGCGCCGGCTGGCCCGGCAGGCCGCGGCTACATGCCGGTGGTGGCCGGTGTCGCTATCCCGAAGACCTCGCCTGACATGGACAAGGCCAAGGCGCTGGTCGCCTATATGCTGAAACCGGAAACCCAGATCGCGACGCTGAAGGCGACAAACTTCTTCCCCATCGTCGACGTCAAGCTGCCCGACGACATGCCGGCCTCGGTGAAGGCCTTCAGCCCAGTGATCGCCACCATGACCGGAGCTCCCGATGCGTTGCCGGCGCTGCTGCCGATGGGACTTGGCGGCCTCGGTGGCAAGTTCAATCAGATCTACACCGACAGCTTCGAGCGCATCGTGCTCGGCGGCGAGGATGTGCACGGCGTGCTCGACGAACAGGCGACGGCGCTGAAGGCGATCATCGACCAGGCGAAGGCGCCATGCTGGGCGCCCGACAAGCCCTCGCAAGGCGCCTGCCCGGTCGATTAAGAATCCTCCCGGGCGTCCGGATTTCCAGCGCGCCGGGCGCCCACCCCTTTTGAAGCTTCGAATAGAGAGCGCTCCATGCACAGCAAGGCCCTGCCCTATCTGCTGCTGACGCCGGCGACGCTGTTCCTCTGTGTCTTTTTCCTCTACCCGTTCGTGTTGGTCGCCTTCGAGGCGTTCACCCGCGACGGCGGCTTTACGCTCGACAATTTCCGCACCATCGCGGGCAGCTGGAAGTTTCCGGTCACTGTCCGCAATACGCTGCTGCTGAGCGCCATCCTCGTGCCGATCCAACTGGTGATGGCGCTGCTGATGGCAACGGTGGTGTCGCGGCTTGAAACCGGGCGCAGCGCTGCGCTTTACATCTTCGCTATTCCGCTCGGCATCTCCGATCTCGCCGCCGGGCTGATCTGGCTCGCCATCTTCGACCAGTCCGGCTTCCTGAACACCTTGCTCTCCAATCTCGGCGTCATCGACAGGCCGGTTATGTTCCTCGGCTACCAGAGCAAGCTGACGATCTTCATCGCCGTGGCGCTGGCTGAGATCTGGCGCGCGACCGCCATCATGATGGTCATTCTGGTCGCCGGCATGGGGCTGATCCCCCGGGAATACTACGAGGCGGCGGAGGTCTTTGGCGCTAGCCCGTGGAAGCGCTTCATCAAGATCACGCTGCCTCTGCTGCGCCCAAGCCTGCAGACGGCGATCATCCTGCGCGTCATCCTTGCCTTTGAGGTCTTTGCCGTGGTTGCAGCACTCGGCGGCACCAATCTGCCGGTGCTGATGGGCGAGACCTACAATTGGCAGTTCACGCTGCAGGACCACAATGTCGCCGCCGCCATGGCGCTGTTCATCCTCGCCATCTCGATCGGCTTCACGCTGTTCTTCCTGCGGGTGCTGCGTGTGCCGAAGGAGACTCGCATATGAGCACTGTCGCGGAGCTCTCGATCGCCGCGCCTGAGGCCCGCAAAGCCGGCAACTGGTTGCTGGTCGCAACGGTCATCCTGCTTTGCGTCTGGGTGCTGCTGCCGATCTATCTGTTGATCGTCAACGCGCTGTCGTCGCCGGAAGAGGTGACCGCCTTTCCCAAGCGCTTCTTCCCGTCATTCGATTTCGGCAGCCTTTCTTTCTTCATCAATTTCGCCGGCGTCGCCAAGGCGCTGTGGAACTCCGTTCTCGTCGCCACGCTGACGATGCTCCTCTCGATCGGCTTCGGCGCACCCGCGGGCTACGCGCTGTCGCGCTTCGAATTCCCGGGCAAGGAAACGTTCCGTTTCCTTGTGCTGATGACCCGCGCCTTCCCGCTGCCGCTGCTGGCGCTGCCGCTGGCGGTGATGTTCATCCGCACCGGCCTCGACGACACCGCGATCGGGCTGGCGCTGGTCCACACCACGCTGGCGCTGCCGTTTGCGGTGCTGATCACCTTCTCGCTGTTCTCCGGCATTCCCGTCGAGCTGGAGGAGGCGGCCTGGACGCTCGGCTGCACGAGATTGCAGGCATTCCGAAAAGTCATTCTGCCGCTGGCGCTGCCGGGCATCGCGGCGTCGGCGGTGTTTGCCTTCACCATCTCCTGGAACGAGGTGTTTGCGGCCGCAGTGCTCACCATAGAGAACCGGACGCTGACCGCCTTCCTGTTGCAGAGCCTCGGCGAATCGCCGCTCTACCTCAAATTTGCCGGTGGCGCGGCACTGGTCATTCCGGCGCTGATCTTCATCTTCGCCGTTCGCAAATATCTGTTCGCCATGTGGGGGATCGCCAACCGATGACGCGCACAAAAGAGAACGCCGATGGCTGAGATCGTCATCGAGCAGGTGGCAAAACGTTTCGGCGGCTTCACCGCGCTGCATTCGATCGACCTGACCATCGCCGACCAGGAATTCATGGTGCTGCTTGGCGCCTCGGGTTGCGGCAAGACCACGCTGCTGAGGATCGTCGCCGGGCTGGAAACGCCAAGCCAGGGCGAGGTCTGGATCGGCGGCCGTCGCGTCGACCATCTGCCGCCGCGCGAACGCGGCATCGCTATGGTGTTCCAGAATTACGCCGTGTTTCCGCACCTGACGGTATTCGAGAATATCGCCTTCGGCCTGCGCATGAAGAAGCTGCCGCAGCAGGAGGTCGACAGGCGCGTCAACCGCACCGCCGAGCTCATGCATATCGAACAGCTTTTGAAGCGCTATTCGGGCCAGCTTTCCGGCGGTCAGCGCCAACGCGTGGCTGTGGCCCGGGCCCTGGCGATGGAGCCTGACGTGATCTTGATGGACGAGCCGCTGTCCAACCTAGACGCGCTGCTGCGGCTCGAAATGCGCGCCGAGCTCAAAGGTGTGCTCGCGGCGTCCAAGACCACCACCATCTACGTTACCCACGACCAGGTCGAGGCGATGAGCCTCGCCGACCGCATCGCCGTCATGCATCAGGGCCGTATCGTCCAGGCCGCCTCGCCGGTAGAGGTCTACCGCAATCCGGCGGCCCGCTTCGTCGGCTCCTTCATCGGCAACCCGCCGATGAATTTCATCCCGGCGACGAAGACGGCCGACGGCAGTTGGACCGTCGCCGGGCTGACGCTGCCCGGCCCCAAATCGGACAAGCGGACGATAGAATTCGCCATTCGCCCCGAGGATGTGGACGCCGGCAACGAAGGTGTTAACGCCACCGTGCGCGTTGTCGAGCCGCTCGGACCGCACACGCTGGTCACCTGCGACGTCGAGGGCGGCCTGTTCCGCGCCATCCTCGAATCGAATGCCACGGTCGCCGTCGGCGATCACTTGCGGCTTTCGCCCAAACCCGATCGCGTCCGCTGGTTCGATCCCGAAACCACCAACGCCTTTGATCCCCTTCGATTCTGAAAGTACGAACGCCCCGATGATATCTCTTGCTGTCGACCAAACCATCGCCCGCGCCGTCGAGGTGCTCAGGGAAAATGACCAAGGCACCTATACCATACCGACCAAGGGGCTCTACCCGTTTCAGTGGAACTGGGATTCCTGCCTGACCGCGCTCGGCCTTGCCCACTATGACGAGGGGCGCGCCTGGACCGAGATCGACACGCTGTTCGCCCACCAATGGCCAGACGGCATGGTGCCGCACATCGTCTTCCATGTCTGGAGCGACGGCTATTTCCCCGGGCCGGAGGTCTGGCGAACCAACCGCCCGACTGCCACCTCCGGCATCACCCAGCCGGCGGTCGCCGGCTTTGCCGTGCGCCGCTTGTTCGACCAGGCCAAGGACAAGACCCTGGCGGCCGAGCGCGCCCGCGCGCTGTTGCCGAAAATCGATGCCTGGCACCGCTGGTTCTACGAAAATCGCGACCCGGACGGCGAAGGGCTGGTCGCCATAATCCACCCATGGGAGTCCGGCCGCGACAACTCGATCGACTGGGACGAGGCGTTCGAGCGCGTGCCGACCGAAGGCGTCGAGCCCTACACGCGCCGCGACATCCTGCACGCCGATCCGGCGCATCGTCCAACCAAGGCACAGTATGACCGCTATGTCTGGCTGTTGCAGCATTTCCGCGGGCTTGGCTGGGATAATGCCCGGCTGCACGATGTCTCGCCATTCCAGGTCGTCGATCCCGGCTTCAACGCCATCCTGATCCGTTCCGCCGCCGACCTTGCCGATCTCGCCGAGGCACTTGGCGAAACCGAAATCGCAGAAGCCAATCGCGCCCGTGCCGAAAAGGGGCTTTCGGCAATGGAACGGCTGTGGAGCGACGCGCATGGCCAGTACATTTGTTTCGACCGAGTGGCCGGAAAGCATGTTGACAGCGCGTCGGTCGGCGGCATTCTGTCGGTATTTTCGGCCATCCCGGAAAGCCGGGCAGCGACCATCGCTGCAACGATCGAGCGCATCGCCGGCAAAGCGCGTTACATCGTCCCGTCGCACGATCCTGAGGATGGGCGCTTCGACCCAAAGCGCTACTGGCGCGGCCCGGTCTGGCTGGTGGTCAACTACATGATCGCCGACGGCCTTGCCGCCGCCGGCCACAGCCAAATCGCACAACGGATCACGCAATCCAGTCTCGAGCTGATCGCCGAGAGCGGTTTTGCCGAATATTACGATCCCCTCAGCGGCGAGCCGCTCGGCGGCAATCGCTTCACCTGGACCGCGGCAATGGTGATCGAGTTCCTGAAGGGCAGAGCCTGAACGCTTCCGCCTAGGCCGCCGGCTACCAAAGCCCGTTCTGTCTGCCGAATAACAGTCGACCCCATTTGCGTCTGAGGCACGTCCTGGCCCATCAAAACAGGGCCAAGGCATGCCAATCTTCACCATGCCAGAGCTATAATAATTCTTCACAAACCGCCATCTATACTGCGTCGGGGCGGGGAGAAGCGCGGCTTGGAATTCGATCTAAAAACCATTGAGGCGCTTGCTCCCGATCAGGCGTCGCTGAGCGCCGCCTCCAAGCTCACCAAACGAACGAACTGGCCGCGGCTCGAAAAGCATGAGCAGCAGGCGCTCATATGGGGCGAATGCCAGGGCTCCGGCTCCAATCCTTATCGAGTGGTGGTCGACACGGGTGATCACGGCTACAAATGCACCTGCCCTTCGCACAAATTCCCATGCAAGCACACGCTGGCCCTGATGTGGATTGCCGCCACCGCGCCAGCCAGTTTTGCCGCTGCCAATACCACGCCGGAATGGGTGAATGACTGGCTTGGCCGACGCAGGAAGACAACGCCACAGCCGGCGCAACCGGTACCCGGTGCGGAAGCCAAGCGCATCGGCGAAGCCGCACGAGCCGACGAGAGCACCGCCGTTGAAGACATCGCGGCGCTGGAGCGTCGCGAGGCGGCGCAGCGCAAGCGGGCGGAAAGCACACGAGAAGCAGTGTTGGCTGGGCTCGATGAGCTTGACCAGTGGATTGCCGACCAGTTACGGCTCGGTCTGTCCGGGTTTGTCGACGCCAGCAGCGACCGTTGCCGACGGATTGCTGCGCGGCTGGTCGATATGAAGGCAGCCGCGCTCGCCGGCCGTATTGACGAGATTCCGTCGCGGCTGATGGCGCTGCGCAGCGAGGAACGGTCTGATGCGGCAATCCGCGAGCTCGGCAAGCTCGTGCTGCTGGCCAAGGCGTGGCGGTCGGAGCCCGACGACCCCGAGCTGAAGCGCCTCGTATCAACGTCTGAACCCCGCGAACAGGTTCTCAGCAGTCCGGATGCAAGACAGGTTGAAAGCCTCTGGGAAGTTCTCGGCGAGAAGATCGAGAGCCGCCGCGATGGTCTGGTCAGCCATTCGACCTGGCTGCTCGATTTGAAAAGCGCCACCCCGCAATTTGCCGTGCTGCTCGACTTTTTCCCGGCTTCGGCCGGGCGCCGGTCCAACGCTTTTGCACCAGGCGACCGTTTCAATGCCCGACTGGTGTTTTATCCATCACGCATGCCGCTCCGCGCCCTCGTGGTGGAGCGCATGGGGGAGGTTGCGCCCGGCGCGTGGCCCGATTTTGCTTTTGGCACCGCGAAGGATCCGCTCGCCACGCATGCTTCCCATCAGGACGCCGCGCCCTGGATCGCCGATTGTCCCCTCATGCTGCCGCCCGGCGCTATCCTGCTCGACGATCGGGGCACGGCATGGTGGCAGGCGGAGGATGAACCGCAGGGGATCGCCTTGCCGATCGCCGGCGCGGTAGATCAAACCTTGCTCGGCCTCGACCTTGCGGCCACGGCAGCGCTCTGGAACGGCGCCCGGCTTGAGCTTCTGGCGGCGCAAAGCGAGTTCGGGAGGCTTGATCTGGCGTGAACGAAAGCGAGCAAACAGGCCTGGCGGCAATGCGCGATTGCTGGATCACCGGCGGTGCTGCGTTCGATCTGGCTCCGGCCGGATGGAAGGCAATCGCCGGCGGTGCAAGTCCCGACGAACAGGAGCGCCGGCTCCTGGCAATCGCAGCACAAGCGCTCGACGTCGCGCTGCGGCCGGCCGCGCCGACGACACTCAAGCGTCGGCCGCCGCTGCCCAGACTTGCCCTGCCCATTCTGCCGGCACGATTTCGGCCGTTGTTGAGAGCCGCTCTGAAGCACGCCGCCGACGTGAGGCGAAAGGCACGCGTGGCGGCGCTCGTCGCCAGCCGCGGCTTTGTGCTCCATCCCATGGACTGGATGCCCTCGGATCAGAACAGCCCGGACGTCTACGCACCATGGGTAGACTGGCAAGCAAGCATGAACGGGGAAAGGCTTGCCCCACAAGAGAAACTGACTGCGGAAACCTGGGATGAGTTCTATCCCGCCGCGCGACGCTTGGTCCTTGCCGATATGCGCCGTACCGACCCGACATCGGCTCGAATGTTGATCGAAGCCAAGGCGTCGGGCGAACCGGCGGAAGTCAGGCTTGCGCTGGTCGAGCTTATGCGCTTCGGCCTGAGTGCCGAGGACATGCCTTTCCTGAAAAGCCTTTCCGCCGACAGGTCCGGCAAGGTGCGCGAACTGGCTGGCCGGCTGCTGGCAAGATTAGGAGAGCACGTTCGCCCGAGCGACGGTGGACCGGACGATCCCGTAGCCGAACTCGCCGCCTTTATCACTGAAGGCAGATCCGGCTTCATCCGCCGCCGGACGATCTACACTCCAGCAAAACTAAAATCCCAAGCGCAGGAGCAACGCCGCGCCGAACTGTTCGAGATATGCAACCTCGTCGACCTTACCGAACGGTTCAACACTACGGAAGCCGAATTCATAGGAGGCTGGCAATTCGGTGCCGACAATAAAGCCGACATCCTGATCGCACGAATGGTCGCCGCCTCAGGGAGCGAAGCCGCCCTTACGCAGATGGCGGATACGCTTATTGCCGAAGGCGGCAAACCGGCGCTGTTCGTGCTTCAGCTCATGCCGCGCCTGGACAGCCGCAGAAAGCGTGTCCTCATCAGGCTGATCCTCAAGGAGACAACTTATCTTGGCATGATCAACCTGGCGGAAGGCATCGATGTCGACTGGCTGGAATGGGACGACCTGACGAATGGACAGGCGCTCGCCGCACTGCGTTCCGCCGCCGGCGGAAAAGACGACGCCGCGCGGCGGGGTCTCGACGATGTACTGGAGACGATCGGCTTCCTTGCCACCGCGACCACGGCAGCGAAATTGATCGACGACATGGTCGCGGCGGGCGTGCCGCCCGCGGCTCCTTCACTCGGGCTTCTACGTCTCAATGCATCACTGGCGGGGCCTGGAAGCAACACATGACCAATCCGGAGAACAGCAAAATGAACGCAGCCATCCGCCTCCCGGTCGAGCAGGCCTACGCTTCGGAATTGCAGGCGCTGGCGCGCGATGACGACCGGCAGAGGCCTGCCGGCTGGAGCCTGTCGCCACAGGCTGTGCTGACCTATTTGCTAGGCGGGAAGGCCGGTGACGGCACCTTGGTAACGCCAAAATATGTCGGTCGCCGCCGGTTGATGGAAACCGCGGTGGCGACGCTCGCCACCGACCGTGCACTCTTGCTGCTCGGCGTTCCCGGAACCGCCAAGTCCTGGGTGTCTGAACATCTTGCCGCCGCCATCATGGGCGACTCGACGCTGATCGTGCAGTGCACGGCCGGCACCGACGAGAACCAGATCCGCTATGGCTGGAACTATGCGCAGCTACTGGCAAAGGGCCCGAGCCAGGAAGCGTTGGTGCCGACGCCGCTCTACCGAGCCATGCAGAACGGCAAGCTCTGCCGGCTGGAGGAACTGACCCGCATGGGCTCAGACGTGCAGGACACGCTGATCACCGTGCTTTCCGAAAAGATGATGCCTATCCCGGAATTGAACACCTCGATCTACGCCCAGCGCGGCTTCAACATTATCGCCACGGCAAACAACCGCGACAAAGGTGTCAACGAGCTCTCCTCGGCGCTCAAGCGTCGCTTCAATGTCGTGGTGCTGCCATTGCCGGAAGACATGGCCGAAGAGGTGGCGATCGTCTCCAAACGGGTCGACGAGATGGCTGGCGGACTCGACCTGCCGGTGCCGAAAAATGTCGGCGAGGAGATCGCCCGTGTGCTGACCATCTTCCGCGAATTGCGCTCCGGTGCGACTGCCGACGGCAAGGTGACGCTGAAGACGCCTTCCGGCTCGCTGTCGACCGCAGAAGCGATCGCCACGATGGTTGGCGGGCTCAGCCAGGCGGCGTGGTTCGACAGTGGCAAGCTCGGCGCCGAAGGTCTCGCCGCCAGCCTTGTCGGCGCGATCGTGAAGGATCCGGTGCAGGACAAGGTGGTGCTGGAGGAATATCTGGAAACAGTGCTCAAGAAGCGGGCCGACTATGCCGGCTATTACGCGGCGCTGAACGCAGCGATCTGACGCCATGGGCCACGGCGACATTGCCTATTTCGGGATACGCCATCACGGGCCGGGTTCCGCCGACAGCCTGGTGCAGGCACTGCAGGATTTGAACCCGGTCGCCGTGCTGATCGAGGGGCCGATCGACGCCTCTGAGCTTCTGCCCATGCTGGCCCGCCCCGAAATGCAGCCGCCTGTGGCGCTCCTTTGCTATCCGGAGGACGATCCGGCTTCGACAAGCTTCTGGCCTTTTGCCGAGTTCTCGCCCGAATACCAGGCGGCGCTTTGGGCTGTGGGCAATAAGGCGACGTTGCAGTTTATCGACCTGCCGTCATCGGCACGGTTCACCACTGCTGCGATCGGTGGCGCGGAGGACACCGATGCGACCGAAGCTACCCAAGCCCCCGAGGATGGTGACGCGGCTCCGCTTCCGCGTGATCCGATAGCCATGCTGGCACACGCCGCCGGTTATGAGGACGGCGAAAGCTGGTGGTCGGACATCATTGAACAGAACCCGGAACCCGGCCCCATATTTGCGGCCATCGCAGATGCGATGACGACACTGCGGAATGGTGAGGGTCCGATCGCGCAGTTCGAAGCCAAGCGCGAGGCGCATATGCGGCTCGAAATCGCCAAGGCGCGTAAGCAGTTCGACGGGCCGATCGCCGTCGTCTGCGGGGCATGGCATGTGCCGGCGCTGCAGGCCACCCACACTCAGAAAAACGATCAGGTCCTGATCAAGGGAATTGCCCGGCGCAAGAGCACAATGACATGGGCACCGTGGACGGGACCGCGCCTGGCGCTGGGATACGGCTATGGCGCGGGCGTCGTCGCACCGGGCTGGTGCAAGCATCTCTGGCGCACGCGCGGCCGGCGCGATGCGGCGACCCTGTGGCTTGCGACGATCGCCGCCGTGCTGCGGGCGAAGGGTCACCTGATCTCGACCGCTTCGTTGATCGAAGCGGAGCGGCTCGCCAGGACGCTTGCCGCGATTCGCGAACGACCGAAACCCGGATTTGAGGAATTGCGCGACGCCGCGATCGCCGCCCTCTTCAACGGCGAAGCGTTGCTGTGGAGGTTGGTTGAGGCCGAGTTGCTTCTGGGTTCGGACGTCGGCGAAATTCCGCCCGACACACCGCTGGCGCCGCTGATCGAGGATCTCCAGCGTAACCAGAGGGCGGCGCGCCTGAAGCCTGAGGCGCTGGAACGGGAACTGTCGGTCGACCTGCGAAGCGAAAGCGGGCTGTTCCGCTCGACATTGCTGCATAGGCTGAACGTGCTCGGTGTGCATTGGGGTAAGTTGACTGACAGCGGCCGCAGTCGTGGCACCTTCCGCGAGCGGTGGACGCTGGTCTGGGATCCGGAATATTCCGTCCGTCTGGTCGAGAACCTGATTTACGGTCCGACCATCGAAAAGGCTGCCAGTGGCCGCCTGATCCAGATGATCGAAACGGCGACGACGCTCGATACGCTTGCGGCACTGGTCCAGAGCGCCATCACTGCAAGCCTGTCGGAAGCATCGACTGCCGGCCTCGCGGCGTTGGAGGCACGCGCGGCGCGCAGCAGTGAATGCCTGGAGATCCTGGCGTCGGTGCCGCCGCTCGCCGACATTGTCCGCTACGGCGAGGCCCGCAAAACGCAAACGGACCGGCTGTCCGGCCTTATGGAGCGGCTGATCGTCGAAGGTGCGATCGCGCTTCCCTATGCTGCGCGCGATCTGGATGAGCAGGCCGCCGCGACACTGGTTGGTGCGATGCGCAAGGCCGATGAGGCGATCAGGCTGGTCGAACCCGGCCAAGACGTGCTGGACGGATGGCGCAACGGGCTGGCGGCCGTGCTGGAGGCGTCACGGTCGACGGCGCTGCTGGCCGGGTGCGCCGCACACCTGCTGTATGAAGCTGGTCGCCTGTCCGCCGAAGCCGCTGCCGGGCTGCTCGGGCGACGCCTGTCACCGGGGACGCCTGTCACTGACGCGGCCGGGTTCTTCGAAGGCTTCTTCAGCACAGCCGGTCAACGGCTGATTTATGACGAGGGTCTGCGCGGTGCGGTCGATGGGTGGCTCAGATCCCTGGACGAAGATGCTTTCATTGCGCATCTACCGCTGCTGCGCCGTGTCTTTTCCAATCTGGACAGCATGGAACGCCGCCGGCTGATCGAAGCGGTCCTCGGCCGCGCGGCGCGCTTGCCGGCTGGCGTGACGCCGACGCCGGATGGCGGCGAGGCATGGCGCCGGCACCTGGGGCTGCTTGGACCGTTGCTCAACGGAGAAACCGGCAATGGATGACGAGGCCGAAATGAACGAACCCGGCCCGCTCACTTCCGATGGCGGAAGGGAGCGCCGCTGGCGACTGGCGATCGGCGCCGATGACGAAACGTCTGGGGCACTTTCCAGCGACGATAAACGGCTTTCGGCGGCACTCGACGCTCTCTACGGCGACGGCGTTAGCGCCGCTTCTGCCGACCCGCGCAAGCGGCGTGGCGGCCTTGGCCGGTCGGCGCCGCGCGTCGCGCAATGGATGAGCGACATTCGCTCCTTCTTTCCGGCGCAGGTCGTCCAGATCGTCCAGAAGGACGCGTTCGAACGGCTGGACCTGAAGCAGATGCTGATGGAACCGGAATTCCTCAAAGCGATCGAGGCTGACGTCAATCTCGTCGCCGACCTGATTTCGCTGCGCTCGGTCATGCCGGCCAAGACCAAGGACATTGCCCGGACGATCATTGCCGATATCGTCGGCAAGCTGATGCAGAAGCTGGAGCAGAAGACCGCGGAGGCGATACGCGGCGCTCTCGATCGATCGAGACGCACCAACCGCCCGCGTGCACGCGATATCGACTGGCAGCGCACTATTTCGGCGAACCTTCGCCACTATCAACCCGAGCATAGGACCATCGTGCCGGAGAAACTGGTCGGCTTCATGCGCAAGCAGCGCCGGCTTGTCGATCTGGATGAGGTCGTTCTCTGCGTCGACCAGTCCGGCTCGATGGCAAGCTCGGTGGTCTACGCCTCGATCTTCGCGGCGGTGATGGCCTCGCTGCCGGTTGTGCGCACGAAGCTTGTCTGCTTCGATACGGCGATCGTCGACCTGACCGAAGAGCTCAGCGATCCCGTCGAGGTGCTGTTCGGCGTGCAGCTTGGCGGCGGCACGGACATCAATCAGGCGGTCGCCTATTGCGCCGACCGTATCGAACGGCCCACCAAGTCGCATCTGGTGCTGATCACCGATCTCTATGAAGGCGGCAATGGCCAGGACCTGCTGCGGCGACTGGCAGCGCTGGTTCGATCCGGCGTAAATGTCGTCGTGCTTCTGGCGCTGACCGATCAAGGCCGGCCCGGCTACGATCCCACAATGGCAGGCTCGGTAGCAGCCCTTGGTATTCCCGTCTTTGCCTGCACGCCGGATCTGTTTCCGGACATGATGGCTGCGGCCTTACGTCGCGACGATATCGGAGCATGGGCGGCAGGCGCCGACATCAAGGTGGTCCGCGCCGAAACGCAGGCGTCGAGCCACCCATCACCAACTGCCACAGTTTGACAAAACGCGGTCCGCGCCTATGGTCGACCTGTTACACAGGAGCGGTGCATGGCGACAGCAACCGACTGCATTTTTGGCGGGTTTTCCGCATGTTTCTTTCCAGCGAAATTCGCGTCAAGCCGCTCCTGCAATTCTCGCCGGTCTTCGCGTGCGTTGCATCGATATCTGCGCGCCAATAGCATCCGTGAGCGCCCTCTCCTCGCGAACCGCCGAGCTTCTGTCGCGACTTGAGGGTCGGCTGGATCGGTCGGCGATCGTCTCGGCAGATGAGGCCGGGCCGCGTTACAGGGAAGACCCCGACGGCAAGACCGGTGCGCGGCCGGAGGTCGTGCTGCGACCGCGCACTGCCGGCGAGGTGTCGGACATACTGCGCCTGTGCAATGAGGCGGGGCAGAGGCTTGTGGTCCAGGGGGGCCGGACCGGGCTTGCCGGCGGCGCTCGCATCCAACCCGGCGAAGCTGTGCTGTCGCTGGAGCGCATGACTTCCGTTGAAGCTCTCGACCGCGAGGCGGCGACCATCATCGCCGAGGCCGGCGCGCCGCTGCAAGCGGTGCAGGAAGCCGCCGATGCGGCCGGCTTGCTGTTCGGCGTCGACATCGGAGCGCGCGGCACGGCCACCGTCGGTGGCAATGTCGCCACCAATGCCGGCGGCATCCGTGTGCTGCGCTACGGCATGTACCGGGCGCAGGTGCTTGGGCTGGAAGCGGTGCTTGCCGACGGCAGTATTCTGACCTCGCTCAAGGGTTTGGCGAAGGACAACTCCGGCTACGACCTCAGCCAATTGTTCATCGGCAGCGAAGGCACGCTCGGCGTGGTCACACGCGCATGCCTGCGGCTGCATCCGAAGCCGGCCACCGAGATCAACGCCTTCTGCGCGCTTGCTTCGCTCGACGCGGCGATCACGTTGCTTGCGCTGCTCAGGCGCAAGCTCGGGCCCTTGCTGTCGGCCTATGAGGTGAATTTCGCACCGCTTTACGGCGCCATGATCGCCGGCATGGAGGCGCCGGCGCCGCTACCCGCCGGCTCGCCCGTCTATGTGCTTGCCGAGATACAGGGCAGCGAGCCCGACCGCGACGGCGAACGTTTTGCCGCGGTGCTGATGCAGGCGGTTGAAGATGGCGTGATCGAGGATGTGGTCGTCTCGCAATCGCCGCGCGAATTCCGGGCGCTCTGGGCGGTGCGAGAAGAGGCCAACCGTTTCCTGTTTTCGATGGCAGGCCTGATCGGCGTCGATATCAGCATCCCACTGGCGAGAATGGCGACTTTCCTGGGCGAAACAGAAGCCGCCATCAGGGCCGTCGACCCTGGCGCCGACATCTACGTCTTCGGCCATCTCGGCGATGGCAATCTGCATTATCAGGTCCGCACCGCGGATCCGGCGGCCGCATACGGCATCGTGTACCGCGGTGTTGCCACCGCCGGCGGTGGCGTTTCGGCCGAACATGGCATCGGCCTCGACAAGAAGGAATGGCTGCACCTTGTGCGCAGCGACGCCGAGATCGCGGCCATGCGCCGCCTGAAAGCAGCCTTCGACCCGAACAACATCCTCAATGCCGGGCGCATCTTCGACCTGGCGCCGGGCTGAAATCGAAGGCCGGTAGCGCTGGCCGGATGCTGTCTCTATCTGGTCGCGCTCTTCAATTCCGCATGCGCCACCGCAATGCGGGCAGCAAGCGCGGCGTTGTTGCGGACCAGCGCGATGTTGGCCTTCAGGCTGCGGCCTTGCGAAAGCTCATTGATGCGTGCGAGCAGAAACGGCGTTAGTTCCTTGCGCCCGATGCCGCGCTTCTCGGCCTCAGCCACGGCCGCTGCGATCGTGCCGTCGATGAACGCCGGATCGAGCGCGTCCGCTTCGGGGATAGGGTTGGCGACGAGAATGCCGGTGCCGGATTCCATCTCGTCATGCAGCAGCATGGCTCGCGCGATCTCGTCGGGCGTGTCGAGGCGATGATCGGCCTTGAGCCCGCTGGAGCGGGTGTAGAAAGCCGGAAAATCATCGCTCCCATAGGCGATCACCGGCACGCGCTGAGTTTCCAGATATTCCAGCGTCTTCGCAATATCGAGGATCGACTTAACTCCGGCGCAGACGACGGTCGTGCCGGTTTGGCCGAGTTCGGTCAGGTCGGCGGAGATATCGAAAGTGGCTTCGGCGCCGCGATGCACGCCGCCCACGCCGCCGGTCGCAAAAATGCCGATCCCGGCTAAAGCGGCGATCCGCATCGTCGCCGAGACGGTGGTTCCGGCCGAGCCGCCGCGCACCATGATGGCGGCGAGATCGCGCCCGGAAGCCTTGACCACGCCCTTTGCCGCTGCCAGCTCTTCCAGTTCACGGTCGTCGAGGCCAACCTTGATCTTGCCGGCGACCACTGCGATCGTGGCGGGCACGGCGCCGTTTTCACGCACTACGGTCTCGACACCACGGGCAGTTTCCAGATTGGCCGGATATGGCATGCCGTGGGTGATAATCGTCGATTCCAATGCCACCACCGCGCGGCCTTCATCAAGCGCAGCAGCGACTTCATCGTTCAGGTGGACAAGGAAAGGTTTCATATCATCTCGCTTTCAGGCAGGAATGCGGTACATGCCGGCGGCAAGGAAGCGCGGCGACAGATCGGGATGGACGCTGGATTCGCTCTCGGTGGTCAGTGTGGCAAGCAGCGCGCCGGTGCGCACGGCATGAGCGACCGGCTCACCCGAAAGCACCTTGTACAGTGTGCCGGCGATCATCGCGTCACCGGCGCCGGTGATATCGACGGGCTGGGCCGGGACGGAGTGCATGGTCGTCACACCGCTCTCGGTCGCAACGGCAAATCCATGCGCGCCCACGGTCACGATCACCTCGCCGGCGCCGGCCGCGCGCAGCGCTGCCGCTGCTTCCTCCGGCGTCAGCCGCCTGTCGGCATCCGTCATGCCGAGCATCGTATTGGCCTCGTCATGATTGGTGAACAGAAGATCGATGCCGGTCAGGTCCTTCGGCAGGCGCGCTGATTTCGGCGCCGATACCGTGTCGACTGCGAGCTTGAAGCGCGCACCCTGCTTGCGCGACATCAGTGCTGCGAGGGTCGCGGCCGGCAGATTGCAGTCGATGAACACCCATGTCGCCGAAGCCAGATGCGGCCAGAAGCGGTCAAGATAGGACGACGAAAACAGATCGAAGATCTCCATGTCGGCAATGCCGAGCACGAGGTCGTTGTTGCGGTCGAGGATGGCCGCGTATTCCGCCGTCGGCCGTTCCGTGGTGGTGATGACCTGGCTGACATCGGCGCCGAGGTCGCGCAGATGCCGCACCAGTGAGCGGCCGGTTTCATCGTCGCCGACGATCGAGACGAAGCTTATGTCGACGCCGAGGCGGGCAAGGTTTTCGGCGACGTTGCGGGCAACCCCGCCGAAGCTGCGATAGCCGTCGACCGGGTTCGACGTCTCGAAAATCAGATCCTTCTTGGCGTGGTATTTGCGGTCGAGCACCGCGCCGCCGACGCAGACCATGCGCTTGGACGTCGGCAAGACGTAACCACGGCCGAGAATGTATCCCTTGTTGACGAGTTGCACGATGTGGGCCGCGACCGTCGAGCGGGCGATGCCGAGTACCGTTGCTATGTCCTGCTGGCCGGCGAATGGGTTCGCCTCAATGAGGTCGAGAACCGCTTGTTCCTGTGCTCCAAGGTCGTCCATTGTCTCGGCCGTCAAATTCGAGGCTGAACGCTTTCGCAACAACAGATGACATTGTCAACATTTGTTTCGACCGGCGGCATTTGACCAATCGGCGCTCCCGCGACTCTCTGCCAGCCGGACGAAGAAAGCGGGTGAGCACATTGAAGAAAGCTATTTCACCAAGGAGGCCGAAAGTTGCTCTTGTCGGCGTGCAGCGCCAGGGAGGAACTGAGGCCTTAACGCGAGACGGCGAAGAGCGCTAAGCCTTCAGCACTGAGACGGCCAATTCGCTGTTGTGGACGTATTCGTTGGCGTCAGGCTGCTTCTGCACGAGCAGGATGAACAGCAGGTCGGTCAGCGTCAGTTGTGCATCACGCGCAGTTATCGATGACGAGCGCGCGCGCTCTTCATCGGCGATCGTGTGGAGGCGAATGTCGGCAACCCGGTTCAGCGGATTGTCGCGAAGTCCGGTGACGGCGATAACGGTGGTGCCACGTTTGCGGGCAAGTTCAGCTATCCGCAGGGTTTCGATGCTCGCCCCGGAATAGGAGAGCGCGAACAGCACGTCACCTCGTCCAAGCGTCGAGACATTGGCCATTTGCACATGGCTGTCGCTGTCGTGCAGCACGTTGCGGCCGAGCTTCATCAGCTTGTAGGAAAAATCGCGCGCCACCAGCGAGGATGCGCCGACGCCGGCCAAATGAATGCGGCGCGCACCGTTCAACGCTTCGAGGGCCTTGCCGATTTCCTGCTCGGTGTTGGCCGCGACGGTCTGTTGCATCGACAAGAGCTTGCTGCCGATCAGCTTGCGCAAGATGACCAGATAGCTGTCGTCGACCTCGATCGAACCGTGGATCATGCCGGCCGGCACGTGCCATTCCTGCGACTTTGCCTCACTGACGGCGAGCTTAAGCTCCTGATAGCTGGAATAGCCGAGCTTCTGGCTGAACTTGACGACGCTCGACTGGCTGCGGCCGATCTCGGCGGCAAGCGCCGCCGTCGACAGGCGGAGCATCTGGTCGGGATTATCGACGATATACCGACCGATCTCGCGGTCGCCGGGCGCCATGACTTCGAGCTTGGCCTCGATCTTCTTCAGGACGGACATGCGTTCCTCCATTGCCTGTCATCGACAATGCCAAGCCAAGGAATAAATTATTCCGTCTCTGATTGACAGCCAAGAATGAACCATCAAATCTCGACTGGTGCGGTTGCGGCCCAGCCTTCGGGCATGTCGACGATTCGGACATGAAAGATCGTAGACTCGCCGACAGCTCGGGATTAGGTCAGAGCCATGGACAAATTGCGGATCGTCGGCGGGCACAGGCTTGAGGGCGCGGTGACGATCTCCGGCGCCAAGAACGCGGCCTTGCCGCAAATAGCGGCGGCGTTGCTCAGCCCCTATCCGCTGCAGCTGACCAACCTGCCTGAGGTGACGGATGTCGACAACATGCTTGGCGTCGTCGGCCTTCATGGGGCCGAAGTCACCAGATCGGCGCATGCCGCCACAATCGATACCAGTGCTGCCGCTTCCAGGGAGACAAGCTACGATACCGTCAGGCGCATGCGCGCGACGGTGCTGGTTCTCGGTCCACTGCTTGCCCGCTTCGGCCATGCCCGGGTCTCGCTGCCTGGCGGCTGCGCGATCGGCGCACGGCCGGTCGACATGCATGTCGCCGCACTTGCCGCACTTGGCGCCGATATCGCGATCGAAAACGGACTGATCGTCGCGTCTGCGCCGGGCGGACTGAAAGGCGCGCGCATCGTTTTGAGCTCGCCGTCGGTCGGCGCGACCGAAACGGCGATGATGGCGGCGACGACGGCAAACGGCGAGACCGAGATCCTCAACGCGGCCCGCGAGCCGGAGGTGGCCGATCTTGCCGCCTGCCTGAACGACATGGGCGCGCGGATCGAGGGCGCCGGCACGCACCGCATCCTGATCGGGGGCAGCACAGACTGGCGCGCCGCCACGCACGACATCATCCCGGACCGGATAGAGGCCGGCACCTATGCCGTCGCAGCGGCCATCACCGGCGGTCAGCTCGAGCTGACCCACGCGCGGCTCGAGCACATGGCATCCGTCGTCCAGCTGCTCGAAGCAGCCGGTGTGAAAATATGGCCGGGCGACCGCGGGCTGATCGTATCGAGAGACGGGCCGCTCAAGGCGGTCGACGTGACGACGGAGCCCTATCCGGGCTTTCCGACCGATCTCCAGGCGCAGTTCATGGCGTTGATGTGCTGTGCCGAGGGCGCTTCGCTGTTGCGCGAGACGATCTTCGAGAACCGCTTCATGCATGTGCCTGAACTGATGCGGCTCGGCGCCAATATCAAGCTGCAAGGCACCATGGCGCTGGTGCGCGGAGGCGAGAAGCTGAAGGGCGCGCAAGTGATGGCGACCGACCTGCGCGCCTCCGTCTCGCTGGTGCTGGCAGCGCTGGTGTCGGAGGGCGAGACGACGATCAATCGCGTCTATCATCTCGACCGCGGGTACGAGCAGTTGGACCGCAAGCTCCGGCTGTGCGGCGCCCAGATCGAACGAATAAGGCAATGAGTGCCGGTGGGGCGTCTCCGCATTATTTCCTGGGCGTCGATGGCGGCGGAACCGGCTGCCGGGCGCGTATCGAAGACGAGGCAGGAACCGTGCTCGGGCAAGGCCTGTCGGGCCCGGCGACAACGCGACTCGGTATAGAGGTGGCCTGGGCCTCGATTGCCAAAGCCTTTGGCGCGGCGATCGAAGAGGCAGGGTTCGCGGCGGCGGAAATCGCCAGTATCCGCGCGGGTATCGGTGTTGCCGGCATCGGCCGTAAGGGTGCGCTCGAGGCGTTTCATGGCATCGAACAACCCTTTGCGAGCATCGACTTCCTCAGCGACGGCGTCGCGGCTTGCCTTGGCGCGCATTCGGGTCAAGACGGCGCCATCGTCATAGCCGGGACCGGTTCGATCGGGCTCGGCTTTGTCGAAGGACGCGACCTGCGCGTCGGCGGCTACGGTTTTCCGATTTCCGACGAGGGCAGCGGCGCCGATCTCGGACTGAAGGCAGTGCAGCTTGCCTTGCGAGCCCATGACGGCCGGCATGAGCGGACGGCGCTGCTGGCCGAGGTGATGCAGCGCTTCAAGGACGATCCATTCGAGGCGGTGGCCTGGATGGACCGCGCCAGCGCGACGGACTATGCCGCCATGGCGCCGATGGTGATCCGCCATGCCGACCAGGGCGATCCGGCCGGTCGGCGGATCGTGCAAGGCGCTGCCGAGCAGATCGACACCTTCGTGCGGGTGCTGTTCGAAAAAGGCGCGCCGCGGGTTACGTTGCTCGGAGGGTTGTCCAGCCCGCTTGAGCCATGGCTCGCTCCCGACGTCCGCCGACGGCTGAAGCCGGCCGACGGCGATGCGGTTTCGGGAGCCATAATCCTGGCCAGAAAATCCCTCTGCCGCCAGTGATGCCTTGCTCGGCAAGGAATATACTATTCCTGCTTTCCGTTGACAGAAGGAATATCAAATTCTAAAAAGTTAACGAAACAGAACCGGCGCAGCCGGTACGGAGCCGACGGCCAGGTGCAGGCACTGGACGCCGCTTGCCGCGGGCATCACAGTCCTGCTCGCAGTCGCACTTGAAAGTAAGCGAAGTGGTCGAACAAGGGTTGATGTCGGAACTGGAGCGGCTGGTTTCCGAGGACCGGAACTCGAAGACCATGGACATCGATCTGTTGCCGACCCTCGAGGTGCTGCGCAAGATCAATGACGAGGACAAAGGCGTTGCGGCAGCCGTCGAGAAGGTCATCCCCGATATTGCTGCGGCCGTGGACCGGATCGTGAGCGCGTTCCAGAACGGTGCACGCCTTGTCTATATGGGGGCTGGCACCAGCGGCCGGCTCGGCGTCCTCGACGCCTCGGAATGTCCGCCGACCTTCGGCGTACCCGAGGACATGGTGGTGGGCCTGATCGCCGGCGGCGTCGACGCGCTGGTGCACTCTGCGGAAGGCGCCGAGGACGATCCGAAACAGGGAATAAAGGCGCTGCAGGACATCAAGCTGACCGCTGGCGACGTGGTGGTCGGCATCGCTGTCAGCGGACGCACACCTTATGTCATCGGCGGCCTGACCTATGCCAAGGAGGTGGGAGCCACCACCGTGGCGTTGTCCTGCAATCCTCGATCGACGATTGCCGGCATTGCCGATATTGCCATCTCTCCGGTGGTTGGCCCGGAGGTCCTCACCGGCTCGACCCGGCTGAAATCGGGAACCGCGCAAAAGCTGGTGCTCAATATGCTGTCCACCGCCAGCATGATCCGCATCGGCAAGAGCTATCAGAACCTGATGGTTGACCTCAATCCAAGCAACAAGAAGCTTGTCGCAAGGGCGGTCAGGATCGTGATGCAGACGACCGGCTGCGCGGCACAGCAGGCACGACAGGCACTCGACCAGACCGGCAATGATGTAAAACTGGCCATCCTGGTGACGATCACCGGCATGGGTGTCGAAGAAGCACGTAAGGCGCTTGCCAACGCGGGAGGTTTCCTGCGCAAGGCGATAGGCGAAAAGACGGTGTAAGACCGCATGGATACTGGGCCGATGTTCCGGGGCGTGTGTCCCTTTGAAGCGGTCCGGGGAACTGCAAGGCATCTGGTTTAACAATAATGGGAGACGACAATGGTACGGCACATTGGCAAGAAACTGCTTTCCGGCATGACGCTCGCGGCAATGGTTGCCATCGTCGCGCTACCGGTGCAGGCGAGTGCGGCGACGCTGCATATGGCGTGGTCGCAGGACGCCACCGGTCTTGATCCGCACAAGCAGACGGCATTCTCCTCACTGCGGCTGCTGGAGCTGATCTACGAACCGCTGGTGCGGCTCGACGCAAACCTGCAAATCACGCCCGCGATTGCCGATTCATGGCAGTTCTCGACGGACGGCAAGGAGTTGAGCTTCAAGCTCAATCCGAAAGCAAAATTCCAGAACGGCGCCGCCGTGACCTCGGCCGACGTCAAGGCATCGTTCGAGCGCATACTTGACGAGAAGACGGGTGCTGCGGCGCGCGCCAACTTTCTCTCGATCGCCAGCATCGACACGCCCGATCCCGCCACCATCGTGTTCCACCTCTCGCAGCCGGACGTGCCGATCCTGACGGCGATGAGCGACGTCAATGCGGCGATCGTCCCGGCAAGCGAAATCGCGGCCGGCTCGATCGGCACGACAACGATCGGCTCGGGTCCGTTCAAGCTCGAAAAATGGGATCCGAATTCCAAGGAAGTGCTTGTCGCCAACAAGGACTGGGCAGGCGGCGCGACCGGCGTCGACGGCATCGATATCAGCGTGCTGCCGGACGAGACGGCGATCCTGGCGGCGATGCGCACCAAGCAGATCGATTTTGCCCTGCTCAACGATCCGCTTGTCGCCACGCTGGTGCCCAAGGAAGCCAGCCTGCAGTTGAACCGCGTGCCGGTGCTTGCCTATCACGTGCTGCAGCTCAATCCCTCCCGCAAGCCGATGACCGAACTCAAGGTGCGTCAGGCGATTTCCTGCGCCATCGACCGGCAGGAAGTGCTGGACACCGCCTCGCTCGGCGAAGGCAAGGTCACCGGCCCGCTGACCATCCCGGCACTGGCGACCGATCCGAAGCAGTTGTTCTGCTATAAGCGCGACATTGAGAGGGCCAAGCAGTTGATGGCCGAAGCCGGCTATGCCGACGGCTTTTCGGCGACCGTGATCGGCGCCACCGGCGAGCCGCCGACGGCAGCGGCGGAAGCCCAGGTCATCCAGTCGCAACTCGCAGAAATCGGCGTCAAGCTCGACATCAAGATGATGGAGCTCAACGTCTATGTCGACGCCTGGCTGAAGGGCGATTTCGACATGGCAGTCGCGCTGAACGGCGGCAGGGCCGATCCCTACACTATGTACAACCGCTACTGGACCAAGACGGGCAATCTGCAGAAGGTGGCGAACTATATCGACGACACGCTGGACAGTCTTATGCAGAAGGGCCGCACCGAGACCGACCCGGCAGCGCGCAAAGCGATCTTCGCCGACTTCGAGAAGCACATCACTGAGATGTCGCCCTGGATCTGGCTCTACACGTCCTACAGCTACACGGCACAGCAGAAGAATATCGCAGGATTCGAACCGGTGCCGACAGGTTCGCTGTTCAGCCTCGCCAAGGTGACGATCCAGTAGCTGCTTCGATGCCGAACGAGAGGATATTCTTCGCGTGAACTATCTGATGCGGCGACTGGCGACCTTCCCTCTCGTCCTGCTTGGCGTGTCCATCGTGGTGTTCCTGGCGATCCGGATGGTTCCGGGCGATTCGATCACGGCAATGCTGGGGACCGAAGCCGGCCTGCTGACGCCGCAGCAGCGCGATGCGCTTGCAGCTTATTTCGGCATCGACCAGCCCTGGTTCATCCAATACTGGCGCTGGCTGCTTGGTCTTTTCCAAGGTAATCTCGGCATTTCGTCCACCTATGGCAGGCCGGTGCTCGACGTCATCCTCGAGCGTTTCCCGCTAACGTTGGAACTCGCCCTGCTGTCGATGGTCATCGCCCTGCTTGTCGGCATGCCGGCGGGGATCTTTGCCGCCACCCATAACGAAAAGCTGTCCGACCTCGGCGTGCGCGTTGTCGCAATGATCGGGCAGTCGACGCCGAACTTCGTCCTTGCCCTGCTGATCATCTACACGCTGTCGGCGGGGTTTGGCGTTTTGCCGGCGATGGGCGAGTTTTCGCCGCTGTGGCAGGATCCGCTGCGCAATCTCGGCCAGCTGTTGCTGCCTGCGGTCACGCTTGGATTTGCCTTCGCGGCTTCGGTCACCCGCATATCGCGTTCGGCGATGCTCGATGTGCTCAGCGACGACTATGTCAGGACGGCGCGCAGCAAGGGCGTTTCGGCGCGCGGCGTCATCTGGCGGCATGCCTTGCCCAACGCGCTCATCCCGGTCGTGACGCTGAGCGGCATAGAGTTCGGCTACCTCCTGGGCGGAGCTGTCATCGTCGAGCAGATCTATGCGCTGCCCGGTCTCGGCCGCATGGTGCTGGATGCCATCCTGCAGCGCGACTACGCGCTGGTGCAGGGAAGCGTGCTGTTCATCGCCTTCAACTTCATGATCGTCAATCTCCTCGTCGACCTCGCCTATGTCGCGCTCGACCCGCGTATCCGGCTAAGCGAGCACTGATGGCGACATTGCGGGCTATATTTGCGCATCCCAGCGGCCGCATCGGCGGTGCGATCGTTGCGCTTTATCTGCTGCTTGCCGTGCTTGGCATGCTGGGGCTGACGCCGCACAATCCGCTGACGCAGCACCGGGTCGAACGGCTGCATGTGCCTGATAGCACCTACTGGATGGGCACGGACCTATTCGGCCGCGATGTCGCAAGCCGGCTGATGACCGGGATCGGCCAGTCCTTCATCGTGGCCTTCTTTTCGGTCGCCGTCGCGACACTGGCCGGCACCGTGCTCGGGCTGGCGGCAGCCTGGTTCGGGCGCCGCTGGGACGGCCTAGTGATGCGCATCATGGACGTTGTGCTGGCGTTCCCGGCGATCCTGCTGGCGCTGCTGATCGTCGCGGTTGCGGGACCGGGAACCTTGACCAGCGTCATTGCCATCGCCATCGTCTACACACCGATCTTCACGCGCGTCGTGCGAGGTCCGGCTCTGTCGCTCAAGGCGCGCGAGTTCGTCGACGCGGCCCGCACGTTCGGCAGCAGTGCGGGCTATATCGTAACACGGCATCTGCTGCTCAATCTGGTGGCGCCACTGACGGTTCAGGTGACGCTGGCGCTGGCCTGGGCACTGCTGACCGAAGCCGGCTTAAGCTTCCTCGGACTCGGCACGCAGCCGCCCGCCGCGTCGCTCGGCCTGATGCTGAGCGACAGCCGCAATCTGATGGAGACAGCTCCCTGGCTGATGATCTTCCCGGGCGTGGCGATCATGATCGGCATCCTCGGTTTCAACCTGCTCGGCGATGCGTTGCGCGATGTCCTCGACCCGAAGATGCGGAGATCGATCGCATGATCCCGCTGCTGTCCGTCAGCGGATTGCGCGTCGGCTTCGGTCGCAACCCGCAAGCCAATGAGGTCGTGCGCGGCGTCAGCTTCGATCTCGCCGACGGCGAAACGCTGGCCATCGTCGGCGAAAGCGGCTCGGGCAAATCGGTTACGGCGCTGTCGATCAATCGCCTTGTCGATTATGGCGGCGGCCGCATCACCGGCGGGTCGATCAAGCTGAGGCGGGCCGACGGCAGCACCTTCGACCTGACCGCCGCAGCCGAGCCGCAATTGACGAAGATCCGCGGCGGCGAAATCGGCATGATCTTCCAGGAGCCGATGAGCTCGCTCAATCCGGTGCTGACCATTGGCTGGCAGATCGAGGAATCATTTCGCCTGCATCGCGGCCTGACCGGACGACAAGCAACGGCGGCGGCCAAGGACGCGCTCGACCGCGTCCGTATTCCGGACGCAGCGAGGCGGTTGAAATACACGCCCAACCAGCTGTCGGGCGGCATGCTGCAGCGGGTGATGATCGCCATGGCGATTGCGTGCAACCCGCGCCTGCTCATTGCCGACGAGCCAACGACGGCGCTGGATGTTACGGTGCAGGCGCAGATCATGGCGCTGCTCGCCGAATTGAAACAGGAAACCGGGATGTCGATGATCTTCATCACCCACGACATCGGTCTGGTTGCAGGCATCGCCGACAAGGTGATGGTGATGCAAGGCGGAGAAGCTGTCGAGCAGGGCGCATTGAACCAGATATTGGACGATCCGCAGCATCCCTATACGCGGCATCTGCTACATGCGGTTCCGCATTTCGCCGGCGGCAGCGCGACACGCAGGGACGCGCAACGCGAAAAGCAAAAAGCTGCCGAGCCGGCGCTGAAGGTCGATGGCCTCGTAGTGCGATTTCCGGTCAAGGGTGGGTTTTTCAGCCGCGCCAGCGGTGCCGTGCACGCGGTGGACGGTGTGGATTTCGAGCTAATGCCGGGCGAGACATTGGCGGTCGTCGGCGAGAGCGGTTCCGGAAAGTCCACCACCGCCCGCGCGATTCTGGGGCTGGTGCGCTCGACGCGCGGCACAATCTCGGCCAGCGCGCGCAAGGCCGCCGCCGGGCAGAGCGCCCTTCCCGTGCAGATGGTGTTCCAGAATCCCTATGGCTCGCTCAATCCCAGACTCACCGTCGAAAACCTCCTCGCAGAGCCGGTGATCGCTACCGGCGGACGGATAACTGCTGAAACGCGAGCGAAAATGGCCGCGCTGCTGAAACGCGTCGGCCTTCCGGAAAACAGCCTGCAGCGCTATCCGCACGAATTCTCCGGCGGCCAGCGGCAACGCCTGTGCATCGCTCGCGCGCTGATGCTCAATCCTTCGGTTATCGTCCTCGACGAAGCGGTTTCGGCGCTCGATGTGTCGGTGCAGGCCAGAGTGCTGGAGCTTTTGGTCGAGCTGCAGCGTGAATTCGGGCTGGCCTATCTGTTCATCTCGCATGACATGGCTGTCGTCGAGCGGATCGCCCATCGCATCGCGGTCATCTATGCCGGCCAGATTGTCGAGATCGGCGATGCCAGATCGGTGCTCTCGGAGCCGAAGCACTCCTATACCAAACAGCTTATCGCGGCAGTTCCTACTATAGACCGGCGGCATGAACGTTTCGAGCTGGACACGCGCCAGGTCCCCTCGCTCGTGCGTCCGCTGGGGTTTGAGCCGGGCCCGGCCAATTGGCAGCAATTCGGGCCGGATCATAGAGCACGGGTGGAAGTGTGATGATTGTCGCCCAAGAATATGAAAGGCCGGAGGGACAGCCCCATCGCTGCCTTCCGAACGGAGGCGTAGTTGATCGACCATGATCTCTTCTCCCGCGCATTCGCCCCGCTCGAAGCGGCCGTGGCCGCATCGCGCATTCCGGGCGGCGTGCTCGGCACAGTTGACGGGGACGGCGAACGCATCGTCCGGGCAATCGGCTCAGCCCAAGTCGTGCCCAAGATACGGCCGATGCATGTCGGGACATGGTTCGACCTGGCATCCCTGACCAAAGTCATCTTCACCACGTCGCGTATCCTGGCACTGGCGGAAGAAGGCGTCATCGACCTCGACGCGCCGCTGATTTCCGTCCTGCCCGACCTTCGCCAATATGACGAAAAAGCCTGGGAACGGAACGTAACGTTTCGCCAGTGTCTCGGCCATCAGACACCGTTTCCCGCCGTTGCTCCAGTCTACACCTATGGCCGAGATCCCGAGCTGCTGCGCGCCTTCATCCTGCAGCGCGAATGGCAGGCTGGCGAGCCGGTCTATTCCGATATCAACTTCATCCTGCTCGGCTTCGTCCTGGAGCGCCTGTCTGGCAAGACCATTCGCGACATAGATCCCGGTCCGGGCTTCGCGTTCTCCGCCGAACCGGATCAAGCGGCGGCGACCGAAGACTGCACATGGCGCCATCGCGTGCTCTGCGGCGAAGTCCACGACGACAATTGCTCGGCCTTGCAAGGTGCCGGTCACGCCGGCCTGTTCGGAACGGCGGCTTCGGTCCTCGACTTTGCGCAAGGGCTGCTGGACGGGACCGGCGCGTCGCAGCGTTCGATCGCGCTAATGCGCACGCCCTTGTCGGCAACCCGTACCCATGGCTGGGAGCGACCCTACGAAGGCTGGTCCGGCGGCCGGTTATGCAGCCCCGAAACCATCGGTCATACCGGCTTTACCGGTGTCGGGCTTTGGGTCGACTTCGACAAAGGCAGAGCCTGGAGCTTGCTCACCAACCGGATCCATCCGACACGTCATTTCAACAGCGGGATCGCAGCGCTTCGCCAAGCGGTCGGCGATCTCGTCAACGGAGCCCGACAACCATGATTGCGAAAAATGGCGAACCCATGTGGGCCGTCGGCCTGATGACCGGCACCGTGCTGGACGGCAATATCGATGTCGCGCTGATCAAGACCGACGGCGAACGGATTGACGACTTCGGCATCTACACGCTGGCCCCCTACCCGCAGTCGATCCGGACCTTGCTGGAAGAGACGCTGCGGCAGGCAAGGAGCTGGAATTTCACAGGGCCGGAACCGGCAATCTTCCACGAGGCAGAGGAAGCGCTGACGCGCGCCCAGTCCGCGGCGGTCAAGGATCTGGTCGAAAGCCACGGGCTGACGATGGCCGATATAGGGGTCGTCGGCTTCCACGGCCAGACCGTGCTGCACCGTGCCCCGCAAGTGGGCCGACTGGGCCAGACCCGCCAGCTTGGCGACGGCGAGCTGATGCATGCCATCCTTGGCACCAGGGTCGCCTATGACTTCCGCTCGGCCGACATGCGCGCCGGCGGCCAGGGCGCGCCGCTGTCGGCCGCCTATCACGCCGCGCTGCTGCGCGAAGCCGACGCCACCGGCGACACGGCGGTGCTCAATCTCGGCGGCGTCGCCAACATCACCTGGTGGGACGGCACGGACAATGTTGTTGCCTTCGACACCGGGCCCGCCAACGCACCGCTGAACGATTTCATCAAATCGAAGGGGCTCGGCGAAATGGACCGCGACGGCGCCCTTGCCCGCGCCGGCACGGTCGACGAGGCACGGCTGGCCAAGCTCCTGCAGCATCCGTATTTGACCAAACCCTACCCGAAATCGCTGGACCGTTTCGATTTCGGCGCCTCGATGGCGGACGGAATGAACGCCGAGGATGGCGCAGCCCTGCTGACGGCCTTCACCGCGGCCGCCGTCGGCAAGGCGCTCGATCTTCTGCCGCGCCGGCCGAAGCGGCTGGTGGTCAGCGGTGGCGGTCGACACAACCCAACGATCATGGCCATGCTTGCCCGCCGCGCTGGCGTCGAAGCGGTTCCGGCCGAGGCGCTTGGCTGGAAGGGCGATGCGGTGGAGGCGGAGTGTTTTGCGTTCCTGGCAGTGCGCGTGCTCAGAGGCTTGCCGATCAGCTTCCCCAGTACGACCGGCGTGCCCCAGCCGATGCGCGGCGGACGCCTTGCCGGCTAACTAAGCCAACAATTTCTTCTGCAGGAAGATACGGCTGCGGCCAATGGGGAAATCGGCAAGCACGCCGAAGGGCAAATAGCCCTGGCGCTCATAGGCCTTGGCGGCCTTGGGATTGAACGTGTCGATCCAGGCGCCGTGACAGTCGCGCGCGATCGCCTCCCTCTCGGCCGCCTCGAGCATCATGCCGGCCATGCGGTGACCGCGCAGTTTTTCATCGACCCAGAGCCATTGCACATAGAGCCAGCCCCAGGCTGTATATCCCGAGATGCCGGCGACAATAGCGCCGTGCTCGTCGCGCACGAACACGGCCAATGCCTTCCTGCAGGAGGCGCCGACATCACTGTCGTTGAACGCCGCAAGCCGCTCTCCGAGAAAAGCCAGCTCGTGCGGCAAGGGATCGGCGGTTGTCTCAAGCGTTGTATTGTCCATCCACCAAGCATCTATCGAAGGACGGGGCCGAGACGCAAGACTTGCTGCGCTATAGCTTCGGCGAACGCCACGCCGCTGCAACAGCAGCGATCAGCATGAGCAAGGCTGCAACCACCGCCGACGCCGCAAAACCGAATGTGGAATAAAGCGGTCCGAACGCCGTGGTGCCGACGAACACCGCGAGATAGGTCACCGCGCTGTTCAAGCCCATGATCGTGCCGCGCAGCGCAGGATCGAGCGCCGACAGGCGCATCACCAGGACGTTCAGCCCGAAATGATTGGCAAGGCCCCAGACGGCTATCATCGCTATAGTCAGATGGAAACTACTGCTCGCCGCGGCAATCGCGACATATACGGCCGCGACGAGCAGGTAGGCAAATGGCATGACACGCCGCGCACCTAAGCGGTCGATAACGCCGTCAAGAAGTGCCGCCGCGCCGAAGCCGGCGCCATAGGCGAGCGCGGCAAGCCCATTGGCACTGACCGGCCGTCCCAAGCCGTTGTGAAGGTGATCGCCAAGATAGCCGTAGATGCCGTAGAACGCGGTCATGAAGGCGGCGCAGGCAACCAGAAGCGGCACGATGCCCGGAACGCTCAAGGCGCCCAGTGGCGTCGGCGCCGGACCGCTCTTCCTGACATCGCTGAGCGACGTCAGAGACAGGCTGGCCAATGCGAGGGCTGCGAGCACCGCGACCGCCGCGAAAACGGCGCGCCAATGTACCAGATCGGCAAGTACGGCCGACAGCGAAACCCCGGCGACCATGCTCAGCGTCCAGCCGGTCAGCACGACGCCTATGGTGCCGCTTTCGCGGCCGGGCGGCGCAATCGCGGCGGAGCTGGCATAGATTGCCGGCATGGCGACACCTGCAGCGATGCCGGCGAGAAGCTGGGCCGCGACCAGCGCCGTCACGGTCGGCGCAGCGGCGCTGGCGACGAGCGCTACCGCCAGCAGCAGCAACGCCCCTTGCAGCATGCGGCGGGCGCCAAGCCGATCGATATAGCGCGCCAGGAACAAGGCGCTTGCCGATGTCCCGAGCCCGAACGCGGCCGACGCGATCATAACCGCCGGTACGCTTGTGCCGAAGGACGCGGCCACTGCCGGCGCGATCGGACCGAGCACCAGCGAGTTCGAGCCGATCACAGCAATGCACCCCGTCAGCAGGTAAGCGAGGGCCGGGATTGGCGGCTTGGGCGCCGCTGCGAATGTGGCGACTTGATCAGTGTTCGACATATGGCAATAATGGCCGTATTAAATTCTGCATCAATAGGGAATTTCATTATGGATGAAGAAACAGATGGCATTCCGCAGAACAGGCCTGCCGCCCGCGATATCGATGCAACCGACCGAAAAATATTAGGCGTTCTGGTCGACGACGCCACGATCAGCTATGCCGAGCTCGGCGACCGCGTCGGCCTTTCACCGCCGGCAGCCCATGAACGCGTCAAGCGTCTCCGGCGCAGCGGCGCCATCCGCAACACCGCGGTCATCATCGATCCCAAGGCGGTGCACAAGCCGCTGCTTGCCTTCGTCCATATCGACACAAAGGGGTGGGGAAAGACGCCGGAGCTGATGGCAATCTCCGAACACCCCGAAGTCGAGGAGATCCATTCGGTGGCCGGCGACACATGCATGCTGATCAAGGTCCGCACCGAGGACACGCGGGCACTCGAAGGCCTGCTGTCGCGCCTCTACGAAACACCCGGCGTCACCTCGACGCGAAGCTACGTCGTGCTCTCGACCTATCTCGAGCGGCCGGTGCAGCCGGGGATTACGACGGAGTGGCCGACGCCCCGGCACATGGCCAAGCCGCTTTATTAGCTCAAACGATTCTCACGCGTATCCAAAGTCGAACCGGAAACGTCTTAGGCACTGCATCCTGTGGTCATCCGTCGGGCCGGTTCGTTTGCGCCGGTTCTTGGGGTTCAACGGGATGCCTGTTGCGCAACCGGAGACACGCGATGAGAAAATTGATCGTGGGCAGCTTCATTTCGCTGGACGGCGTCATCGAAGCACCAATGGAATGGGCGTCACCGTTCTTCGACGAGGAGATGAAGGAACACTCCTATGAAAAGGCCGGCGAGGCGGATTTTTTCCTGCTCGGCCGCGTCACCTACGAAATGTTTTCGGCGCGTTGGCCGCAGGTCAAAGGCAGCAAGTACATGGATCGCATGAACGGGCTGAAGAAGCTCGTCGCGTCGCGCAGCCTCAAGGAAGTGAGCTGGAACGCGTCGCTGATCGAAGGCGACATCGCTGCCGAAATTGCCAGGATCAAGCAGCAGGCCGGCGGCAACATTTTGAAGTACGGAGTGAGCAATCTCGACCAGACGCTGCTCGCCAACAGGCTTGTCGACGAGTATCAGCTCTCGATCGTGCCGACCCGCGTCGGCCATGGCAAACGCGCTTTCCAGGATGTCGACCCGTCCCTGGTCAGACTGGAGCTTATAGATACCCACCGTTTCAAGAACGGCGTCATTACGTTGACCTATGTCCCGCTATGATCCGTATGCCATGAAGATGCAGCCAAGACTTGACCCGACCGGGCTTTTCGACGTCCGCTACGCCGGTTTTCTGGAGACAGTCGCGCATTTGCGTGGACGGCTGCACCGCTACTGTGCACGCATGACCGGTTCAACGCTCGACGCCGAAGACGTGATGCAAGAGGCGCTGTTCGAGGCCTATCGGAAGATCGAGAAGCTGGACGATGCGAGTGCTCTTGGCCCCTGGCTGTTTCGCATTGCACATAATCGCTGCATCGATTTTCTGCGAAGCCGGCAGGTGCGTCAGCATGCGGAGGCCAATTTCGCCGAAGACGAGATCATCCTGCCGGTCGAGCCGGCGGGCCAGGGCGCGGATCGCGCGATCGAACGGCTGGTGATCCACCTGCCGCCCAAAGAACGCGCCTGCGTCCTGCTCAAGGACGTCTTCGACTATTCGCTGGAAGAGATCGCCGACCTCGTCGGCTCGACTGTGGGCGGCGTCAAGGCTGCGTTGAGCCGTGGCCGTTCGAAATTGGCCGCCTTGTCAGGCGAGCCAATCGTCCGTTCGGAGCCCCAACGCGATCCGGAACTCCTGGAATTGCTCAGCCGCTATGTCGAACTGTTCAACCGCCGCGACTGGGATGGGGTACGGGCGTTGACCAGCGCCGACGCACAATTGCGTGTCGCGGATTGCTTCAAGGGCAGGCTGTCGGAATCACCTTACTTCGTTGAATATGAAAGAGCCTCGACGACCTGGAAAATGGCGGTTGGCGAGATCGATGGCCAGGCGGTGCTGCTCGTGCTCCACCATGGCGAAAACGGTTGGAAGCCGGCCCATCCAGTTCGGATCGAAGCCGCCGGCGGGACCATAAATCGCATCGCCGATTACTATGCCTGCCCTTGGATCATGCCGGCGGCTGGTGCGGTGGTCGTTTCCAGGCCGGCCTAACCAGCAACAGGACATGCAAGTGTCCGGCATCAACCTCAATGGAATGGGATCGATGCCGAACAAGACATAGGCGGCTTACTGAAGCTTCGCCTGCAGGGCGTTGACGTCATCCGTGGTCATTTCGCCGTCGGTCGTCACCTTGCCATCGACGATCTTCCAGAGGCGGAACGGGCCGGTGATGTCGCCGTATTTGTCGAAGGCAACCGGGCCGATGACGCCTTCGTAACGGATCGGCTTGCCATCCTTGATCAGGCCGAGCGCCTTGGCGAACTCGTCCTTGCCGGCATAGATCGGCGTGCCGGCCGGGTCGACCGCCTTGTACATAGCCTCCTTGATCTTGGCCGGATCCTCGGAGCCGGCAATGGCGATGGCCAAGCCGACGATGGCGCCGGCATCATACGACCGGTCGGCCGCCGGGTTCGACGGTTCGATGCCCGAAAATTCCTTGTAGTTCTTGGTGAAATACTCGGTCGATGCGGTCGGGCTGGTGCCGGAGGAAGTGCCGTACGCATCCTTCAGGTAATCCGCGCCAACGGATTCGATGAAGTCCGGGCTGTTCATGCCGTCATTGAGCAGGAATTTCTGGACACCGCCCTGAGAAATCCAGGTACGGGCGATGGTTGCGCCGTCGACAGGCGTGCTGACGAGGTAAAGCCCGTCCGGTTCGCCGGCCATGGCCGCGGTTACCTCCGAGGCATAGCTCGACTGCTTTTCATTGTAGGGCGTGTCGGAGACGATGGTGCCGCCGAGTGCCTTATAGGCGCGCGAAAATTCCGCCACCATGTTGACGCCGAAATCGTTGTTGACGTGGATGACCGACAGCTTCTTGAAGCCTTTGTCGATGGCATATTTGGCGGCAGCGACGCCCTGCAGCGCATCAGATGTGATGGTGCGGAAGAAGATGCCGTTGGTCTTGCCGTCGCGCCCGAGCGCCGTCAGCGTCGGCGACGAGGAAGCAGGCGACACCTGGACTATCTTGGCCGGAGCGGTGACCGAGGTCAGGATCGGGATCGACACCGAGGAGATGATGCCGCCGATGATCACCGGCACCTTCTTGACCTGCACGAGCTGCGTCGCGGCGTCGACCGCAATGTTGCCCTGGCTCTGGCTGTCGCGCGTGTCGGTCGCGAGATCGCAGCCGCGGACGCCGCCCGCATCGTTGATGTCGCGGAAGGCCATCTCGACCGATTTGGCGCCGGCCTGGCCGTACTCGCCGGCCGGGCCTGTCAGTTCCATGACGAGGCCGACGGTGATCTTGCAATCGGCGGCTTGCGCTGCGCCGGCCGCTGTCAGCAGTGCGAGCGCGGTGGTGATCTGAAGTATGGTCTTTTTCATTGTTGTTCCCCTTTTGTTACACGACTCTCATTGATGTCTTGAGCCTGTTCAGCCTTCCGGCATCTGCAGCCAGGTTTCATGCAGATGTCGCCATTCGACGCCGTTGGGCGCCGATGAACTGGTGGTGAAAACGGCACTCGAGCGGCGGCGGCTATGTTTGCCGGCCCGCTGCTGCGTTTCGATGTAGCAGACGACGATCGTGTCGCCTGCCTGCCAGCCGGCCCGGATATCCTCGATCGAGATACTGAAATCGCCATCCGAGGTGGCGCGGCTTGCCCTGACATGGTCAAGCACCGCGTCACGATCGAGGACCTGACCGTCCGGCGCAACCATCTGGAAGCCTTCGCCCATGACGCTTTCGAACCGGTTGAAATCTGCATTGTCCGCACTCGCCGCATTGAACCAGTCGACGAAGAAGCGGTGGAGATCGACCACCTCGGCGCTGGCGCGGGAAAGCAAGGAAGGTTTTTCGTCCGTGGCCGCGTTCATTTCCTGCCTGCATTCAAATTGTAATGCATGATCGAGCCGTGGCGGCCGTGACGGTCGCGTTCCAATGTGTAGACGTCGCCCAGCGGCCCACGGCTTTGCGCGATCACGGCAGCGATCCTCGCCCGGTCGTCGGCATCGAGCGCGACGTCCATGATTCTGGCATTGGCAAGGGCGTGCGCCTGGTTGCGGGCGCCGACGATGACGGCCGCCACTTGCGGCTGCTCCAGCACCCAGGCGCTGGCGATGGTGGCGATATCGACGCCGTGGCGGTCGGCGACGGCCTTCAGTATGCGAAGCAACTCCTGGAAAAGCTCCCAGCCACCAAAGTCGTCAATGATCAGCTTGTATTTGACCAGCGATCGGTTTTCGAGCGGCGTCTGCGGCTCGGCAGCGCCAAGCCATTTTTCGCTGAGGAAGCCGCCCGCCACCGAACCGTAGCAGAGGAAACTGACGCCGTGCCGGCTGGCGAGCGCTGCAAGGCTGTTGGCTGGCCGCTGGTCGAGCACCGAGTATTGCAATTGCTGGCTGACCAGCGGCACACCGGCGGCCAGGATCTCGGCCAACCGCGGCGTGTCGAAGTTCGTGGTGCCGATGTTGCGCACCTTGCCTTCCCTGCGGATTTCGTTGAGCCAGCCCATCGCTTCGACGTAGCCGGGCAGCGCACAGTCCCACCAGTGGAACTGCACGAGATCGAGCCGCTCGGTCTTCAGCCGCCGCAGCGACTGCTCGACGATGCCTCTGATGTAGTCGCGGCTGATATTGGAAAGCCTTTCCAGGTCAGGCACCAGCTTGGTGTGCACCTTCATTTTGGTGGCAGCGTCGAGGCCACGCTCATTGGCAAGGCGCAGGCGCGCCGCGCCGATCAGCTCTTCGACACCGGCATAGATATCGGCGCAATCATAGGTCCTGATGCCGGCGTCGAAGGTGGCGATCAGGTCAGTTACCGCCTGTTGGCGGTCGATCGCGCCGTGCCCGCCGGCAAGCTGCCAGCCGCCGCGAATAACGCGCGAGATCGTATAGCCGGGGCTGAGCTCGAAAGCCTTGGCGGTCATCTCCGGTCATTCTCCTTCGGCAGCGGCACCGTCGTCGTTTCGGCATGGCTGAACCGCCGCTTGCCGGTCCTGACGATCCGGAGCCGGCTGGCACAATTGGGATCCGGACAAGCGATCTCGGCGTCCGACGTCATCCAGTCGTTCCTGTGGGTCGGGCGCTGCTTTGCGGCCAGAAGCGGCAACACTGCCGCAATGGAATAGATCGAGAAACCTTGCCCCGCCGGCATCGACAGCATCTCGCCCTTCAACTCGAAATAGTCGCCGGGCTTGGCGCCGCAATAGATCGGCTTGCCCTCGGGGATAACCGCCTCGACGCGAAGGTCGAAGAGTTCGAAACTGTCGTCGGTCTCAGCCATTCAGATCTCCACCCGGGTGAAGGTGATGTCGCAGGCACCGTTGCGGCGGATCACGCCACAAGCGGCTGCGAATTTATCGCGATCCTCAGGCACCACCTGCGCGACGACGCTTCCGGCAAGCCAGCCGATCGGGAACAGCAGGCGTGCACCCGCTCCGTAGAACAGGCCGACGTCAAAGATGGCATTCGGGTTGCCGCCCCACATGCGCGGCGGCACGTAGGACAACACGATGTCGCCCGGCTGCGGCGTCAGCGTTGCGTTCTCCGCCGGCAAGGGCCTGGCATAGGTTTGGCCCTCAAGTTCGGCTGATGGAACCGGGCAGGAGATTTCCGGCCCCGTCCACATAGCATGGATGCCGGCAACGACGCGCGGCTGCTCGAGATACGCCAGCAGGAAGGCAGCGTTGTCGGGCGCCTTTTCAGGCAACAGCAGCGCGGTCACGGAAAGCATCGAGTGTGGCTCGGTGATGTTGATGCCAGGCACCGTCATGCCCTCAATCCTTCCTTGCTTGTGGATTGGAGCTTGTCGCGCAGAAAGGCGAAGGGCCGGCTGATGTCGGCCACCAGCGCCTCGCGCGCCGCTTGCGCATCCTGCCTGGAAAGCGCTGCGACGATGCTGCGGTGGTAGTGGGCCGTATCGACCTCGCCGGCGTCGGAGAAGGCGTAAATGGCAACGCGGATGCAAGGCCCGGATTGCAACCACAGGCTCTCGATCATCGGGATCAGCACGGCGGAACCGCAGCAACGGTAGATCTCGAAATGGAAGCTCTGGTTGAGCGTGGCCTCGCGGTCGATATCCTTCTTGTGCTTCAGCGCCCGCATCTCGTCCCACTCGCCGAGCATGGCTTCGACCGAAGCGATCTGGCGCGGGTTCATGCGCGTGGCAGCCAGCGCGATCGCTTCGCCCTCGATCAGAGAACGGGCGCGCAAGAGGTCGTCGATGCGCTCCAGCGTGATCGGCGGCACGCGCACCGAACGGTTGGGAAGCGCTTCCAGTGCCTTCTCGGTGATCAACCGTCCGAGCGCCTCGCGCACCGGCATGGTGCTGGTGACCAGCGCGTCGGCGAGGCCGCGGATGGTCAGAACCTGGCTCGGCTCGAAAAGGCCGCCGATCAAGGCGCGGCGCAGCTCCGAATAGACGCGATCCTGCACGGTCTCGCGGCCGACCGGCGTAAGCTGGGCTGCGATCATCTCATTGTTCTTTTCGATGGCGGCCTTCTGCATAGGCAATCCCGGTCTTGGCCGTTTTCGGCTTGCGGAAGAAATTAAAGCCGAATAGCGTGATCAAAGCAAGCGTGATCACAAATCAAATCATAGGCGATGAAGGTCGCTTTTCGGCCAGAGGAATTGATGAGCGACACGACGAAACGGCAGGAGGAGATCCGTACGCCGGTCCTCACGGCCAGGAACGTCCTCAGACGCTTCGGCGGCCTGGTCGCGGTCAACAATGTCTCGTTCGACGTCCGGCCGAGCGAAATACTTGGCCTTATCGGCCCGAACGGCGCCGGCAAGACCACGATGTTCGACCTGCTCGCCGGCAGCATTCTGCCGACCAGCGGCGAAATCCTCCTCAACGGCGTATCGGTGTCGGGGGAAGCTGCCCATCGCCGCATTGGCCGCGGCCTTGGCCGCACGTTCCAGATCCCCCGGCCCTTGCCTAACCTGACGCTGATCGAAAACGTCATGCTGGCCGCGCAAGGGCAGGCCGGAGAAAAACTGCTCGCCAATTTCCTGACGCCCCGGCGGGTCGCTGCCGAAGAAAGGGCTGCCGAGACAAGAGCCGTCGAACTGCTCGAGCTCGTCACGATCGCTCACCTCGCGCACGAACCTGCGCGCGTGCTTTCAGGCGGCCAGCGCAAGCTGCTCGAGTTGGCCCGCGTGATGATGGCCGACCCGGCGATCATCCTGCTCGACGAGCCGGCGGCCGGGGTCAACGCAACCCTGCTCGAGGTCATTATCGACCGCATCCGCGACATCAATGCGCGCGGCATCACCTTCCTGCTGATCGAGCACAATATCGACATGGTGACGCGGCTTTGCCACCGCGTGCTGGTCATGGCGAGCGGGCAGCTTCTGTGCGAAGGCACCCCGGAGGAGGTGGCGCGCGACCCGCGCGTCATCGAGGCCTACCTCGGAGGCACGGCATGAGCCAAAAGGTACTCGATGTCCGCGATCTCGAAGCCGGCTACGAGCCTGGCGTTCCGATCGTGCGCGGCGCTTCGATCACCGTCGACCAGGGCGAGATCGTCGTCGTTCTCGGTCCCAACGGCGCCGGCAAGTCGAGCCTTATCAAGGCCATCGCCGGCCTTGTCCCGATCACCGGCGGCACGGTGCTGCTGGACGGCAAGAATATCACGGCGTCGCCCGCTCACATCATGGTCCGCCTTGGCCTTGCCTTCGTGCCACAGACAGAGAACATCTTCCCGCTGATGTCGGTCGAGGACAATCTCAGGGTCGCCTGCGGCATCCTGAGGCCGCGCGAGGTCCCAGCCCGCATCGAGGAAATGTATGCGGCCTTTCCCGATCTCGCCCGTCAGCGCAGAACGGCCGCGGGCAATCTGTCGGGTGGACAGCGGCAGATGCTGGCCGTCGCCCGGGCGTTGATCGTCCATCCCAAGGTGCTGGTGCTCGACGAGCCGTCGGCCGGCCTGTCGCCGAAATTCGTGGCGATGGTGCTCGAGATGCTGGCCGGCATCCGAAAGTCCGGCGTCACCATTCTGCTGGTCGAACAGAACGCCAAGGCAGCGCTTGCCATTGGAGACCGCGCCTATGTGCTGGTCGAGGGCAAGGAGCGGCACCAGGGCGTCGCCTCCGAGCTCTGGAACGACCCGGTCGTCGCTGAACTCTATCTTGGCCAGCGCCGCCTCGACCTTGGACAAGGAAGCGCGGCATGAACCTGCAATTCGTCGTCGACGGACTGCTGGCAGGGTCGATGATCGGCCTCGGCGCCATCGGCGTGACACTCACCTATTCGATCCTGCGCTTCTCGAACTTCGCCCATGGCGACTTCATGGCCTGGGGCGCCTATGCGACGCTCGCCGTGGTTGGCGCCATTGGCGCGATTTTCGGCAAGATCGCGCCGATCGCGCCCCTCTCCTTCGGTTGGCCGCTGATCGTCGCGCTCATCATCGGCATGGCGGCCACCGGCCTGCTGGCGCTGGCGCTCGACATGGTGCTGTTCGCGCGGCTGCGGGCCAAGGGCCAGGCGATCATCGTGGTGATGGCGAGCTTCGGCGCCTCGATGGCGCTGAGAAGCCTGCTCGAATTCATCTTCACCTCGCGTCCGACCTATTTCAGCCGGGCGATCCAGATCGCCATGCCGATAGGTTTCGGCATCCGCATCACCCCGGACCAGATCGCGCTGCTGCTGCTGACCGCCGTGCTGGTGCTCGGCGTGCATCTCCTGATGACGCGGACCCAGACCGGCCGCTCGATGCAGGCATTGAGCCAGAACGCGGCACTTGCCCGCATCGTCGGCATCGACGTCGCCAGGGTGGTGCGCGTCACCTGGATCATCGGCGGCGCGCTGGCCTGCGTCGCCGGCGTCATGATCGGCATTCTCATCCAGATCCGCCCGTTCATGGGTTTCGAGATGCTGCTGCCGATGTTCGCGGCCGCCATCCTCGGCGGCATCGGCAGCGTGCCCGGCGCCGTTCTCGGCGGCCTGATCATCGGCATGGCCGAAGCGGCTGCCGTGCAATTGATCGGCGCCGAATGGCGGGCAGCCGTCTCGTTCATCATCCTGATGGCGGTGCTGTTCGTGCGGCCCATCGGCCTTTTCGGAGTGAGGGAACGCTGATGGATCTGCTCGGCTACGGCGCCTTCTTCCTGACCACCGCGCTGATCTTTTCGCTCATCACGCTCGGGCTCAATCTGCAATGGGGGCTGACCGGGCTTTTCAATGTCGGGGTCGCCGGCTTCGTTGCCATCGGCGCCTACACCTCGGCGCTGCTGACCACGCCCGACGATGCCGCGCGCCTGGGCGGCTTCGACCTGCCGATCCTTATCGGCTGGCTTGGCGCCATGCTGTTGGGCGGCGTCGCCGCCGCCATCACCGGCATTGCCACGCTACGTCTGAGATCGGACTATCTGGCGATCACTACTTTCGGCGTCGCCGTCGTCGTGCAACTGGTAGCGCTCAACGCCCAGAAGCTGACCGGCGGGCCGTTCGGCATCGGCTTCATTCCGCGTCCGTTCGGCGGTCTTGCCGAAACGCCTTTGCTGTTCAACCTTTCGAACCTTGCGATCGTCTCGGTGGTGACGCTGATCGTCTATCTCGCGCTGGAGCATCTGTCGCGCAGCCCGTGGGGGCGCGTGTTGAAGGCGCTTCGCGAGGATGAGCGGGCCGCCATATCCCTAGGCAAAAGCGCACGGTTCTACCGCGTTCAGGCCTTTGCCGTCGGTGGCGCCATCATGGCGCTTGCCGGTGCGCTGCAGGCGCATTTCACCGGCTTCATCGCCCCGGACAATTATTTGCCGGCGCTGACTTTCCAGGTCTGGGTGATGCTGATCGTCGGTGGCTCGGGCAGCAACATCGGCGCCGTCATCGGCAGCATCCTGGTCTGGGCGATATGGGCCGGATCGGGAGCGTTGACCAGTATGTTGTTCTCGCCCGAACAACAGGCCCGCGCCGCTTCGCTGCAGATCGTCGCCATCGGCGTGATGCTGTGCGTCATCCTTCTGGTCAGGCCGAACGGCCTGTTTGGCGACAGGCCGCGGCGCCCAAGGTTCGGCAAGCGTGCACGCGTGGCCCCGAGCGAGAGCGGCTCATGAACGCTGTGACCCGGCCGCACGGCGTTTCCCTTTGGCATGCCGTCAGCCGCAGTCGCCGCGACCGGCCCGCCCTCGAAGGCGCACTCGATGTCGATCTGGCAATTGTCGGCGGCGGGTTTTCAGGCCTTTCCACCGCGCTGCACAGTGCCGAGAAAGGCATCTCGGTTGCCGTCCTCGAGGCGGAAATCATCGCCTGGGGGGCAACCGGCAGGAATGCCGGCTTCGTCGTGCCGAATTTCGCGAAAAGAGACCCCGACGATATCATTGCCCAGCTCGGGCCCGAACGCGGCGAACGCCTTGTCGATTTCGCCGCCGGCAGCGCCGACCTCGTCTTCGACCTGATCAGGCGGCATGCCATCGAATGCGATGCCGTCCAGAGCGGCTGGATACAACCAGCCCATTCACCGGCCGCTTTGCAAAAGACCAGATCGCGCGCCGAACAATGGGCACCACGCGGAAGGCCGGCTGTTGCGCTGGATAGACAGGCGGTCGAAGAGCTGACCGGCGTTCGCGGTTATCTCGGCGGCTGGATCGACAGATCGGGTGGCGTCCTCAATCCGGTCGAATATGCGCGCGGATTGGCCAACGCGGCGGAAAAGGCCGGAGCGCGCATCTTCGAGCATACGCGTGTCGCGTCGATCGATCACATAGGCGATGGTTGGGCTTTGAAGACGGCCTCCGGTTCGGTACGCGCAGGAAAGGTGCTGGTCGCCACCAACGCCTATGGCGGAGCGCTGGATCGCACGTTGCAGCGAACCTATTTCCCGCTGAAAATCTTCCAGATCGCGACAGCGCCGCTGCCGCGCGAAATACGCACTCGCCTGCTTCCTGGCGGGCAAGGCGTCGGCGACACAAGACGCAATCTCTTCACCTTCCGCTTCGACGGCGAAAACAGGCTGATCACCGGCGGCATGCATGTTTTTGGCCCCGGTGCCGACACGCGGGTGCCGCGGGCGATCTGGCGGCGGCTGGCGAAGCATCTCGATCTCCCGGACATCCCGCCGCTTGAATACAGCTGGTCGGGGATGGCTGCCGTCGAGCCCGACTTCCTGCCGCACCTCGTCGATCTCGGCCCCGGCCTGATTGCGGGCTTTGCCTGCAATGGGCGCGGCATCGCCATGACGACTGCCATGGGCAAGGTGCTTGCCGACTGGGCGAGCGGAACAAAGCCTCAGGATTTGCCGCTGCCGTTTGGACCGCCGTCGCCGATCCCGCTCCACAGTCTGATGCGGCATGCGCCAAACATGCTGCTCCCCTGGAGCATGCTGCGCGACCGGCTGGATGGGGTAGGCTAGCTCGCCCTCGCTGCGCGCGTAGGATACCAAGGCTGATCGACGGCGCGTGTCCGTCCGCCGCCCTGATACCGAACCGCTAGACTAGACTCGCTCAAATCATGTTGTTAACGACAGCGGATGAAGCAGAACTATCTTTATCTCATCATCGGCGCTTTGGCCGTCGCCGTTATTGCGTTGGGGATTTACGTTTATCGCGAGGAGACTAGGCCGAAAGGCGTGGAACTTCGCATCGACGATTCCGGCATTTCAGTTCAGGAAAAATAGACCGCGTAGTCCTGTTGCCCGGCTTTGCACTGGAAGTCGGCTTGTACCGCCTCACCCCAACTCCAACGTCGTTATCGCAAAAACTCCGGACTGCTTGAGCTGCGGCGCCTTTCCCTTGTACATCCGAGCCGTCTCGAAGCCCGGTTGAAGGCCTGCGGACGACAGCAAGTCTGCAAATTGCCGGCTGGTTTCGGGAACGTCGAGATGGACGTTTCCGGGACCGGACATGTGCGCGAGCGCGGCGAAGAGATGGCTTGCCGCGTCCAGGCTGTCGGCAAAGAGCGGGCCGATCTTGCAGCCGTCCCGGCATTGGCGCGCGACGCCGTATCCCGCAATGGCGCCGTGCTTGAGGATGGCAAGCGCCATATGCGGCGGGCGCAGCCAGTGTTCCAGGAAGGATCGCCTCGGGCCGGGAAAGAAGCAGCGGTCATAGTCCAGTATGTCCGGCACGAGTTCCGGCCCTATGGCGCGAATGTCGTTGCCGACGGCTGCCGGGACATTCGGTGACCCCATGAACCGGATCGTCCGGTAGGCCGGTGCAAAACCCATGCTGCGGTAGTTGGCCTGCTGTTCGACGACACCGTCGAGGCCGATCGTGCGCTTGCCGAGCCGCGCCGTGCCGGCATCCCAAACGACCTTGCCATGGCCTTGGCCACGCCTGTCCGGCCGGCAGATGTAGAGGCCGATGAAGCCGAAACCGTCGCCATAGGCGACGGCCGAAATGCCGGCCGCCATCTCGCCATCGATAAAGGCGCCGATGAAGCCCTGCGGGTCGGCTGCCTGAAACAGCGCGGCATCGTTAAGGCCGGGATTCCAGCCTTCCGCCGCCGCCCAATCGACAAGGGTTTGCACTTCTTCACGTGCGAGCGTTCGGATCGTTCGGGGCATTGCGATCACTCGGCGGCGCCAGGCGTGAAGGATTTCAACGCGCCATGATAGGACTTTGCCAACGGGCTTGCATAGGCGCCGCGCTTGGATGTCGTCAGGCCAAGGGCGATCAATGCCTCGGCCTGTTTCACGGCAGCGCCCACGCCGTCGATGACCGGAAGCCCGAATTCCCGCTGCAGCGCCGCCGCCAGATCGGCCATGCCGGCACAGCCGAGCACGATCGCCTCGGCGCGATCCTCGTCGATGGCGCGCGCAATCTCGTTGCGCAGCCTGAGCAGTGCGTCGGACGCCGGATCTTCGAGGGCAAGAACCGGGATGTCGGCGGCGCGCACACGCGCGCGCCCTGCCATGCCATAGCGCTGCACCAACCCTTCGACCGGCACGCGCGAACGTCCGGTGGTGGTGACGACGGTGAAGCGCTGGGCGATGAACGAGGCCGTGCTGAGCGATGCCTCGCAAATGCCGATGACCGGAATGTTGGCCATGGCGCGCGCGGCATCGAGGCCGGTGTCGTCGAAACAGGCAATGATCGCGGCTTGCGCGCCCGAGCGTTCGCCGGCGGCGATCTCGACCAGCAGGCCGGGCACGGCAAGTGCTTCATCGTAATAGCCTTCGATCGATACAGGTCCCATCGACGAGGTGACGGCAACGATCTTCGTCGATTGAGCAGCGACCGATCGGGCGGCGACCGCGATAGTATCGGTCATGCTGGCGGTGGTGTTTGGATTGACGACGAGGATCTGCACTGTCAGGCACGCTCGCGGCGGCGGCCGACATAGACGATTGCGCCGAGCGTCAGCAGGATCACCAGGAAGGAAAACACGGTCGTCACGGTGCCCAGCGCATAGAGCACCGGCGTCGTGACATTCGTCGTCATGCCGTAGATTTCGAGCGGCAACGTGTTGAACGTGCCCGAGGTCATCAGCGTGCGGGCGAACTCGTCATATGACAGAGTGAAGCCGAACAGGCCGACGCCGATCAGGCTGGGCGCGATCATCGGCAGCACGACATGGGCAAAGGTCTGCCACGACGATGCTCCGAGATCGCGCGCGGCTTCCTCATAGGCTGGCGAGAACCGGTTGAAGACAGCAAACATGATCAGCACGCCGAAAGGCAAGGTCCAGGTCAGATGGGCGCCGAAAGCGGAGGTGTACCAGGCGGGGCGGAAGCCGATCTGCTGGAAGACGACGCCGATGCCGAGACTGATGATGATCGACGGCACGACCAGGCTGGCGACGGCCAGATAGAACAGTGCGGTTGCGCCGCGAAATTTCTGCCGGAAGGCCAGGCCGGCGAGCAGCGACACGGCGACAGTGACGACCATCACCATCAGGCCAAGGACGAGCGAGCGTTTGAAGCTGCCGCCGAAGTCGCCGACCGCCTGGCGCTCGAACAAATTGGCGAACCAGTGCAGCGACACGCCGTTCAGCGGAAATGTCAGACCGCCGTTCTCGCCCTGGAAAGAGAGGATCAGGATCGCCGAAAGCGGGCCGTAGAGGAACAACACGAAAAGACCGAAGAACGCCGCCAACACATAGAATTCGAGGGTGCGCTTGTCCTGGCTCATCGCCTCACAGCTCCTTGCGGATGTCGACGATGCGCAGGATGCCCGCGACCATCAGCAGCACCAGCACCAAGAGCACGACGGCGTTGGCGGCGGCTGCCGGATATTGCAGCAGCGACATCTGGTTCTTCATCATCAGCGCGACGGAGGCGCTCTGCCCGCCGGACATCACCTGCACCGTCGAGAAGTCGGCCATCACCAGGGTGACGACGAAAATGGTGCCGATCGCCATGCCGGGCTTGGCGAGCGGAATGACGACGTTCCACAGAACCTGCCAGCCGGAAGCGCCGGCGTCGCGCGCGGCTTCTATCAATGACTTGTCGATGCGCATCAGCGTGTTGAAGATCGGCGTCACCATGAACAGCGTATAGAGATGCACCATGGCCAGCACCACGGCGAATTCGGAATAGAGCAGCCATTCGATCGGCTTCGGGATCAGCCCCATTTGCACCAGCGTCGAGTTGACCAGGCCATTGCGGCCAAGCACCGGAATCCACGAGATCATGCGGATGATGTTGGAGGTCAGGAACGGCACCGTGCAGACAAGGAACAGCACCATCTGCATGGCCGTGGTCCTGATATGGAAGGCAAGGAAATAGGCGACCCAGAAACCGATGAACAGCGTCAGCGCCCAGACGATGGCGGCGTATTTCAGCGTATTCAGGTAGGTTTTCCAGGTGACCCAGGAGCCGAGCGTGTCGGAATAATTGGTGGTCAGGAAATCCGGATACATCGCTGCGAAATCGTAATCCCAGAATGAGACCACGGCGATCATCAGAATTGGCAGCAGGAGGAACGCGCCGAGGATCAGGGCAAGTGGTGTTGCCTGGAGATAGGGGACGAGGGCGCCGATCGAGAGCCGGCGGCGTCTGGCGGGTTTGGCGGCGGCGGTGGCGGGGCGTTCGAGCGCGGCTGTCATGAACATCTCGGTATAAGTCAGCGATGCGGCGAAGCCGCCTTTCCTTCTCCCCCTTGTGGGAGAAGGTGGCCGAGCGAAGCTCGGTCGGATGAGGGGTGTTCCAGCTTGGCACCAACAGCGCTCCGGCCGGCACCCCTCAACCGTCTTGGCGCTGCGCGCCAATCCACCTTCTCCCACAAGGGGAGAAGGGGAAGACGTTGTACCTACGCAGCGATGAACTCGTTCCAGCGCTTCACCATGTAGCGGTCTTCGTCCATGACCGAGTTCCAGCAGGCGACCTTGCCCATGCGCTCTTCGAAAGAGCCGCCGTCACGCACGGCGCCAGCCTTTTCCATGACCTTGCCGTCCGGCGACAGGATATCGCCCTTTGCCGGCTTGCCTTCGATCCAGTAGCCCCACTCGTCCTCGGACATGAACTTCTTGGCCGACACCATGTTGGCCGAGTAATAGCCCTGGCGGTTGAGATAGCCGCCAACCCAGCCGGACGTGTACCAGTTGATGTATTCATAGGCGGCATCGAGTTCGGCGCCGGAGAGATGGGCTGCCAGGCCAAGCCCGCCACCCCAGGACCGGTAGCCTTCCTTGAGCGGCTGGAACCGGCACGCGATGCCCTTGGAGCGGACCGCGGCCACGGCCGGCGACCACATTGACTGGATCACCACTTCGCCTGAAGCCATCAGGTTGACGCTCTCGTCGAAGGATTTCCAGAAGGCGCGGAACTGGCCGGCTTGCTTGGCCTTGATCAGGAAGTCGATCGTCTTGTCGATCTCCTCCTTGGTCATGTTGCCCTTGTCGGCGTATTTGATGTTGCCGGTGGCTTCCATGATCATCGCCGCATCCATGATGCCGATCGACGGGATGTTGAGGATGGCGGTCTTGCCCTTGAAGGCCGGATCCATGATGTCGGCCCAGGTGGTGATATCGCGGCCGACGAGGTCGGGGCGGATGCCGAGCGTATCGGCATTGTAGATCGTCGGCACCATGGTGAACCAGTTGGTCGGCGCCTTGGCGAAGACCTTGCTGTCCTGCGCCTCGACGTAACCGACCGTGTGCGGCGCGGTGCCCTGGGCGATAACGCTGTCCGGCGCCAGCTTGCCGGTTTTGAACAGCGGCACCAGCTCGTCGTAATATTTCAGCTTGGTGACATCCATCGGCTGCAGGACGCCTGTCGGGAACACCTTCTTGCAGATCCAGTATTCGATGTCGGCGATGTCGTAGCTGTCGGGCTGCGTCACGGCGCGCTGTGCGGCGGCGTCGGAATCGGTTGCTGTCATCTCCAGCGTGATGCCGAGATCGGCCTTGCACTTGTCGGCGATGGCATTGAGGTTGGATACGCCGGTGCCGAACTGGCGCAGCGTGATGTTCGATTGCGCCCAGATGGTCGGAAAGCCAGATATGGCGCCGGAACCGGCGGCGAAACCGACGGCGGCGGCACCTGTCTTGAGCAGCGAACGTCGCGATATTCCAGTCTTCTTGTCGGTGGTGTTGGTCATGTTCAGTTCCCCTGTTTTGATTGGTTATGCTGGATTTCAGGAATCGAGACGACCAAGGACGATCGCGTCCTCGGCGTCCCAGGCGATCGGCACTGCGTCGCCGACGGCAACCGGGCTGGCGAAGAAGCTGGTGTCGTCGACGATTACGGTGAAATCCTCGATGCCGGCGCCATTGACCGAGAGCTTCACGGTCGAACCGCGGTACTCGACGTTTGAAACGATGCCGGTGAAGCCGAGCCCGGCTGCCGGCGGCTCGCCGATGCGCACGTGGTCGGTGCGAATGGCGATGTCGATGGGTTCCCCGGTCTCCCTGCCCTGCCCGCTGGCCGCGAGCGTGACGCCGCCGGGCACATCGAAAACGACCATGCCGTCGCGACTGCCGGCGACGCGCCCGGAGATGACATTGTGGTCGCCCATGAAACGAGCGACGAAGGCCGTGGCCGGCCGCTCGAACACCGTGCGAGGGTGCGCCGCCTGCTCGATACGGCCATCGTTCATCACCACGATCAGGTCGGCCAGCGCCATCGCCTCTTCCTGGCTGTGGGTGACGTGGACGAAAGTGATGCCGAGCGACGTCTGCAGCTTCTTCAGTTCGGCTCGCATGCGGATCTTCAGGAAAGGATCGAGCGCCGAAAGCGGTTCGTCGAGCAACAGCGCCTCGGGATCGGTGATCAATGCGCGCGCAAGAGCAACGCGCTGCTGCTGCCCGCCGGAAAGCTGCGCCGGGCGGCGGCTGGCATAGGCCTCCATCTGCATCAGCTTCAGCATGTCGAGTGCCTTGGCGCGGCGCTCCTCCTTGCCGACGCCTTTCATCTTCAGGCTGAAGGCGACATTGTCGATCAGGTCGAGATGCGGAAACAGTGCGTAGGACTGGAACATCATGGCAGTGCCGCGCCTGGCCGGCGGCAGGTCGGTGACCACTGTGTTGCCGAGACGCACGTCGCCACTCGATATGCTCTCGTGCCCGGCGATCATGCGCAGCGTCGAGGTCTTGCCACAGCCGGACGGACCGAGCAGGCAGCAATAGGTACCCGCAGGGATTTTCAGGCTGATGCCTTCGACGGCAGTCGTCGCGCCATAGACTTTCGAAACGGACACAATGTCGATTTCGGCGGCTTTGGACATCCAGCTTCCCCTTTGGTCGGATTAGCCAAAGCATCATGCGTGCCAGTTGCGCGCCGCCGCACCAACCGACTGAATCCTCGAAGAAATCAGGGCCGCCTCTATATAGCTGCCGATACGTCGCCCTTGTGCAATGCACAAATTATAGGCGATTGCCGCCGATCTTCGCAAAGATCGTATGCAATCTTTTTCATCTCTGTATTCACTTTGTCTCTCGTCCAAGCGATGCGATTCAGGGTAGAAGAACGCAGGACCACTGCCATGAACATTGCCGACCAGACCTTCCCTGCTATCGAGGCCGCCAACGAGGATCGCGCGCAGGCGATCCGCGACCAGTTGCGCGACGCGATCGTCGATCGCCGGCTAGCGCCGGGAACAAAGCTATCCGAAGGCGAAGTCGGCACGCTGTTCGATGTCAGCCGCACCGTGGCGCGTGCGGCACTGCAGATGCTTTCCTTCGAGGGATTGGTGCGCACCGAGCGCAATCGCGGCGCCTTCGTCGCCAATCCGTCGCCGGAGGAAGCGCGGCAGGTTTTTGCTTCGCGCCGGCTCATCGAACCAGGCATCGCGATTGCCGCCGCCGGACGGATGACGCCGGCGCATGTCGCCGCGTTCAAGGCCCAGCTCGACGAAGAAGGCCGTTTCATCGCCGAACGCGGACCGAACGCAAGGCGATCGGAGATCAAGGCGTCGGGGGATTTTCACCTGCTTCTGGCGTCGGTCGCGGGAAACGTCATCCTGCAGCGCTTCATGGAGGAATTGGTCGCTCGTTCATCGCTGGTGATCGCACTCTATGGCCGCTCGGGCATCTCGAGCTGCGGCCACAACGAACACACGCAGATCCTCGAGGCGCTGGAAAATGGCAATGCCGAACGCGCCAGCGCGCTGATGCTGCACCACATCGACCATATCGAGGCCGACCTCGATTTGCGCGTCAGGAGCGGCCCGGCACTCAGGCAGGCGCTCGAGTTCTGAGATCGCGTCAACGCACGATCCTCACGCACATCGGTGTGCCAATCTCGATGGATCGGCCGGTGTCGGTCAGCCGGCCGGTTGCGGCATCACGGGCGAAAATCGAGATGCGGTCGGCATTCTGGTTGGCCGAGAACAGATGGCCGCCCGAGGGCGTCGGTGCCAGATTGCGCGGCGTGGCGCCGCCGCAAGGCGTATAGCCCACAAGGGCAAGCCTGCCGGTTTGCTGGTCGATCGAAAACACCACTATGCTGTCATGGCCGCGGTTGGAGCCGTAGAGAAAGCGGCCGTCAGGCGAGATCTGGATGTCGGCGCAGTGATTGCCGTCGCGCGCCTCGGGCGGCACGGCCGGCTTGCTGTCGATCACCGTAAGCTTGCCTGATGCTTCGTCCAGCGCCAGCGAGACAGCCGTCGAATCCAGCTCGTTCATGCCGAACACGAAGCGACCGCCCGGATGCAGTGCGAGATGGCGCGGACCCGCGCCTGGCGCAAGCGCCGACTCGGCGAGCTTCGTCAGGCTGCCGTCTGAGCCGATGCGATAGGACACCAGCCGGTCGATGCCGAGGTCAGCGACGATCGCCATGCCGCCGGCAACCGTCTCGGTTACGCTATGGGCATGCGGCCGCTCCTGGCGGGCAGGATCTGGTCCGGTCCCGCTATGGGCAACGCTCGACAACGGCGCTGTCAGGCCGCCATTCTCACCCAACCCATAGACCACGACCGAGCGATCGGGGCCGCCCTCGCCCATGCCGTAATTGGCGACCAGCAGCTTCGTCCGGTCGCGCGTGATGGCGTTGTGCGCCGTGATGCTGCCCAGCGTCGGCTGCTTGTTGATGTAGGACAGCGTGGCGGTCTGCCTGTCGAAACGGTAGGCCGAGACCACCCCTTCGCGCCAGGTGAACACTTCTGAGTTGGCATAGATGTGGGAGCCGTCCGGCGTCACCGACAGGAAGGTGGGATTGTCGATGTCTCCCGTCTCGGCCAGTTTCTTCGTCTGCAGCGTCCCTTCGTCGAAACTGTAGACACCCAGCCCGATGCCGCGCGCGCCCTGAAAATACGGGGCGTCGCGATTGAGGCTGCCGACGAAAACCAGACAGGCATTCTGCATCACTTCCTCCCTTGTTCCGCCGGCATTGGCCCCGACGGAGCAGGCAAAATTTCGCCTGTTCACGCTTGCAACACAACCCCATATGTGAAAATACTATTCACAAAAGAAGATTGACGGGAGGATCGATCATGCATTTCGCTGGTCTGCGGCGCGCCCTGATGGACGATTCCCGCTCCCAGAGGAAGTCGTCATGAGCGGTTTCGCGCCAACCGTGGGCGTGGCATCGACACACCCCGCCAACATGCCTAGGAATCACGCCGACCTTCCCGTCTGGAACGCGGAGAACTGGTTCTACGAAGACTGGCCGGTCGGCCAGAAGATCCGCTCGCTGCGCCGGACCATTGCCGAGGGCGACAGCCATCTCTTCAACACGCTGGTGCTCGACATCCATCCATACGTGCAGGACCAGATGTTCGCCGAGACGCAAGGCATTTTCGGCAAGCGGCTGGTGGCAGGGGCCTTCGTGTTCTCAGCCGGGCTCGGTCTCGTCGCCACCAATTGCATCAACGCCTTTTCGTATGGCTACGACAAATTGCGCTTCATCAAGCCGGTGTTCATAGGCGACACGATCTATTCGATCCGCTCCAACCTCGACAAGAAGCCAAAATACAAGGAAATGGGGCTGATCCGCGCCAGCTATGAAGTCTTCAAGGGTGAAGGCGAGCTCGTGCTTTATTGCGAGCACCTGCAGACGGTGAAGTACCGCAATCCGGCCGATTTCGCCGGCAAGACGGAGAAATAGGCAATGGCTGCCATTGCCGAACTGCCGCTGACCGGGCTCATCGTTGTCGATATGAGCCAGTTCTTGTCCGGGCCTTACTGCTCGCTGCGACTACTCGACCTCGGCGCTCGCGTCATCAAGATCGAACGGCCGGACGGCGGCGATCTGTCGCGCCGGCTCTATCTCAGCGACACCGAGATCGGCGGCGATTCCACCATTTTCCATGCGATCAACCGCGCCAAGGAAAGCCTTGCCATCGACTTAAAGGACGAGGCCGACCTTGCGGCGCTGCGCGGCCTGCTGGCCAAGGCCGACGTGCTGATCCAGAATTTCAGGCCCGGCGTCATCGAACGCCTGGGCTTCGATTACGAGGCGGTGCGCAAGATCAATCCGCGCCTGGTCTATGCCTCGATCAGCGGCTATGGCGAGGAAGGCCCGTGGGTCAAGCGGCCCGGGCAGGATCTGCTGGCGCAGGCCCGCTCCGGCGTGATGTGGCTGAACGGCGACGAGGACCAAGGGCCGGTGCCCTTCGGCCTGGCGATCGCCGACATGCTGGCGGGCTCCGCCGCCGCGCAAGGCATCCTCGCCGCACTGGTGCGGCGCGGCGTGACCGGCAAGGGCAGCCATGTCGAGACCAGCCTGCTCGAAGCGCTGGTCGACTTCCAGTTCGAGGTGCTGACCACGCATCTCAATGACGGGCGCCGGCTGCCGCGGCGGTCGAGCTTCCGCAGCGCGCACGCCTATCTCTCGGCGCCCTACGGCGTCTATCCGGCCAAGGGCGGCTATCTGGCGATCGCCATGACGCCGATCTCGAAACTCGCCGATCTCCTCGGGCTCGAGGAGCTTGCGCCCTATCGCGACCAGCCGTCGACCTGGTTCACCGCCCGCGACGAGATCAAGGCGATCATCGCGCAAAAGATCGCAACGAAGACGGTCGACGAATGGCTTGCCATTCTCGAGCCTGCCGACATCTGGTGCGCCAAGGTTTTGACCTGGCCGGAAATGATGGCCAGCGAAGGCTTCCAGGTCCTCGACATGCTGCAGACGGTGACGCGCGAGGATGATGTTTCGATCCTCACCACGCGCTCGCCGCTCAGGGTAGACGGCATCCGCGCGAAGGTCGAGCGGGCCGCGCCACGCATCGGCGAGCACAGCGCAAAAATCCGCGTGGAGTTCGGGCTGTGAGCGACGTCACGCTCAAAGGCATGACCTGGAGCCATCCGCGCGGCTATGACCCGATGGTCGCCTGTTCGAGACTGTGGAAGCAACAAACTGGCATCGCCGTTGAATGGGACAAGCGCTCGCTGCAGGATTTCGAATCCTTCCCGGTCGAGGAACTGGCCCGTGCCTACGACCTGATCGTCGTCGACCATCCGCATGTCGGCCAGATCACCGCCGAGAATTGCCTGGCGCCGCTCGATGTCGCCGGCCGGGAAGCCGAACGTGCAGCACTTGCGGCGGGCAGTGTCGGCCGGTCCTTTCCGAGCTACGACTGGCAAGGCCGGCAGTGGGCGTTTCCGATCGACGCGGCCAGCCAGGTGCAGGCATGGCGGCCCGACATGCTTTCGGCTGCGCCGGCGAGCTGGGCCGATGCCCTCGATCTGGCCCGGCAAGGCCACGTGCTGTTGCCGCTCAGGCCGCCGCATTCGCTGATGGTGTTCTACACGCTTGCCGGCAATCTCGGCCGGCCCGCCGGTGAAGGCCCTGGCGACCATGTGGATCCGGCAGCGGGCAAGCAGGTCTTCGAGATGATGCGCGAGATCGCAGCCCTCGTCGACCCGGCCTGTCTTGGCATGGATCCGATCGCGGTTCTGGAGCAAATGGCCGGATCCGGCTCGCGGATCGCCTGCGCGCCGCTGATCTATGGCTATGTCTCCTATGCCATCGCCGGGTTTCGACCCAACCGCCTGGCTTTCGCGGATATCCCGGCCGCTGGCAATGCCGGCCCGATCGGCTCGGCGCTCGGCGGCACCGGCATTGCCGTGTCGGCCTTTTCGAAGGCCAGGCAGGCGGCAATCGACTTCGCCTACTGGATCGCCAGCGGTGACGTGCAGCGCGGCCCTTACGCCTCGGCCGGCGGCCAGCCCGGCCATGCGGCAGCCTGGACGGATGCCGCCGTCAACGCCGCCGCCGGCAATTTCTACAAGGACACCCGGGCCACGCTCGAAGATGCCTGGGTGAGGCCGCGGCACGACGGCTACATGGCGTTCCAGCAGGCGGCGTCCGATCGCATCAATCTCGGCCAGAGCGAAAGGCACAATGCCGCTCGCGTCGTTGCCGATCTCAATCGCCTGTTTCGGGAGAGCCTTTCGACGCAGGTGTCCGGCGTTGCCGGCGGAGGAGCCTGAACAACCGAACGGAGGAGAACATGAACAGCCTGATCCGCGGCCTTTTGGCCGCAACCGCACTTGCATCGGTCACGACCATAGCCTGCGCTCAAGACGTTTCGGGCGTGATTGCTGGATTGCCGACCGAACTGAAGGCACAATATGACGGCGCGCCGCAAAAGGTGCTGCCGTCGGCCTGGGATAATTTCACGCCGCCGTCAAAGCCGTGGAAATGGTGCCACTCCGAGTCCTACCAGGGCAATCCGTGGCGCGTCACCGTGACCAAGGAGTTGAAGCGGCTGGTCGACGGCCTGATCGCCGACGGCACCGTGGCGAGCTTCGAGGTGTCGGATTCCAACAACGACGTCAGTCAGCAGATCAACCAGATCCGCGCCTTCATCGACAAGAAATGCTCGATCATCACCTCGATCCCCGGCTCGGCGACGGCGCTGGACGATGCCATCGATGCCGCAGCCAAAGCCGGCATCCCCTTCATCACGGCAGCTGGGTCGGTGACCAGCCCGAATGCGATCAATGTCGATTCCAACTATGCGCGCTGGGGCTATGACATGATGACGGCGATCGGCAAAGCAATGCCGGACGGCGGCAGCGTGCTTCTGGTCGAAGGCATTGCCGGTCACCCGATCGTCGTGCAGGAGCGCCAGGGTGCCGACAAGGCGCTGGCCGAAAATTCAAAGCTCAAGGTCTCGCGCAGCGTCAACGGCAATTGGACGGCCAACGTTACCAAGACGGCGGTGCTGCAGGCAATCGCCACCAATCCGGCGCCGATCGATGCAGTGTGGACGACGGGCAGCGAAAGCCGCGTCGTCGCCGAGGCCTTTGCCGAGGCCGGCCGCCCTGCCCCGCTGATCACCGGCTCGATCACCGGCGATGCGCTCGGCTACTGGAAGGCCAATCCCGACAAATACCGCTTCGAAGGCCATGCGGTTCTGCCGCACTGGACGGCCGAGACGCTGTTTCGTGTCGGTGCGCGTATGCTCGAGGGCCAGAAGCCCAGGCTCAACACGCTGCTGATCCCGATTCCGCCGGTGCACAATGCCGACCTCGGCGCCTGGTACAAGGACTGCATGACGCCGGACGCCGTCTCGATCTTCCCGGTCCCGCCGAAGGATCCGATGCCGGAGGAATGGCTCGATGCCTATTTCGCCAATCCGGCACCGACCAAGGGCTGGGACTATTCGAAGGTGCCGGACGCCTGCGCCAAGTAGCATTTATGAGGGCCGGCTCCGCACCAGCGGTGCCGGCTTTCTCCATCAGGATTGCTCATGCTGGAAGTCCAGGCCATCTCGAAACGCTACGGCGAAACGATTGCGCTGGCCAATGCCTCCATCGCATTCCGCGCCGGCACGATCCACACCATCCTGGGCGAGAACGGTTCGGGCAAGAGCACCCTGGTCAAGCTGCTGTCGGGGATCGTGCAGCAGGACAGCGGCGCGATCCTGCTCGACGGAGCGCCCTTTACCGGCCTCTCGCCGGCGGCGTTCCAGACCGCCGGGTTGGCCACCGTGTTCCAGGAAGTGCTGATCGCGCCTGACCGTTCGGTGACGGACAACATCCTGCTCGGCCTCGACGGCCTGCTGACGCGCACCGTGCCGCGCGCCGAGCGGCGGCAACGCGCGCAAGCGGTGCTGAAGCGCTTTGCGGTGACCGAGATCCCGCTCGACCAGTTGGCCGGGCAATTGCCGCTTGCGGTTCAGCAATTGGTAGTGCTCGCCCGCGCTGTGGTCCGCAGCCCGCGCATTCTCATCCTTGACGAGGTTACGGCTGCGCTCGACTTTGCCGATCGCGAGGCGGTCTTTGCCATGATGCGCAAGCTTGCTTCGGAAGGCTGCCTGATCCTGTTCATCACCCATCGCATGGACGAGGTGATGTCGCTTTCGGACCGGATTTCCGTGCTGCGCGGCGGCAGCGTGGTCACGACTGAGGAACGCGGCACGTCCACCGCATCCGAACTTCTCAAGGCAATGGCGCCACGCACGGCGGCGGAGCTGGCGCATGGCTGATCGCGCCAGCCTTTCGGTGCGCGGCCTGGTGATCGCGCCGGGCGCAAGCCCCATGACGCAAACCATTGGGCCGGGCGAGATCGTCGGCCTTGCCGGCCTCGACGGCCACGGACAGGAGCGGTTCCTGAAAGTGCTGGCCGGCCTGGAACGCCCGGCCGGCGGCGAGGTGACCGTCGAGGCGCCAACCGGAGCGCGCGCGATCACCAATTTCCGCAAGGCGGTCGCCGGCGGCATCGCCTATTTGCCGCGCGACCGGCGCACCACCGGCATTTTTCCGACCCAATCGGTGCTCGACAATTTTGCCGTCTCGACGCTGTCGCGCGATATGCGTTTCGGTCTGCTCAGCTTCGCCGCGCGGCGGCAGCGCTATGAGAGCTACCGGGACAGACTGTCGATCATCGCGCCACGGCCGGACGCCCCGATCACCACGCTTTCCGGCGGCAACCAGCAGAAGGTGCTGCTGGCCCGCGCATTGGCGCTGGAACCGGCGATCCTGCTCCTCAATGATCCGACGCGCGGTGTCGACGTGGCGACGCGCCATGTCCTCTACGATGTGTTTCGTGGACTGGCGGCGGACGGCATGGCTCTGGTCATCCTGTCGAGCGAGATCGAGGAGATCCTCCTGCTTTGCCATCGCGTGCTGGTGTTCCGCGAACAGCAGGTGGCGGCTGAAATCACCGGAGACGCGATGAAAAGCGATACGGTGATCGCCGCCATGTTCGGGCGCGCGGCATGAGCGGGTTTCGGCGCATGGCGGCGCGATGGCGCGGCGCTGGCTTTGCGGCAATGCTGTTGGTGATCCTGATCGCGGTCAATCTGCTGCTCAATCCGGCGCGCTTCCATCCTGCCGCCTGGGGCGCGCTGATCGGGCTCGCCGCGCCGCTGATCGGCGCAGCGGTCGCCTCGGCTCCGGTGATCCTGGCCGGGCGCGGCGGCATCGACATTTCCGTCGGGCCACTGATGGGCTTCGTCAATGCGATGGTGATCCAGCTGCTGTTTCTCAGGCTTGGGATGTCTTCGCCGATGTTCATCGTGCCGGCAGCGCTGTTGATCGGCGCGATCGTCGGCGCCGCCAACGGCTTTCTGGCGACCATCGTGCGCATCCAGCCGATCGTCGCAACGCTCGGCACCTATCTGATCCTCACCGGCATGACGCTGACCGTCCTGCCGGCGCCGATCGGGCCGGCGCCGGGCTGGCTGAAGGCCATGGCCGGCCCCTGGTCGGCGCTGCCGCTGGCGCTGATCTTGCTGTTCTGGTGGCTGGTGCGGCAGACGCCTTATTACGACCAGCTGATGGCGGTGGGCAGCGACGATCGCGCCGCCTACACGGCCGGCGTTCCAGTCACCAAAGTGCGTTTCATCGCCTATGTCATGACCGGCATACTTGCCGCCTGCGCGGGCCTGATGCTGACCGCCCTGATCGGTTCGGCCGACCCCAATATCGGGCCGACCTACACGCTGATCGCGATTGCCGCGGTGGCGCTCGGCGGCGTCAGCCTTGCCGGCGGGCGCGGCGGGCTCGCCGGGGCCGCGATCGGCGCCATCGACATCTTCCTGCTGCAGAGCGTGCTGACCGCCTTCAACGTCTCCACCTATGTGCTGCAGATCGCCTATGGCGCGATCCTGGTTGTGGCCGTCATCATGACGGCGCTGCAGGAGCGGCTCTCGGGACGGAAAGGCTGAGAAGCATGAGCCGGAACTGGTTCCAGTCCACCAATGCCCGCGTCGCCGGTGCCTTTGCCGTCGCTGTCGCCTTGCATCTCCTTGGCACCTTGCTCATCCCGGGCTACTCCCAGCCGTTCGCCATCCGGGCGCTGCTGGTGATCGCCTCGCTGCTGGCGGTAGCATCGATCGGCCAGACCCTCGTCGTAATCCTGGGCGGTATCGATCTGTCGATCCCCTTCATCATCGGCTTTGCCAATGTCGTTGCCGCACAGCTCTACGGCGGCGGCTGGAATTTTGCCCTTGTCTGCACAGTCGTCGTCGCGCTCGCCTTACTGATCGGGGCGCTGAACGGCCTGATCTCGCGCGGGCTCGACATCCACCCGCTGATCGTCACGCTCGGCACCGGCATGATCGTGCAAGGTGCCGTCCTGTTGTGGACCGGTGGCTTTCCATCCGGATCGGCGCCTGCCGCGGTTTCCGCCTTCGTTTCGATCGGCGGTTCGGTCGGACCGCTGCCGGTGCCGGGGCTGGTGCCATGCGTCGCGGTGCTGACCTTGCTGGTGGCGCTGGTGCTGGCGCGCACGCCATACGGCCGCCGTCTCTACGCCCTCGGCAGCAATCCAGGTGCTGCCCCGCTGGCGCTGATCGATCCAGTCCGCATGTGGACGGTGACTTATGCCGCGAGCGCCTTCTTCGCCGCCGCAGCCGGCGTGCTGCTGCTCGGCTTCACCGGCTCTGCCTATGGCGATGTCGGCCAGCCCTATCTGTTCCAGACGATCGCGGCAGTGGTGGTCGGCGGCGCCGCCCTTGTCGGCGGCCGCGGCAGCTATTTCGGCACCATTGCCGGCGTGCTGGTGCTGACGGAGATCAACACGCTGCTGATCGGCCTCGGCTTCCGGCCCTCGACCGTGCAGGCGGCACTTGGCCTGGTCATCGTGCTCCTGGTTTCGCTCTACGGTCGCGAGCGGCACGTGTCGGCGACGATCTGAGGCCGCCTTCGTCTTAGCCGCATTTGTGCGACGCCAAGTGATCCCACTTGGCTGCAAAATGCTCTACAAGCTCCAAAGCCGCTTCGCATTGCCGGAGAGCAGCTTTTGCCGTTCATCGATGCTTGCACCGGCGAGCAGCGCATGCGTCGCAGCCACCCAGGTCGCAAGCCCGCCGCCGAGCGTGCAGACCGGCCAGTCGCTGCCCCAGACGACGCGGTCCCAGCCGAAGCATTCGATGGTGTGCTCGACATAGGGAAGCAGCGTTTCGACAGTCCAGGATCCGGCATCCGCATAGGCGACCACACCGGAAATTTTGCCGACGACGTTCGGGCGCCGCGCGATCTCCGCCATGTGCTCGCGCCAGGGGTGCTCGGCACCACCCTTGATGTCGGGCACGCCACAATGGTCGAGCACGAACTGCACGTCCGGCGCGAGGTCGGCGAGTGCAATCGCCTTGGGGATCTGGTGCGGCAGAACGACAAGGTCGAAGCTCAGGCCGGTGCCGGCAAGCCGCTTGATGTTTTCACGAAACAGCGCGCCCTCCGAAAGCTCGTCCGGCATGACGTGCAGCACGCGGCGAAAGCCTTTGACGAAAGGATCGGCGCGCTGGCGCTCGAGATAGGCGGCAAAGCCGGGCCCTTCCGGACGGCAGGAGGCAATTGCCCCCCGCAGCAAGCTGGCCTTTTCCCGCGACAGCGCTTTGACACGGCTGGTTTCAGCCTCGATGTCGGCAGGATCGACATCGACCTCCATATGCAATGCGCCCTCGATGCCGGCGCGGCGGGCCTGGACTGCATATTCGTCGTAGGAGAAATCGCGGTTGAGCGCCGGCACGCCGGCCAGCCAGGGATAGCGCAGCGCGGACTGGTCGATCAGGTGCAGATGGGTGTCGAAGATCATGGTGGCGCTCCTCCTTGGCGACTTCGGGATCATCTCACGGAGAAATTCTTCATTCAAATAAGAATTCATCGCGATTGCTTGACGGTCGATCCCGCCAGTTGCGACAGCTTTTCGGTCGCTGCCAGCAGCAGCTCAATCGTCCTCGTAATGTCGGGCGCCTTGGGTGCGTTGACCAGGGTTATGTAGGGGATCGACAGTGCGGCGATGGCCTTGCCGTCCGAGCCGAGAACGGGCGTCGACAGGTTGAACACGCCTGCCGTCTGCATCGACGCCATCATCTCGTAGCCGCGTTCCCGGATCTGATCGAGGCGGGCGAAGAATTCCGGCGATTGCGGTGGCTTGTCGGTGCTGCGCAGATGTTCTGAGATCATCATCTGCCGCTCTTCCGGCGGCCGGAACGCCAGCAACACATGGCCGGAGCCGGTGTCGAACAGGCTGATATGCGAGCCAACGCGGATCGAGATGCCCCAGTAATCCGGCGCCTCCTGCTGTGCGATTACCACCGCGGAACCGCGATCGAAGACGACGAGCTGATTTGCCTGCTGTGTGGTTTCGGCCAGTTCGCGCATCAGCGACGTCGCATAGGAAACCAGCCGGCGCACCGGCGCGTGCAGCTGCGCCAGGCCAAACAGCTTGAGCGTCAGCGAATAACGGTCGCCATCCGGCCGCGTGACGTAGCCGCGCCGCACCAGCCGGTCCAGCATGCGGTAGAACTCGTTCGGGCTGCGGTCGAGCTTCTTGGCGATTTCCGCCTGCGTCAGGCCGCCGTCGACGCCGGCCAGCAGCTCGAGAATGTCGAGCCCCTTGTCCAACGCCGGGGCTCGATAGCGGTCGTCTTCCTCGTCCTCTGCCATTGGGCTTCTCCAGTGAATTTCATCTTTCATATACGCATAACGGCATTGCTTCCGGAAGAACTTTCGGCTTGACGATCCTATAAATGTTTTGTTTGTATATGAATGAAGCTGCCGATCAGCCCTCGCTATGGATCGACGCAGACTCTTGGGAGGATACCAATGACGAAACTGTTTTGCGGCCTGTCGGCCGGCGTAACGCTGCTCGCACTGGGTGCGAGTGCCCTTGCTGCCGACCTGCCCGGCAAATTCGACGGCGTCACCATCGACGCCAAGCTGATCGGCGGCCAGCAATATGAAGGGCTGTACGCGCGCATCGGCGAATGGGAAAAACTGACCGGCGCCAAGGTCAACGTGATCTCGAAGAAAAATCACTTCGAGCTCGACAAGGAAATCAAGTCGGACATCGCCTCCGGCAGCATCAACTGGTGCGTCGGGTCGAACCACTCGTCCTTCGCGCCGCAATATCCTGATATCTACACCGACCTAAACAAGCTGCTGCCGAAGGAGGAGATCGACGCCTTCGTGCCGTCGACGATCAAGGCCTCGACGCTCGACGGCAAGCTGGTGATGCTGCCGCGCGCGCAGTTCGACGTGTCGGCGCTCTACTACCAGAAGAGCCTCTACCAGGACGAAGCCAAGAAGGCCGCCTACAAGGCCAAGTACGGCAAGGAACTGACACCGCCCGACACCTGGGACGAGGTCGCCCAGCAGGCGGAATTCTTCGCCAGCCCGCCCGATTTCTATGGTACCCAGTTCGCCGGCAAGGAAGAGGCGATCAACGGCCGCTTTTACGAGATGCTCATCGCCGACGGCGGCGAATACCTCGACAAGGATGGCAAGCCGGCCTTCAACTCGGAAGCCGGCGTGCACGCGCTCGACTGGTTCGTCAATCTCTACAAGGCCAAGGCGGTGCCGGCCGGCACCACCAACTATCTGTGGGACGATCTCGGCCAGGGCTTTGCCTCGGGCACCGTCGCCATCAACCTCGACTGGCCGGGCTGGGCAGGCTTCTTCAACGATCCGAAGTCGTCGAAGGTCGCCGGCAATGTCGGCGTGAAGGTGGCGCCGAAGGGATCGGCCGGCATTCGCACCGGCTGGTCGGGGCACCACGGATTTTCGGTCACCGAAAACTGCGCCAGCAAGGAAGCCGCGGCATCGCTGGTCTGGTTCCTGACCAATGAGGACAGCCAGAAGCTCGAGGCGGCAAGCGGCCCACTGCCGACCCGCACGGCGGTGTGGGACTGGGACATCCAGCAGGCGGCCAATGATCCTTACAAGAAGGAAGTGTTGGCGGCTTTCCAGGAAGAGGCAAAGCACGCTTTTGCCGTGCCGCAGACACCTGAATGGATCGAAATCTCCAACGCCGTCTATCCCGAATTGCAGGCCGCCATCCTTGGCGACAAGACCTCAAAGCAGGCGCTGGACGACGCTGCCGCCAAGGCCACGCAAATCCTCGAGGACGCCGGCAAGCTTTGACCGTTCTCCCAAGGGGGCGCCGCGCTCAGCGAAGAGCGGCGTCCCCGAACTTTTTACGAACCATGCGCAACACGCTTTGTCTTGATCCCAGCTCGCCGATGGCGGCCTTCGGTGTCCGGGCACCAACCAGAACCGGATCGCCATGAAAGGCTGGAGACCTTCGCCGCCATTGCTGCTCCTGCTGCCGGCGGTGATCGTTCTGGCAGCGGTGGTGGTGGTGCCGCTGCTGCTTTCGCTCTATTCCAGCTTCACGCCGTTCCGGCTGACCAGGCCGGAGACGTTCTGGGTCTTCATCGGCGCGCGCAACTACGTCACCATCCTGACCAGCCGCGCTTTCTGGGTCGCCTTTGCCCGCACCGTGGTGCTGCTGACCGTCGCGCTCAACCTGGAAATGCTGATCGGGCTCGGGCTGGCGCTGCTGGTGGAGAAGGCATCGCGCGGCCAGCGGATCCTGCGCACCATCATGATGTTCCCCATGATGTTTTCGCCGATCCTCGTCGGCTTCCAGTTCAAATTCATGTTCAATGACAATATCGGCCTGGTGAACAACGCCCTGCAGGGGCTCGGCCTGACCGATCGCGCCATCCCGTGGCTGATCGACGGCAATCTCGCCTTCATCGCCATCCTGATCGCCGAGATCTGGTCGTCGACCTCGGTGTTCGCGATCCTGATCCTGGCCGGGCTGCTGGCGATGCCGCGCGAACCGGTCGAGGCGGCCCGCGTCGACGGCTGCACGCCGTGGCAGACATTCCGCTATGTCACCTGGCCGTTCGTCATGCCGTTTGCCTTTATCGCCATGACCATCCGCTCACTCGACGTCGCGCGCGCCTATGACATCGTCAAGATCATGACCGACGGCGGCCCCGCCGGCCGCACCGAACTGGTCTGGACGCTGGTCGCCCGCACCGCCTACAGCGACGCCAGGATGGGAATGGCCAATGCCATGGCCTATTTCTCGATCCTGCTGTCGATCCTGTTCACCGTCTATTTCTACCGCAAGCTCGCCGCAGCGCGCACGCAGATCGCGGCGGAGTGGTGAGGATGGACCAGAACAGCCTGCATCGCGTCGGCAACAAAGCGCTCGGAATCGTTCACGGCATCGGACTGTTCCTGGCCATGCTGGTCATCTGCCTGCCCGGCATCTGGATCGTGCTGTCGTCGCTGCGGCCGACCGTCGAAATCATGGCCAAGCCGCCGGTGTGGATTCCGCAGCAGCTTTCGCTCGACGCTTACATCGCCATGTTCAGCGGCGTCGGCCAGGGCGGCATTCCGGTGCTCGACTACTTCCGCAATTCGCTGATCATCTCGGTGACCTCGACGGTGATCGCCATCGTCATCGGCATGGCCGGCGGCTACGCCTTTGCCCGCTACCGCTTTCGCGCCAAGTCGGCGATGTTCCTCGGCCTGATGCTGACGCGCACGGTGCCCGGCATCGCGCTGTCGCTGCCGCTGTTCTTCGTCTTTGCGCGGCTCGGCATCATCGACACGCATTTCGGGCTGATCCTGGTCTATGTCGCGCTCAACGTGCCCTTCACCGTCTGGCTGATCGACGGCTTTTTCCGCCAGGTGCCGAAAGATCTCGCCGAAGCCGCGCAGATCGACGGCTGCACGCGCTGGCAGGCCTTCTGGCAGGTCGAGTTTCCACTCGCCGGGCCCGGCATCGCCTCGGCCGGCATCTTTGCCTTCCTCACCTCCTGGAACGAGTTCGCGCTCGCCTCGCAGCTGACGCGCTCGATCAACTCCAAGACCCTGCCGGTCGGCCTGCTCGACTATACGGCCGAATTCACCATCGACTGGCGCGGCATGTGCGCGCTCGCCGTGGTCATGGTCATACCGGCGCTCACGCTTACCTTCATCGTCCAGAAACACCTCGTCGGCGGCCTCACTTCCGGCGCGGTGAAAGGCTGACATGGCAACTGTATCCCTCAAGAACCTCACCAAAAGCTATGGCCCGGTGGCGGTGGTGCACGGCATCGATCTCGAGGTCGCCGACCGCGAATTCATCGCGCTGGTCGGGCCGTCCGGCTGCGGCAAGTCGACAACCCTGCGCATGATCGCCGGCCTCGAGGCGATCAGCGACGGGATTATCGAGATCGGCGGCCGCATGGTCAACGACCTGCCGCCGCGCTCGCGCAACATCTCGATGGTGTTCCAGTCCTACGCGCTCTATCCGCATATGACCGTGCGCGAAAACCTCGGCTTCTCGCTCAAGATAGCGGGCGCCGCGAAAGAAGAAATGGACCGTCGCGTCGCCGAAGCGTCCGGCATTCTCGGCCTCGACCAGTTGCTCGACCGCCGGCCGTCGCAGCTGTCCGGCGGACAGCGCCAGCGCGTCGCCATGGGCCGCGCCATCGTGCGCGATCCCGACGTCTTCCTGTTCGACGAGCCGCTTTCCAATCTCGACGCCAAGCTTCGGACGCAGATGCGCACCGAGATCAAGAAGCTGCACGCCAAGGTCAAGTCGACAGTGATCTACGTCACCCATGACCAGGTCGAAGCGATGACATTGGCGGACCGTATCGTCATCATGCGTGACGGTTTCATCGAGCAGGTCGGCACACCCGACGAGGTCTTCCGCCGGCCGCAGACACGCTTCGTCGCGGGCTTCATCGGCTCGCCGCCGATGAATCTGCATGAGGCGGTTGTCGACGACGGACAGTTGCTGTTCGCCAGCGGCGAGAGGCTGCCTTTGCCCAGCCAGTTCAAGGCCAATATCGGGGCCGGCGACAAAGTCGTGTTCGGCCTCAGGCCCGACGACATCTATCCGACCGGGCATGGCATCAGCTCCGGCGAAGACGTCGACGTCCACCAGGTGGAGTTGCCGGTGACCATCACCGAGCCGCTCGGCAACGAGACGCTGGTGTTCGCCGAGTTCAACGGCAGCGACTGGGTATCGCGGATGCTCAATCCAAAGCCGCTGAAAGCCGGCGACCGGGTCAAGATGAGCCTGGACCTGTCGCAGGCCCATCTGTTTTCCGCCGAAACGGGCAAGACATTGCGAGGTTAAAATCATGGCAAAGATCGAGAAAATCGAACTGCGGATGGTCGACCTGGTGCCGAAGGTCAAGCGCACCGATGCCATCCAGAGTTTTGTCAGCCAGGAAACACCGATCGTCACCATCACCGACGCCGACGGCGCGGTCGGCACCGGCTACAGCTATACGATCGGCACGGGCGGCTCCTCGGTGATGCGGCTGCTGGCCGACCACCTTGCGCCGCGGCTGATCGGCCGCGACGCCGACATGATCGAGGCGATCTGGCACGAGCTGGAGTTCGCCACCCATGCCACGACGATCGGCGCGATCACGGCAATCGCGCTCGCGGCCATCGACACTGCCCTTTGGGACCTGCGGGCCAAGAAACAGAGGCTGCCGCTGTGGAAGCTTGCCGGCGGCGCCAAGGACCGCTGCCCGCTCTACACGACCGAAGGCGGCTGGCTGCATATCGAAACCGAGGCGCTGGTCGAGGATGCGCTGGCCGCCAAGGCCAAGGGGTTTCGCGGCTCGAAGGTCAAGATCGGCAAGCCGCACGGCTCCGAGGATCTTGCCCGGCTGACGGCGGTGCGCCGGGCGGTTGGAGACTCCTACGAGATCATGACCGACTGCAACCAGGGCTTCTCGGTCGACGAGGCAGTCCGCCGGGCCGAGCGCTTGCGTGAACTCGATCTCGCCTGGATCGAGGAACCGTTGCCGGCCGACGACATAGACGGCCATATCCGCCTGTCGAATGCGACGTCGACGCCGATCGCCGTCGGCGAGTCGCTCTACTCGATCCGGCATTTCCGCGAATATATGCAGAAGGGCGCGTGCTCGATCGTGCAGGTCGATGTCGGCCGCATCGGCGGCATCACGCCGTGGCTGAAGGTGGCGCATGCAGCCGAGGCGTTCGACATACCGGTCTGCCCGCATTTCCTGATGGAACTGCATGTCAGCCTGACATGCGCCGTTCAGAACGGCAGATATGTCGAGTATATTCCCCAGCTCGACGAGCTGACCGGCAAGAAAATGCGAATCGAGGACGGGCACGCGCTGGCGCCGGACGAGCCCGGCATCGGCATCGACTGGGACTGGGATGCGATCAAGTCGAAGAGCATCGCGGAATTCACCATGGCGATAGTGAAGTAGGAGGCGGACATGCAGCGAATGGGAATGGTGCTCGGCCTCAAGCCGGAGAAAGTCGCCGAGTATGTGCGGCTTCACGCTGCCGTCTGGCCGGACGTCCTCAAGATGATTTCCGCCTGCAACATCAAGAATTATTCGATTTATCTGAGGGAGCCGGAGCACCTTTTGTTCAGCACCTTCGAGTACCACGGCACCGACTATGCCGCCGACATGGCCAAGATGGCCGCCGATCCCACGACGCAGGAATGGTGGGCGCTCTGCATGCCATGCCAGGAGCCGCTGCCGACCCGCAAGGAGGGCGAGTGGTGGGCGTCGATGGACGAAGTCTTCCATTATGACTGATGACATTTTCGATCCTGCCTCGCTCTCCCAGGCCTGGGCACAGCCGTCAAAGCCCAAGCCGATCGTGATTTTCGGCGCCGGCTCGATCGTCGGCGATGCGCATTTCCCGGCCTATGGGAAAGCCGGTTTCCCGGTTGCCGGGCTTTTCGACCCCGACCTGGCCAAGGCGGAAGGACTGGCGCAGAAATGGGGCGTCACCGCTTACCGGTCGGTCGAGGAAGCTGCGTCAATCAAGGACGCCGTCTTCGATCTGGCGACGCCGCCGGCCTATCATGCCGGGGTGCTCAGGGCGCTGCCCGATGGTGCGGTGGCGCTGATCCAGAAGCCGATGGGCAGCAGTCTCATCGAGGCGACCGACATCCTCGAAATCTGCCGCTCCAAAGACCTGAAGGCGGCGGTGAATTTCCAGCTCCGCTTCGCGCCGATGATGCTGGCGCTCAGGGATGCGATCGCCAAGGGCTGGCTCGGCGACGTGGTCGATTTCGACGCATGGCTGGCGCTGGCGACACCCTGGCAGCTCTGGGAATTCCTGTTGCAGGCGCCGCGCGTCGAGATCACCATGCATTCCATCCATTATCTCGACCTGATCCGGCAATTGCTCGGCGACCCCAAGGGGGTTCACGCCAAGACACTCGGCCATCCCGGCCATAAGGTTGCGCAAACGCGCACCAGCGCGATCCTCGACTATGGCGACACCGTGCGCTGTGCACTGTCGATCAACCACGATCACAAATTCGGTCGAAAACACCAGGCCTGCGAATTCCGCATCTGCGGCACCGAAGGCGCCGCTTACCTCAAACTAGGCGTCAACCTCGACTATCCGCGCGGCGAGCCGGACATTCTCGAAATCTACCCCAAAGGCGGCACGGACTGGATTGCGGTTCCACTCGTCGGCGCATGGTTTCCGGACGCCTTTGCCGGCCGCATGGCCAATGTCCAGCGCTATGCATCGGGCGAGGACGCCGAGCTTGTCAGTTCCGTCGAGGACGGCTGGAACACCATGGCGCTGGTCGAAGCCGCCTACCGATCGAGCGCGGCGCCGGCAACACCGATAGCGGCGAGGCCCTGACATGGAGCAGACTGTCTATTTCGAGGACTACCGGATCGGCTCGTCGCGCGTGACCAGCGGGCGCACGATCACCGAGACCGATTTCGTCGTCCATGCCGGCCATACCGGTGATTTCTTTCCCCACCACATGGACGCCGAGTTCATGAAGACGACGCCGTTCGGGCAGCGCATCGCCCACGGCACGCTGGTGTTTTCGGTCGGCGTCGGGCTGACGGCCAGCGTCGTCAACCCGGTTGCCTTCTCCTATGGCTACGACAGGCTGCGCTTCATCAAGCCGGTGTTCATCGGCGATACGATCAGGACCCGCACCACCATCTCGGCCAAGGAAGACGACCCGAAGCGACCCGATTCAGGCCGGGTCGTCGAGCGCTGCGAGGTGATCAACCAGCATGGCGACGTGGTGCTGGCCGCCGATCACATCTACATCGTCGAGCGTCGCGACAAGCCGAGTTGAGCCTCGACGGATGGCGCTGAAACCTAAAGACAAAAAAACCGCCTTGCGGCGGGTCCTCAGTGCGAATCAGCACCATACCCAAATTAGTAGCATAGCTGCCGGCACAAAGCAAGAACAAAATGTGGCAAACCGGATAAATCGCGACAGGTTGCGCTGCCCTTATCGCCCTGCGAACCCCGACTTGCAGGACTTGGGTTCCTCGGAGCAGGCGGATAGAGGTGGTGCCGACATCGGGAATTGGTCATATCCGGTTGACCGGATATACCGGCTTGCCGCCGCGCAGGACCGATGCGACATCGGCAAACACCTTGTTGCGAACCTCCGCGTAAGACTGGGTCGAGTAGTGCGCCGCGTGTGGACTGACCAGGACGGTGTCCAGCGCCAGCAGCGGATTGTCGGGCGAAGGCGGCTCCCGCTCGAACGTGTCGATGCCGGCGCCTGCCAGATGGCCGCGCCGGATCGCGTCCGCCAATGCGACCTCGTCGACAAGGCCGCCGCGGGCCACGTTGATGAGTATCGCCCCTTCCTTCATCCGCGACAGGGCTTCCGCCGACATGATGTTTCTGGTCTCCGGTGTCGCTGGAACGTGCAGCGAGACGATGTCGGCCCTGGCCAGCAGCTCGTCGAAGCCGACCGGTTCGGCACCACCGGCCGCGATGCGCTCGGCCGGCATATGCGGGTCGTAGGCGATGATGTGGTAGCCGAAGACCCGCGCCCGCTCGGCAGTCAGCCGCCCGATCTGGCCGAAGCCGATCAGGCCGAGGATCTGCCTGTCGGGCCGCGTGATGCCGGCGCCGTCGGTCATTGCAGCCCAGCGGCCGGCGCGCACCGCGCTGTCGAACTGTTTCAGCCTGCGCGTCAAGGCCAGGATCAGGGCCATGGCGTGGGTGCTGACTTCAACCAGATTGGCGTCCGGCACGTAGGTTACCTGAACACCGGCACGGCTGGCGGCCTCGACGTCGATCGAATCGAGCCCTACGCCGAACCGCCCGATGACCTTGAGCCTCTTCAGTTCCGCCAAAACGCGAGCCGTGATCGGCTCCCGCAATACCATCAATGCGTCGGCGTCGCGGCAGTGTTCGATCAGGGCATCTTCCGTGAGCAGCGTCTTTTCGACAAATTCGACGTTCAAGCCGTCGAGGTAGCGCAGCTGCTCCTCCTCGACTGACAGCACACCGTCGGTCTTGATGATCTTCATGGCAAACTCTTGCTATGAGGCGCTGCGCGCCGAGGCGACGCCGGCGGCAAGGCCGGCCCCGAGAAACATCGTGTCGCTGGCCAGCATGTAGAAGCTGATGCCGTGCCGCGACCATTTGCCGACATCATCCGCCGAAGGGCGAAAGATGCCGACGGCCTTGCGGGCCGTGCGCGCCGCGGCCGCGATCCTCATAATCGCTGCATTGAGCTTGTCCTGGCCGGCCGGCCCCATGGCGTCGATCGAGACCGACAGGTCGCCGGGGCCAATGAAGACCACGTCGACGCCGTCGACCTGGACGATGTCGTCGATGTTGGCGAGCCCTTCGGCCGTCTCGACCTGGATGGCGACCGTCAGGACCTCGTTGGCCGATTTGAGGTAGTCCGGAATCCTGTAGCCATAACCGGCGGCGCGGCCCGGGCCGACACCGCGGGCGCCGACCGGCGGGTACCGGCAGGCCATGACCGCCATGCGCGCTTGCTCGCCCGTGGAGACGCGGGGCACCAGGACACCCGACGCGCCGGCGTCGAGCGCGGCCGCCATCCACTCCGGCGTGTGGCCGGGAACGCGCACCATCGCGGGAATCCTGTGGACATCGGCGGCGCGGATCAGATCCTCGAGCCGTTCGCGGCCGATCTGCGAATGCTCCCAGTCGATGCACAGGAAATCGACCCCGCTGGCGGCGGCCACTTCGACCGCCACAGGGTGCGGGATGGCACAGAAGGTACCGATGAGGCGATCGAGAGAGACACATTTCTTGCGAAAGTCGTACATGAAATCTCCAGAAATTTTCGGCGTCGGCAAAACCTGTGTGCGCTATGTGGCCCGCGCCAAAGGATGCATGGCTTCCGTCGACATCGGGAAATGCCGGCTGCCGCCTGAAAACGGCGGGAAGGTCTTGTAGTCGGCGCGCATCTCCAGCCGCGCCGGCGATTGCAGCGCGTGCGTCAATGCCGCGGGACTGTCGAACATGACCCGATTGCGCTGCATATGGTCGATCCGCGGCCAGGGAAGCGAACCGCACCAATCCAGTCGCGACAGAACCTCGATGTGGCGAATGCCGGGGAAGCCCCGCATCAATTGCGGATGATGCGTCACATAGTGGTAGAGCCAGGCATTCATGTCTTCGGCCGGCCCGGGATAGTGGACAAGATAGCTGCAGGGGAGCCCGGACGTCTTGACGCCAGCGTCGTCGACGGGAAACGGACGCACGCACATTGCCTGTTGCGTCGGTCTCGAACCGGCGATGCTCGACAGCATACCCGGTGCGGCAAGCGCCTGCAGATGGCCGGACGGCGCCAGCGCCGCCTCCATGTCCGCCAGTTCGTCGAAATAGAGCTGGAAGCCAAAGACCGGCGGTGGACCATCGTTGTTGAACATGTCCGTCGCCACTTCCGGTAGATAGATGTTTGCAAGCGCAAGGCCCGGCGTCGATGCAATCACACGCCGCACGGCGTCAACATCTTCGCCGGCGATGGCCAAATTTGCCTCGCGGTCATCGTGGAAGAAAGCAAGATAGGCAAAGCGCATGTGGACACCTGCTGGATCGAGTTCGACTAGATCAAATTCGGAAGAAAGAGAGCGATCTGCGGAAAGAGGACAATCAGCAGGATCAGCAGAAGCGTCAGCGCGATGTAAGGCGCCGCAGCCATGGCAACCGTCTTGAGCGATGTGCCTTTCGGCGCAACGCCGATCATGATGAACAGCAGCAGACCAAACGGCGGCGTGGTGAAGCCGACCTCGTAGGCGAGCAGCAGGATCAGCCCGAACCATACCGGCTCGTAGCCGAATTGCTGGGCGATCGGCAGGAAGATCGGCAGCGTGATCAGCATCATCGAGACCTGATCCATGAACATGCCGAGCAGCAGGATGACGAGCACCATCATGAGCAGCATGGGATACGGTCCAAGATCGTAGCCCACGATGAACTGGATAAAGCCGTTGGAGGCGCCGGAGAAGGCGAATATCTGCGAGAACGTCGTCGAAGCCGAGATGATCAGGAAGGTCATGCCGGTGACCTTCATCGCATCGTCCAGCGACTTCCAGACAACCGACCAGCTGAACCGTCGGTAGACAAACAACAAGGCGAAGACGGCGGCACAGCCGAGTCCGGCCGATTCCGTCGGCGTCGCTATCCCAAGGATGATCGTGCCGACCACCATGAACACGATGACGCTCATCGGAATGATGTTGACGGCAACCGCCCTCACCTTCTCGGCCGCACGAACGGCGGGCACCGGATAGTGCGGAGCGGCGTCCGGATCGATCTTCGTCTGCGCGAAGATCAGCGCCGCGTACATGACAACGAGCAGCAGTCCGGGCAGAGCCCCCGCTATGAGCAGCGCGCCGACGTCGATCTGGGCAAGCGAGCCGAGCAAGACGGCCAGCGAGGATGGCGGGATGATGACGGCAAGGCTTCCGGCGCCAAGCACCGGGCCGTAGGCCATATGCGGCTTGTAGCCTCGCTTCAGCATCTCGGGCACCATCAGCGAGCCCATCATGCCGGTATTGGCGAGGCTGGAACCTGACAGCGCGGAAAAGATCGTGCCGGCGGCGAGGACGACATAGGCAAGACGTCCGCGCAGATTGCCGATGCACAGGTCGAGCGCGTAGATGACCTTCTCGCCGAGGCCGGAGCGGAAGAACAGGCTGCCCATGACAAGAAACATCGGCAGCGGGGCAAGCGCATAGGTCGAGACAGCGTCGGAGAAGTTGGCGACCATCTGCGTCACGCCGATCGAACCGCCGAAGAACAGGTACAGCCCGATCACATTGGTGACGAAGAATGCGAAGGCGACCGGCAGCCCAAGGCCCATCAAGACAAGGATGGTGCCAACGAGCACGGCGAATGGAAACAGCCAGGCCACTCCTCAGAGCCCTTCCATTTCCAGCGGATCGAGCGTGTACAGCGTGTCACGGCCGAGCAGATATCTGAGCCATTCCAGCGCCGAGAGATAGAAGGCGAGCATGATGGGCAGAAAGACCAGCCATTTCGGCATATCGAAACTGCGCGTTTCGTATTCGCCGCCCGCCACAGCACTTGTCAGCGAAGACAGAGCGACGCTGCCGAGGTAGAGGCTGACGGCAATGCAGGCGAGATAGACCAGCTTTTCAAGCACCGCCCGTGCCCGCACCGGCAGCGCCTGGCGCAGGAACTCGACGAAGACATGGCCCTTGCTGTGGACCAGCCAGGGCATCGGCAGAAATGCCGCATAGAGCAGACCGTATTCCGTCGCCGATACTGCCCAGGCAAGCGGCCTCAGGCCCAGATTGCGGACGCACACATCAGCAACCACCGCGACGATGATGAGGCCAAGCACTGCTTTTGCCGCCGCCGCCAACGCAAGGCTCAGCTTCCCGATCGCTGCAAACAATCCTTCCATTTCCCACGACCCTCATATCCACCTTGATGAAGGGGCGCACGAGCGCCCTCGGCTCGGGCTACTGGAAGAATTTCTTCAACTGATCGATGTTGGTGGGATCGCGTTTGGTCATTCTCGCCCAGCTCGCCTGCGTGGCAGCCGCCAGGAATTTGTCGCGGCCGGCGCCGGTCAAGCTGATCACCTTCTGCCCGCCGCCGATCATCGCCTGTGCCTGCTTTTCGGACTCGGCGAGATTGGCGTCATAGCTCACGCGCTCGTATTCGACGGCCGTGTCGGCAAGCAGCTTCTGCGCCTCGGGCGACAGCGTGTCCCATTTGGCCTTGTTGATCGAGATCAGCACGTCGGTTTTGAAGAACTGCGGGTCGACACGGTATTTGGTGAATTTGTCCCAGCCGAACGACGCATAGCCAAACACGGTATAGGCGTTGGCATTGACGACGCCGCGCTCGAGCGAGGTGTAGACATCCCCCGGCGCCTGCACGATCACCGTCGCGCCTAACGATTCGAGGAAATCGCGGTAGAGCGGCGAGGAACGGATTTTCAGGCCGCCCCAGTCGATGCTGCCTTCGCTATTGAGCTTGGGCTCGTCGACGGTGAAGACGTTGAAGCCCGAACCCGCGTCGACATGCGCCAGCAGATGGGCATTGGCCTTCTTCTCGAAAATTCCGTTGATGAAATCCCAGCCGCCATTGTCGCGGACCTCCCACGGCGTCTTCGTCGATGCGGAGAAAACCTCGCCTTCGGGCACGAGTTCGAGGAACTGCCCTGCCGGTGTGTCGATCACGTCGATCAGGCCGCTCCTGAGCGCCGCGCCCTGCTGGATCGGCGGAATGACCTCCGGCCCGCCACGGACGTTGATCTGGACCACGCCCTTGCCCTTTTCGTTCACTTCCTGAACGAACTTCAGGAAGCTCTGGGCGTAGCCGTTCTGCGTCGGTGTAAAATGCACGGCGTTGAGGACGACCTCTTCGGCCGCGGCGATACCCGCCACACCCGACATGAGTGCAGCCAGAACAAGGGATTTCCAAATGCGCATTGCCGTACTCCCTTTGATAGTTCGTCCATGAACCGGCCCATGATCGGGCCGATCTGAAATTGCGATCGCTGCGCCGCCACGCGAACGGCGGTTAGTTGACATCATCTCCTACTGTCAGGAACCGCCCATGCGCGTAGAAGACCGGCGATCGGTCAGCGCGATCCAGCGCAACGCCCGAGACGATGCCGATGACGATCATGTGCGACGCCCGCACAATAATTTCGGCCACCCGGCATTCGAACATTGCCCGCGCGCCGACAAGCAAGGGCGCGCCGGTTTCGCCACGCACCCATGATCCGGACGAGAACCGCGCGGCGCCCTTGGCTTTGGTCATGCCGCCAAAGGCACGTACAACGTTCTCCTGGTCGCCGGCGGGAAGATTGACCGAAAAGGGCGAGCCTTCACGAATGGCCGAGGCAAAGGTGCTGCCGCGGTTGACGCAGGCCAGCAGGGAAGGCGGCTCGGCACTGAACGAGCAGAGAGCCGTCGCCGTGATGCCGCAAAAGCCGATCTCGTCATGCTCCGACGCGAGGATGGCGACGGAGCCCGCCACGGCCCGCATCGCCTGCTTGAAGGCGCGCGGATTGATGGCGTCGTGCCCATCCACCCACGGCGTCGGAATGGCGGCCGCCGGCATCAATTTACTCGAAGCCCGGCCTGGCGCATCAGCGGCAGCACGCGGTCGCAGAAGAAGGGCAATTCGTAGGTGTAGTTGACGAATGTAAGGGCGGCGCCGGAATAGCCCTGGTCCATGATCTCAGTGAGATCGTCGACGATCTTTTCCGGCGTGCCGATGAGCGGGAACGTTCCGGCACCGCCGGCGAACCTTTGTCGATATTCGGTGAAAGCCTTCGCATCGTGCGAGTTCGCGAATTCCTTCTTCTTGCGCATGTGCTCGTCGACCGCACCCTCGTCCGCGCATTCCAGCGCGTAATGCCGGTAGTAGTCCTCGGCTTCCTGCTGGGTCTCCCGGCAGACGACGTGACAGACCGTATAGACGCCGACTTCGCGCCCGACTTCGGCCGCTCGGTTGGTGATGTCGACCACATGCGCACGGCCGTCGGCGATTTCGGAAAAAGTCGAAAACAAATAGTCGCAGTGGCGCGCTGCATAGTTGCGCCCTGGCGCACCGAAGGCGGCGTTCATGGTCACCGGTCGTGGCGCCTGCAGACTTGGTGGGCGGCTGACGACCCCCTTCAGATCATAGAACTCGCCGCCGAAATCGAACGGCTCCCTCGATTGATAGGCACGCATGATGATGTTGATCCATTCCTCGGCTTGATCGTAGGTTCGATCGCCGACCGTCTGCCCGAACATGGCGAACTCGTCGGGGTTCCAGCCGCAGACAATGTTCAAGCCGGCCCGCCCATTGGAGATGTGGTCGACCGTCGCCAGCGCTTTTGCAGCCTGCAGCGGATGAACCAGCGGCACATGCACCGTCATGAACAGGCCGATGTTCTCGGTGGCGACAGCCAGGCCCGCCGCCCAGGTGAAAGTCTCGAACGACCATTCCCGTACATGCGTCAGACCGCCGAAGCCGCGCCAGCGGGCGATCGGCAGCAGAAACTCGAGGCCGGCGCGATCGGCGATACAGGCGGAGTTGAGGTTGTCTTCCCAGCGGGCGCGCCAGCGCTCGGGGACGGTGGTCATTGCCAGGCCGCCATCGGCGTTCATTGAAAAGACGCCGAGCTTGAACCTGTTCGGCCCTTTCAGAGGGTGCTGCTTCCTGATCATGATTTCCCCCGCCGCGACATGCCCTCACCTTCACCGTTGGCGTTTTGAAACGGTGGGCTAAGCTTCATGAAACGCTCCTCGGCGTTCTGAATGAAGTGGGTCATGCGGTCGTAAGCGGCGACGGCGTCGCGCTTGACGAATGCCTCATAGATTGCGCGCATGCCGGCAACGATAACGGCCTGCGTCGGCTGGTGCGACAGCGTCCTTAAGCGGACGACGAGCACATGGTCGGCGAACCTTGCAATCGTTTGGGAAAGGCGCTCGTTCTCGACGGCGCCGAGCCAACAATTTCTGAATGCCGAATTGGCCTGGAAAAAGCGGTCGGCATCGCCGGCGGCGGCCGCAGCCTCGGCCTCCCGAAGCGCGGCTGCCAGGGTCTTGAGGCCAGCGGCGTCAAGTGTCCGTGCCGCGTGCGCGGCGGCCCGTGGCTCAAGCAGGCGGCGGACCTCGAAGATGTCGGCGACATCCGTCGCGGTAAGCGTGGGCAGGGTGAAGCCGCGTGTGGTGCCGACGAGATAGCCCTCATGCACCAACTGCATCAAGGCGTCGCGAACAGGCATTCTGGAAATACCGAGCTGGGCGGCAATATCGACGTCGACGAGCTTCTGGCCAGGCGCCAATTCGCCATGCTGTATCGTCAACCGGATTTGTTGATAGACCTGGGCACGCAGATTGCCATCGCCAACCCGTTTGAGCTCTATCGTTTCCGTCATCCACGCCTTCCCATGCGAAGATTTCGTATATCGTTTGAGGCTGTGTTCTCGCAGTCGTGCCGTTTGAAATGCAGCCACGTGTCGGCAGAAATCGACCTATCAGCCATGTTCCCGGCTCAAGTGGAGCATAGGCTGGATCACCTGGCAAGATGTTTTAAGTTTATAATGTATACTGTTTGAGTTCGCTGTCCGGAGGGCAATGGATCGCGCCATCCGTGCTGCCGCGCCGCGCGACGGCGGGGACAGCTAACGATCCGCGCGGTTCGGTAAAAAACGTACAGACGTTTTTCCGTGACACATCGAAGTTGACGGATTTAACTAAAATTACTTGCGATCTGCGCGCGCCGGCACGCCCACCCCGATCCCCTCGCCGGTACGCATTACTGGATCGCCCGCCGCATCAAAAGGTGCGGCGGGCTTTTCGTTTCGTTTGGCGGGGAGGCGCTTATGCGAGACTTGCCCAGGAATATCGACGCCGACGTCGTGATCGAAATCAGCAAGCTGCTCGACGACCGAGCGAAGTCCGTGCCGGTGCCGGTGCACAAGCTGGCGGCGATGATCCGGCTGGGCGTCGAGACCCGTCTGACCGATCACTCCATCGAGGAGCTGATCGTGGAAATGGCCGCGACGCGCGGGCTTCCGATGCTGTTCGATTTGCCGGTGGCAAATGTCGACAATGTCGTGCCGTTTGCCTTGGCGCGCCGTCCCCGCTAACACTTCGCTCGAACCTCACCGATCGTCGCGTCGCCGCCCGACGTCACTTGTCCTGATGCGCGGGCCGAGTGTCGCCTTTCTTTTCGGGGTCGTGGGTATGGTGGCTGTCGCGTTCGCCGCCGCCGCCGGAGACCTTGCTGTGGCTGCGACGGTCGGAGTCGGCCGGCGGCTTTTCGATGCTCAGCGGCTTCTTGGCGTTTTCGTGCGCGGCGCCGGGACCGCCCTGGCGGATGCTGGCAGGAGTCTTCTTCGACGTGGACATGACCTAGCGATCCTGAACGTTGCCTTGATGGGTGGTGTTGACCTTCGTATTGCCTTGCTGGCCCTGCTTGTCGGGATCCGGAACGGCTGATTGCGGTCCCTGGTCGGCTGCTACCGATTTTTTGTCACCGGCGCCCTTTGGGCTCAGATTCTTCGGCGGCACAGGCGGAGGTTTTGTGCTCATGGCGTTTCTCCTTCCGCCACCCAAACAAGCGGCTCGGGAGAAAGGTTCCCAAGGGTCTGACACTAACGGTGATTGCCGCAACGATCCGGGTCCACAGGCCGTGGCTTGGGGCCGGCGGGATCCAGGATTATTTCTTGATGATGTTTCCGTTGTTCAGATCGAAGGCCTGGGCACCGAACGCCTGCCTGAAGAAATCCTCCTGCAGATCGCCCCATTCGCCGAGATAGGCGCCGCAATTGCTGCAATGGATCGGCGTCGAATCCTTCGGATTGTCGGGAATCTCCATCAGGATCGTCCCGCACGCCTTGCAATCGAGCTTGTCATCCAAACGGCGGCCCATTGGCACATGATCGCGCGTTTTCAGCCGTGCGCCAATTGTCGTTTTCATACCAAGTCGCGAAAGGCACGTTTCCCAACCAGCGATGGGATCGAAAGCTAGCGTTCCGCCGGATTTCCGAAGGCGGGATCTCGCCGCCTCGAATACGTCCCCACCCGCGGCAGCTCGTCTGGAAAGTCGACCCAGGGAAGCCTCATGTCCCAATATGCGTGGGCCTGCGGCGGAAACCGTTCGGGATGATCGAGGAAGCCGATCGCCAGATAGAGTTCGTCGGGCAGGCCCTGGTCGACATAGCCGATCGATGTTCCGCAATCCGCACAGAAGGACCGGAGCACGCCGGGGGTTTTCGAAAAGGTCTTGGGCGTGCCGGTGAGCAATGTGAATTCGGAAGGCCGATAACCGACCCACACCGTCAGAGGGCTTCCTATCGCCTTGCGGCAGTCGTCATCGTGATCGGAGCAAATCCAGAAAGGCTCGCCGCGCATCTCCGCCGTTATGGCGCCGCAAAAACAGGAACCCGTTTCAGTTCGTGGCATTGCCTTGCTGCTGAATTTCATTGCTGGCCCTACGTCATTGCTGGCCTGGCATTTCGGTATTTTCCTTGGGGTTCTTCTTGATGCCGGCGGCAGGCGAGGTATCGGCCGGAGCATTGCCACCCTGGTTCTGTTCAGGGGCTCTTTTGAGCGGCGAAGTCTGCCAGCCCATATCGCCGTACAAAAAGCCTATGAGAAGGCCGACGATGATGATGGCCGAAATCACCATCGCAATTAATGCATTACGTCGCTCCATTTTGCGCGGCTCCTTTCTTCGAGCCGAACAAACGATGGCGGAAATGGTTCCGGTTAGACGGACGGCGTGACGGTACGGACCCAGCCCGGAACATTCAGCCTCACCGCGGGTTCGTATGAGTGCTCTTCCACAGGGAGTGGCTTGCATGAGACCCGCCGTAACCGATCGCATCGAAACCAAGAAATACGACCACCCGACAGGCGGCTGGGGATCGCTGAGATCCTTGGTCCGCAAGGCGCGAGGCGAAGGCCTGCTATTGTCCGGGATATGGAGCACGCTGCTCAAGCAGAACAAGGCCGACGGCTATATGTGCGTGTCTTGCTCATGGGCAAAGCCAGCCCAGCCGAGGCCTTTCGAATTCTGTGAAAACGGCGCCAAGGCGACGATGTGGGACCAGACCAAGCTGCGCTGCGAACCCGCTTTCTTCGCCGAGCATTCGGTGACGGAACTGCTCGATTGGCCGGACCACGATCTGGAGAAACAGGGCAGGCTAACAGAGCCCATGCGCTACAGTGCCGCCACCGACCGTTACGAGCCGGTCTCCTGGGACGATGCGTTCCGCGACATAGCTGCCGAACTGCGGCGGCTCGATCCCAAATCGGTAGTGTTCTACACGTCTGGCCGGGCCTCGCTCGAGGCCTCGTTCATGTACCAGCTTTTTGCACGAATCTATGGGTCTTCGAACCTGCCCGATTCGTCCAACATGTGTCATGAATCGACCTCGGTCGGCTTGCCGGAATCGATCGGCTCGCCGGTCGGGACCGTGCAGCTCGAAGACTTTGCGAAATGCGACATGATGTTCTTCTTCGGGCACAACACCGGGGTGACGGCGCCGCGCCTGCTGCATCCGCTGCAGGAGGCACGTCAACGCAACGTGCCCGTCTTCACCTTCAATCCCTTGCCCGAGCGGGGACTGAAACGCTTCAAGAACCCGCAAAACCCTGTCGACATGCTGTCGCCCGGGCCTGGCACCAAAATGTCCAGCGACTTCTTCCAGGTTCGTTCCGGCGGCGACATTGCTGCGATAACGGGCATCGCCAAAGCGTTGCAGGCGCTCGACGATGCCGCCCGCGAAAGCGGCAGGACGCGTGTCCTCGACACGGCTTTCATCGCCGAGCACACGCATGGCTTCGCCGAGTTCGAAGCCTTCCTGCGCAAAACCCAGTGGAGCGATATCGTCGCGCGATCCGGCATTGCGCAGACCGACCTGGAACATGTCGCCGAGGTCTACAGCCATGCCAACGCGGTGATCGGCAATTACGGCATGGGCCTGACCCAGCATCGGCACGGCACCGAGAACGTCCAGATGCTGTGCAACCTTTTGATGCTGCGCGGCAATATCGGAAAAGCCGGCGCCGGCATTTCGCCGCTGCGCGGGCATTCCAATGTCCAGGGGCAGCGCACCGTCGGCATATCGGAAAAACCCGAGCTCGTCCCGCTCGACAAGTTCGCCGAATTCTATGCCTTTGAACCGCCGCGCGAGAAAGGTCGCGATACGGTCGAAACCTGCGAAGGCGTCATCGACGGATCGGTCAAGGGCTTCGTCGGACTGGGCGGCAATTTCGTGCGGGCCGTTCCGGAAACCGGCCTGGTCGAAAAGGCCTGGCGTGGGCTCGACCTGCATGTCGAGATCGCGACCAAACTCAACCGCAGCCACCTGATCGCCGGGCGGACAACCTATTTGCTGCCTTGCCTGTCACGGCTGGAAAGAGATCATCAGGCAAGCGGCGACCAAAGGGTGTCGGTAGAGGATTCCACCGCCTGTATCCACGGCTCGTTCGGATCGCGACCTCCGGCTTCGCCGCATCTGCTTTCCGAGCCCAGGATCGTTGCCGAGCTTGCCAAGGCGACAGTGCCGAGCAGAAGTTCGATCCCATGGGACGAGTGGGTTGGGGATTATTCCCGCATCCGCGACGAAATCGAGCGCTGCTACCCCCAACATTTCCGCGACTTCAACGAGCGTTTCCTGACGCCCGGCGGCTTCCATCGCGACATCAAGGCGAGCAAGCGGGTGTGGGAAACGCCGAACAAGAAGGCCAACTTCAAGCTGCCAAGTGGCCTTGAAACCGATCCCGACATCGATGTCGCCGGCCGTGATGTGCTGACACTGATCACGGTGCGCTCCAACGACCAGTTCAACACGACCGTCTACGGCTACAACGACCGGCTGCGCGGCATCAGCGGCACACGCATGGTGCTGTTGATGAACGAGAAGGATATCCAGCGCCTCGGTTTGAGCGCCGGACAGGAAGTCGATCTCGAAGCCAATGCGCAGGACGGTGTGGAGCGCCGCGTGCACGGGCTGCGCGTTACACCTTACTCGGTGCCGGAGGGAAATTGCGCCGGTTACTACCCCGAGCTCAACCCGCTGGTTCCTTTGTGGCACAGAGCCGAGAAGGCTCATGTTCCGGCGGTCAAATCGGTACCGGTGCGGATATTGCCATAGGCGTTCGTCGTTCGCGGCAGGCACGCACCACGCCGATGTGACCTGGCGCGACTTTCAAATCGCGACCTCAGCCGGCTCGCGCGAGTTCATCCACGGCATTCAGGATCGCACTCTGGCTCGCCGGCTTCTGCACGATCCTGCAAGCGCGGAACCCGGCCGGAATTTCGCGTTCACCAAAGCCTGAGAGGAAGGCGAACGGAACACCACGCGTCCGCAACGCTTCCGCAATCGGATAGCTGGTTTCGTCGTTCAACTGGATATCCAGTAACGCCGCGTCGACGCCGCCTTCGCCAACGAGCCGGAGTGCCGCCGTCACCGACGAAACAGGTCCAACCACCTGATGGCCGGCTTTGCGCAGGTAAGCCGCCGCATCGTCGGCGATCAGCCATTCATCCTCGACGATCAGCACACGCACCTTTCCGGTCACGACGAGCCCTCGCGGGTCAGAGGAAATGCGATTTCCGCCTCCAAACCATTTGAGCGGAAACTTGTTTCAACTTTTCCGCCCAGCCTATAGCCGATTTCTCCGCGTAGAAGGGTAAGGCCGAAGCCGCTGTCGGTTGGCTCCTTGATGCGGGGGCCGCCCTTCTCGCGCCAGACGAGCTTGAAGGTTCCGTCGGCCACCGACCATTTGACAACTATCCGCCCGGCAGGCCTCGACAGTGCGCCATACTTGGCGGCATTCGTCGCCAGTTCATGGATGGCCATGCCGAAGGAAAGCCCTTGTGCCGGCTTGAGATTTACCCTCTTGCCATCGAGCTCAAACCGTTCGGGGCCGAAGGGATCGAGTTCCTGACGCAGCAGTTCCTCGACGGAAGCTTCCGTCCAGCTCTCGCGCGAGAGCAGACTATAGGCTCGTGACATGGCATGCAGGCGCCCGATCAAGGCTTCGGCGAACTCCTCTTTCGATGCCGAGTTTTCACGGGTCCGGTTGGTGATGCTGGCCACGACCGCCAGCATGTTCTTGACGCGATGGTTCAGCTCGGAGATGAGCACCTGCTGACGCTCTTCCGCCTGCGCCAGCGTCGTCACGTCGATCAGGGTCACGACGACGCCCTGGATGCTGCCGCTCTTGTCCCGGTACGGGTTGATGCGAACCAGGTAGAACCGGCCCTTGTCGTCGCGCGCAAGGTGATGGTTCAGGATCTCTCCCGTCTCGAGCACTGCCTCGATGTGAGGCCTCAGCTCGGGATAGTCGAGCTGGCTTGAAAGGTCGGTCAGCGGCCGTCCGACATCGGATGGGCGCAGATTGAAGAAGGCCGATGCAGCGGGGGTAAAGGTCCGCACCACAAGGTTGCGGTCGAGGAATATGGTTGCGATCTCTGTGCTTTCGAACAGGTTTCTGAGATCGCTGTTGGCGCGGTCGAGCTCCTCAATCTTGCTGGTCAGCTCTGCGTTGATGGTGCTGAGCTCTTCGTTGAGCGACTGCTTCTCCTCCTTCGAGGCCTCAAGCTCCTCATTAGTCGACTGCGCCTCTTCATTGGCGGAGAACGTCTTCGTCTTATAGCTGGAAAAGTCGTGACCGGAATGGCCGCGCAGAGTGGGGTCGATTTCATCGGCGGCCCGATCCACGTCAGCTTTGTGCTCGCCACCCCCCTCGGCCAGCCCGTTCAGCACATTGAAGCCGCGGCCAAACGCCTGAAGCTTTGCGCCGATCTCCTCGGCGGGCGCTGCGATATCGATAAGGCCGCTCGAAATCGCGCTTTGCGGCATGTCCGGGTTGCGCGCGCCGGAACCGTTGGAGGCTTGGGCAATCGTCAACCCGCCATGTTCCTTGATCGCCCGGGCGCCCAGCGTGCCGTCCGAATCGCCCCCCGACAGGATGATGCCTACGGCGTACTCCCCTTGGTCCTCGGCCAGTGCACGGAAGAAGATGTCGATCGGTTTGCGCTCGCGGTTAAGCGTGTTCGGCCGGCGTAGCGAAAGCGCGCCCTTACGGATGGTGAGGACGACGTTTTGCGGCATCACATAGACTTGGTCGGGTTGGACCGCCATGCCCTCCTCGGCGACGATGACCGGCATTCCGGTGTAACGTGCGATAACGTCATGCAGCAGGCTTTCGCGTTCTGGGCTCAGATTAGTGACGACGACGAACGCCATGCCGGTGCCGCCGGTCAGTCCTTTGAACAGGCCCTCCATCGCGGGAATGCCGCCGGCCGATGCGCCGACGCCGACAATGGGAAATCTTCCGTTCTGGAATACCATGCCACGCCTCGGTAACAGCCGCGGCTGCGAAACCGCCAAATCGGACCTCAGACTAATGCATGTCGCGCAAAAGTGTGCAGCGGTTTTGCGATAACGAGATGAATAAAAACAACAGCCTAAAGCGCGTCGCATGAGGCCGGCAAAACGCGACGTGCTTTAGGACCGGACCGAGCCTCAGGCCAGTAAATAGTCCTCGAACGGAACAAAGCACCGCCGGTGGGCATTAACATCCGGTTTTCGAGGCGGTTCCAATGGCAAAACGACCACCTGAGATAAAGCCGGCAAAACAAATCTCGTTACGTTCGCCGGATCTGGCCAAGGTCCCGGTATCCGAAGAAATCCCGCCTCGTCTGCTCGCGCGCGCGGAACGGTTGCAAGAGGCCTTGTCCCGTCATTTTGTACAAGTCCGCGCCGACAGCCGTGACTCCCGCAGAAAGAAGGAACAATGAGGTGCGCGACCTGCAAGGCTTGCATATCCTGATCGTCGAGGACGAATGGATGCTGGCGGGCGATCTTGCACGTTATTTCAGCAAGATGGGCGCCGTCGTGCTTGGCCCCGTGGCGACAGTCGAACAGGCGTCGAAGCATACCGATGAGGCGGAAGCCGCAATCCTGGACGTCAATCTCAACGGAAGACGGGTATTCCCGATCGCGGACGAACTGATGCGCCGCGGCGTGCCGTTCGTGTTTTTCAGCGGCGACGAAGACATCGTTATTCCTGAGCGCCTTCGGTATGCCAGCAGCCTCAGAAAATCCTCGGACGGCCAGGCTGTTTTCGATGCTCTCTTCCCCTCCGAGCCCAAAGCATCAAGCGGAAATCTGGCGACCGAGCCGTCAGACGACGTATTTTCCCTGCTGCCTAAGCTCAGGCTCGCAGCGCGTCTGCTGCTGGGAGACGTTGACGCTTCCGACCGGCTGGTCGAGCGGACGCTCGAGCAGGCGATCGGCGAGATCGACAGGAGACGATCCGGTTCCTCCACCGAGGACTGGCTTAACGGCATCATGCGAAACATCGTCAAGGCACGCGGAGCAAACCTGCTGCACTGACCATGCCCGCCGGCAACTAGTATCTCTGCACATGGATTATGACTCTTTGGCGGTTGGCTTTGGATAGGCCTTGGCCAATTTGAGGCGCGCCTGTTCGGTTGAGAACATCCAGTTGCGGCGGTGCTCCGCCTGGTGTGGCCTTCACCTACGCTCGGGGCATTCATGCCGAACGGATATTGCAGGGCTTCTCCGGCATCCTGCAGGTCGATGGCTATGCCGGATACAACAGACTGATCGCACCTGACCGTGTCGGCTCGGACATCCGGCTTGCCTATTGTTGGGCACACGCTCGCCGCAAGCTGGTGGAGATAACCCGCAACGGAGCAGCACCTATCGCCGAAGAGAGCGTCAAGCGGATCAGCGAACTGGGTCGGATCGAGGCCGAACTGCGTGGCCTTGATCCGGAGGCTCGCCTCGCCGGACGACAGGAACGATCAACACCACTGGTCACCGACATGCAGACCTGGTTCGTCCATCACCGCGCCCGTGTCGCGACCAAGTCTCCACTCGGCGAGGCCTTGGCGTACATCGCCAAATATTGGGATGGTTTGAAGCTCTTCCTGACCGACGGCCGCATCGAGATCGACAACAACAGCGTCGAGCGAACCATCCGGCCGATAGCCCTCAATCGCAAGAATGCACTCTTTGCGGGGCACGACGCTGGAGCCGAGAACTGGGCCACCATCGCATCGCTCATCGAGACCTGCAAACTCAACGCCGTCGATCCGCAGGCCTACCTGACCAATACGCTCACCGCCATCGTCAACGGTCACAAGCAGAGCCGGATCGATGAGCTGCTGCCTTGGGCTTACAAGGGGAAGTAATGTGGCCCCGAAGACTACAGTCGGCCCAAAGCGGACTTCGGAAGGTACGCAGATAGAGGATCGGCGAATGCCCCAAAGCCCGCACGCAGGGTGTGGACTCAGGGCGTTCCAGCGTCCTCAGTCTATGGCGAGAGAACTCGACAGTTCTCGGTACGCTTCGATCTGCTGCTGCAAGAGAGCAATCTTCTGCTCCGCCACCTGGATAGCGTCAGAGCCAGCGAGGAAGCGCCGTGGCAGTTCGTCCTGCTCAGCGAGCGTGATTAGAGCGCGTGCCAGCTTAGCGGGGTCACCGCCCTGCTTGCCGTTCTGGGACTTCCAGAAGGCAATCTGTGCCGTGCGTCGCTCGTGATAATCTTCGATCGCGATTTCCGCGTAACTGGTGGACTCCTCCGTCAGAAGCTCCGTGCGGAAAAAGCCTGGGTTGACGATCATCGTCTCGATGCCGAACGGACCGACTTCAGTCTGCAGCGCTTCCATCCAGCCATCGAGGCCAAACTTCGAAGCAGAGTAGGCTGTGCAGAATTCAAAGCCCATCAGACCTGCCGTCGAGGAGATCGAGACGATCTGGCCGGAGCGCTGCTTGCGCATGACCGGAAGGAACGCCCGCGTCACGATCATCGGACCGTCAAGGCTCGTGCTTAGCTGCAACTGCATCTGCTTGGGAGACAGTTCCTCGAAATACCCGGCGTAGAAGCTGGCCGCGTTGTTGACCAGCACGTCGATCCGTCCGAACCGCTCAAGGGTCGCCTGCGTGGCGGCGTCGGCGTCAGCGGCCTTGGTGACATCGAGTTTCACGACAAGAAGGTCGTCGGAAGCACCTAGAGCGTTCGCCACCTTGTCTGGATTACGGCCAGTCGCGACCACCTTGTGGCCGGCTGCCAGGGCCGCCTTGGCAATGTCCAGGCCGAGGCCACGTCCTGCCCCGGTGATGAACCACACTTTGTTACTCATCTCATGTGTCCTTTCATGTTGTCAGCCCTTCACCGATCTTGCGGCGCATGGGGCTGTAAGACAGTTGTTCACATCGCCTGCACGGTCGGGCGGACCAGGATCTCGTTGAGGGACGTCCGCTTCGGCCGGCTGAGAGCAAAGGCTATGATTTCGGCGATGTCCTGAGCCGGAATTGCAACATTGTCGCGGTAGTCCTGAGCAGACTTTTTGCTTTCCTCGTGTGTGATGTGGTCGGATAATTCTGTCGCCACCGCACCAGGCTCGATGACTATCACGCGGATGTCTGGCTGGAGTTCGACGCGAAGCGCCTCGGACCAGCCGTTGATCCCCCATTTGGTTGCCGAATAGGCAGCGAACCCGGCTGGAGCTACGCGACCTGCCACAGAAGAGATGTTCACCAGATCTCCCTTCTTGGCGCGGAGTTGGTCAAGGAAAACCTCAGTCACAGTCATGGCACCCAGGAGATTGGTTTCGACCATCTGCCGATGCTCGGATCGCTTGGCCGATCCAAACGGCGCTGTGAGCATCACGCCTGCGTTGTTGACTAGAACATCGGCGCCGCCGAACTCCTGGACGCGCGCGGCGGCTCCAGCGATGGAGTCCCGGTCGGTCACGTCAGCCTGGATCGCGATAGCGCCTTCGCCGAGTTCGTCTGCGAGTGCCGCGACACGCTCGAGGCGCCGCCCTAGAAGGGCTACGCGATATGAAAGAAGCTCACGTGCCAGCGCCTCACCGATTCCGGAGGATGCACCAGTGATTACAGCGACCCGATTGTTGTTATTCATGGTAGTCTCCTTCGTTGTGCTCTCTGGCTGGCCCTACCGATCCGGAAAGACCGGAGCGAGGACCACAGAGGTGGCAGCGCCTCGGACAAGAAGCGCCGCCGGTACCCGGCTAGACTTCAGCCCGTCGGTTCTTGTGGGTTGGTCACCTGACCGGTGACATGCCGGTTCCGCCCTTGGAACTCGTTCCAAGTTTTGCGCCGGTATCGATCATCGCGAGCATTGGTGGGCTCAGACGCGCGCCCTGGACCGTGATCCGGGCAAAGCCGTCATCGATCTCCTTGACATCGGCCGCACTCAACTGGACCTGCAGCGCGTCCATGTTCTGGTCCATCTGGTCCTCCGTTATCGGGCCGGGAATGGGCACGATCCACGGCTTGCGGGCGAGCAACCAGGCAAGGGCGACCTGGCCGGGCGCAGCCTGATGACGTGCGCGCCTACACGCTGTAGCAGTTCGACCACCGGCCAGTTGGCGCGGCGGGCTTCAGGCGTGAAGCGCGGCAGGTTGGCCCGTAGGTCGGCAGGGCCATGCACGAACATGGGGGTGACAGTACCGGTCAGGTATCCCATGCCGAGCGGGCTCCATGGCACGAACCCGATGCCAAGCTCCTCGCAGCTCGCCAGAACCTCCACCTCCGGATCGCGGGTCCAGACAGAGTATTCATTCTGCACCGCCGTGACCGGCTGCACTTTGTGGGCGCGGCGGATGGTCGCTTCGCCTGCAGCGGACAGGCCGAAGTGGCGGACCTTGCCTTCACGGATCAATTCCTGCACCGCTCCGGCCACGTCTTCGATGGGCACGGTCGGATCGACACGGTGTTGGTATTGAAGATCAATGTAGTCCGTCTTCAAGCGGCGGAGCTGTTGCTCGGTCACCCGCTTGATATTGTCAGGGCGGCTGTTGACGCCTGTGACCTGGCCTTCGGGCGTGATGTCGAAGCCGAACTTGGTCGCGATGATCACCTGGTCGCGGATCGGCGAAAGCGCCTCGCCAACAATATCCTCGCCCAGGAAGGGTCCATAGACTTCAGCGACGTCGAAAAAGGTCACGCCCCGGTCATGCGCCGCCCGGATGATCCGCACGGCCTCCTGCCTGTTCGTGGGCGGGCTGTACATCCCGGCAAAGTTTTGGCAGCCCATCCCCATGGCAGAGACTTCCAGCGAGCCGAGCATGCGACGCTGAAGGTTCGATGACCTTGCACCTGTGGCTGCGGCACCCGATGTTGCCGTTTGAGCTCTCGACTCGGAAAGAGGCAGCAGCGACGCTGCGGCGATGCCTAGAGCGTCGGACGTTCAGTTTGAATCGCGAGGGATTCCAGTGAGGCGTGGTTCATGATTCACTTCCTGTAGGAGGTGATTT